>SXPC01000071.1 GCA_005778225.1 Planctomyces sp. | reverse complement strand
GCCCGAAGGGCGGATGAGGGTGAGCGTTAGGCGACAGACGTCATCCATTCGCTCATCAAAGCGAAGTCAAGAACCTCACGACTCCCTACTTCTTCACCACCACTTCCGGACGGTAAATCCATTGCGAGTCTCCCTCAAAACGGAACTCGCGGAAGTTGACATCGAACTGGTCACCCGGACGCCAGAATTTCTGCATGATCGTCTTGCGTTCAACGATTTCACCGGCAGGTCCCTGCGCTTTGCGATAACCATTCGAAAAGCCGCTCATGTAAACAGTGAATCGGTCTGTCTCGGGATTCACACCGCGGAATGTCGCGACTCCGTAAAGCATCTGAGGATTGGCATCTCCACTGGATGCTGGAGGAATCGGCCCGACGATCTCAACCGAATTCTTCAGTTCGCGTCGTTCACGCTGGTTGATGACCACTTGAGCTTCAGGAATAACGATGTCCTGGTGAGTCGTCTGCTCGCCATCGGTGGTCACCAATGTAAACGAGGGAACGAAATACGAGGGACCCGGTTCCGGATCCAGTTGATTGACGGCTTTTGAATTGTCGCCAGCAGGCTGGCGGTAAGAGCGGTTCACGACACGGTAGGCCAGATACCAGATCTGCTCTGGCTTCTTCTCGCCCGTCTTTGGATCGGTAACGTCGACCCAGATGACGCGAAGAGGCTTGGATTGAACTTCCAGGACATACAGATTCGGCTGAGTCGTTCGCTCAAAGCCTTCGATCTGTGGCTTGATGATGTAATCAAAGCCTTCCTCAGCCCACGCCGGAGCCGTCACAAACGCCGCCGTCGTAACAGCTGCACACAGGAGGTGACGAATCAGTTTCAAGGGAGTCTCCGTATGTACGCATCCCGCGTTGCAGAATCGAATAGTCGAAGCAAGCCCGGCAAACCTGGCCGGTTCAAGCATGCAAAGTCTTTTGCATTCTATCGGTTAGGTTGAATTCTGGTCAACGTGCGATTCCATCCCGTCGCCACAGCTTCGAAAATGACGTGACGGTTATACAGAATACTCACAAATCACAGCCCCACTATAACGGTGACTGCCTGTCATCATAATGCGAAACACCGCCACAACCCGCGTGATTCGCACTTCTGTCCCTTCTCCTCGGGGAGAAGGTGGCCGAGTCTTCGAGATCGGATGAGGGATGTCTGCGAATCTTATTCACTCCCACAGTCTCCAAATCGTGACTCACGCCGCATGTTTCGCCAATCTTGCATGGAACAGATTCTGATAAACCGGGCACGTTCTGAGCACGTCCGCGTGTGGCCCGTACGCGACCAGCTTGCCCCGGTCCATGATCAGAACCTTCGTGACGAAATCGAGAATTGACGGACTCATCAGGTGTGTCACGATGAAAACAGTTCGTCCCGCCGCGAATCGACGCAGACCCTGGAGAATTAGCGTTTCGCTCTGAGCGTCAATGGCAGAGGTCGCTTCATCGAGAATCAGAATCGCCGGATCTCGCAACATCGCCCGCGCGAGCGCGATCCGCTGACGCTGGCCACCTGACAAGGCAGAACCCTTCTCGCCGACGACCGTGTCAAACCCGTCCGGTAAGTTGTCGATAAATTGCATCACCCCGGCTCGCAGCGCGACATCTTCAATCTGCGTCTTCGTGGCGCCGGGGAATCCGTAGCGAATATTTTCATAGATCGTGTCGTCAAACAGCAGTGTTTCCTGGGTGACGACCCCAATTTGAGACCGCAGATCCGTCAGACGTGCCTGCTGAATATCGACCCCATCAAACAGGACTGACCCGCGCGAGGGATCGTAATATCGAGGCAGAAGGTTAATCAGCGTCGATTTCCCTGACCCGTTTTCACCCACAACGACCACGACTTCACCGTGATCAATCGTCAGCGAGACATCCGAAAGGACTTCGTTACGACGCTCGTTCTCTTTCGTGTAGTACGAAAAGGAAATGTTCTGGAACTCGATAGTCTTGGACAGCTTGGCCAGCGTGAGAGGCTGCTCGTCCTGTTTAACCAGTGTTTCTGTCTCCATAAACGCCAACACCCGGTCAGCGGCTGCCGTACTGCGTTTCAGTTTGGAATAGACACTCGACAGCTTGCGAATCGGATCGATCGCACCGGCCAGGAATGCAAAAAACAATCCGAGGGTTGCGACATCCGGCGCGGTCTCAGCGAGCTTAATTCCGCCGATGGAGGTCGTGCCACGCAGCAGCAGGTAGGAACAGGGCATGAGTGCGACGAAAAATGCACACATCCCCATGGCTTCCGTCACGGGGCCCGTCAGGGCATCGATCCGGACAATACGCATGGCTTTGCGGTAAAACTCTTTGTTTTCCAAGTGAAAACGTCGTCGGTGTGCCCGTCCGTTTCCAAACGCGATGACAACTTTCAGGGCGCTGAAGCTTTCTTCCAGCGTCTTATAAATACGCGTCATCGACTCCATCATCCGCTGACTGGCTCGCTTGAGCAGCTTACCAAAGCGGTAGAAGATCAGCCCCGTAATGGGCACAAACACGAGAATCAGCGTCGTCAACTGCCAGTTCACAAGGAACGCACAGACGATACACGTGACTGCCTTAAACGGCTCGCGAATGACCTTGCCGCCCAGCAAAGAGAGCCCGGTCGCCAGGATGTTGATGTCGTAAGTGAACCGCGACATCAAACCCGACGTCCCCTCTTTCGACAGAGTCTGATAATCCAGCTTGAGCGCTTTGCGGAAGCAGCCCTTGCGAATATCCATCGCGACCAGTTCGACCATGCTCCCGATCAGAACGTCCTGCGCATATTCGCAGGCACCTTTGAGCACTGTCGCGAGAAGTAAGATGCACAAAATCAGTGAAAAGCAATTGAACGGATCTTCGGGCGCCCAGGGAATCACTGTGGCATTGAGCCACTGATACATCGTCAGCTTGCTACTGGCGGTCGACAGCAGTGACTGATTCTTCGACTGATCTTCCAATAAGCTAATCTGCTCGCGTCGAAACGAGGTTTCATCGAATTTCTTCGGATCGAGCGCCTCCAGCTTCTGCTGAGCCTGCTCAACCCGATACTTCATCTTTGCGACTTGTAACTCGGCGGAGGCAATCTCTTCCTGCACATATCCGGGCAGGCTCTTGCCATCGAGAAACACCTTGGCGATCGGGAAGACGACAGAAAGATTCGCGCCCCAGAACAACGCGATCAGAATCGCGAACAGACTTGACGTAATCAAAAGCTTGCGGTGCGGCCAGATAAACGGCCACAGCTTCAACAATGTTTGCATCATGCTCATAGTATTAATCCGATTCAAATCGGCGGCGCCAATCGTCCATGATTGGGCTGGTCATGTCTCCTGTGCGGGCTTTCAATCGACACATTTCTCAACAATGAGTCGAAAAACGCACGTCAAACGTCCCTCAAACGAAACGATCGGCGCAGTCTTTCCGCAACGCGAAGTAGGATCACCCCGGAATTAGAACTAATCGCTCAAAATGCGTCTACCCGGATTTTCGTGAGTCAAAACAGGAGGGGCTGTCAAGATAGAATAAACGTACCTTGATCTGTATCAAAAAAGATAAAAATTGCGCCAGACATCCAATTTCTTTTGGTCAGATCGACAGCTACGATAAAGCGAATTCGCCGTTAGGGCTTCCATGATTGTCGTCCTGGCATATTACAAATTTCCATATTGTCTCAAGTGCTGAGTACTCGACGGAACCCATCATGAAGCTCGGATGCCAGCGACCGAATATCGACGAAGTCGGCTTCGAACTCTACGACCGCGCAATCCACCCAGAGTTCTTCGACATCCTGAATCGCCGAGAATTCGCCGTCCACGCCTACCAGATGCGGGTCATCGCTGCTCTCACCCGCGATGGTCACGTCATCGAATATCGCCACCCCAAATTTCGCGTTGTCGAAGTCCTGGGCTCTTTTGCTGATGAACGCCCCGTGGCAGGTCTCAATCGCAAAGTCAAAATTCGTCACCACCACCAGTTCGACAACTCCATCGCTGATCAGGCGCTGTGTCGTTTCGGACTCCAGAGAGAAGTTCTCGAACTCTCTGTCTTTGAACGTATGCAGGAAGAGATCGCCGCCGACGCCCGCAAGTCGAAACTCAAAGCTCTCTTCCCCACTAACACTCCCCTTGATTCGACCGCTGTCAGCTATGTGACGGTCAATACGCTTCCAGGTGCTATCGCTGTCCAGACGTTCCACACCTTTCCTGAAGACCTTGGCATTCTCAAGACACAAACCCTGATCGAATTCGATCCCTCCAACTTCTGGACCTGATCGCGAGCTCACCTGCTGCCCGCAGTGAGCAATCAGCTCTTTCCTGCTTGCACCCTCTTGCTACTTAACTCAATTGCAAATGAGAACGTGAAAAAAGTCCTGCTTTTCGACATTGATGGTACGCTTCTCAGTTCTGGTGGCGCTGGTCAGATTGCGATGGAACGCGCCCTCGTCAAAGCCTTTTCGGTAGAACTGGCAGAATACAAGATCGAAACCGCAGGACGAACGGATCGTGGCATTGTCTCGGATCTGTTCACGCACCATGAGATCGCGCTCGACGAAAGCATCTGGGCCTACTTTCAGTCGATGTATTTTGAAGAACTCCCTGTTGTTCTGGGAAGCGGTCGAGCCCGAGTACTCCCCGGAGTGCACGAGTTGCTTGAAGGCCTTGCTCAACACGATCGGGCCTTGATGGGGGTGATGACTGGGAATTTCGAGCGGGGGGCTGATATCAAGCTCTCGCACTTTGGTCTCGAAAAGTATTTCTCCTTCGGCTTCTACGGGGACGACCACCACCATCGCGACGATATGGCCCGCATGGCCTGGCAGTTGACGCGGGAGCGTGTCTGGGAAGAAGCGACTCCCGGCGATGTCTGGGTGATTGGGGACACGCCAGCGGATATCCAGTGCGCCCGCGCGATCGGCGCGAAAGTCATCGCGGTCGCGACCGGCATGTACTCTCACGACCTTCTCTCTGGCTGCAATCCTGATCTGCTTTTGAATACGCTCGAAAATTCGCAGCTGATCATCGAAACGATCTTCGCGTGACCAACAGTGTGACACGGTTGTGTCAGCCGTGCGAGTGCACAATGGCCATCCAATTAGTTGTGCCTCGCACATGAGATTCTCGCTAACAGCAGTTTCATCGTCATGAACTGCATAATCGTCAAGCTGACAACATCGCGAAAAATAGTATCGCGCTCATGTTTCGTTGCATGAATTTCCCTCACCAGACACCTCGCGCTGAATTACTCGCGTTTTACAGACTAGTGTTCCATTCTCTGGATGTTCGATCAGGGCCACGAACATCCGATTACGAACTTCCCTGCATCAAACGAGTTGGTGATTGCATGACCCCAGTTGGCGTCCTTCTAGAACAGTTTCGCGCCGTCTCTCAATTGCCTGAAGCGGAGCGAATTAGCCTCACACGCCCAGGTGGACAGTTCCATCCGTCATGTCCGAAAGACCGCAATGGTCTGATGATCCCGGCGGGCGTGGTCGAATCAATCGTGCTCAAATTCCTGTTCCAGCGCGGAGCTGCGTGGGGGAAGGAAATTGGCCTGCAGCTGAAGATTCCGATCGCGATGGTGCATGACATCATGCGCGACTACAAAGCCCAGCAGATCGTCGGCTATCGCTCATCCAGTTCACTCCATGACTTCCAATATGAACTGACCAACATCGGCAAAGAACGCGCCGTCCGCTATGACCAGGCCTGTTCGTATTACGGCTCACTGCCGGTCTGCTTTGATGAATACCTTGCCAGTGTCGACTCACAATCTCTCGATCTACAGAAGCCTCGCAAGTCACATCTGACATCATGTCTGTCAGAGCTTTCTATCAATCCGACGATCATGGATCAGCTCGGCATGGCGATTCAATCGTCTCGGGCGTTGTTTCTGTTTGGTGCGCCCGGGAACGGCAAGACGAGCATCGCACAACGCCTGTGTCGTGCGTTCGGCGAATCGATCTGGATTCCTCGCACGATCCTGATTCATGAGCAGATCGTCCGCATCTATGACCCGGCTGTCCACGAAGAAGTTCCCTGTGCAGACGAGCAGAACATTGACCAGCGCTGGATTCGAATTAAGCGTCCGACGATTGTCGTCGGTGGCGAACTCACAATGGATCAGCTTGAAATGACTCTGATCGGCGATTCCAAAGTCGTCGAAGCACCCCTGCACATCAAGAGCAACTGCGGTGTCTTCGTTGTCGACGACTTCGGCCGTCAGCGCATCAGCACGACCGAACTCCTCAACCGCTGGATTCACCCGCTCGAGACACGTCACGATTTTCTGAACCTTCCCAACGGCAGCAAGATCTGTTTCCCGTTTGATCAGCTCGTGATTTTCTCAACGAACCTCGATCCCAAGAGCCTCGTCGATGAAGCCTTCCTGAGACGAATTCCCTACAAGATCGAGGTCATCGATCCAACCGTAGACGAGTTCCGTCAGCTGTTCGTCAAACTGGCTGCCAGCATGCAGATCAGTCTGCCCCCTGAAATTCTCGACTCGTTGATCGACGAGTATTACGTCAAGCCTCAACGTCCGTTCCGCTTCTGCCAACCGCGCGACTTACTGAGCCAGATGAAAAGCTACTGCGAATTCCACGAGCGTCCCCTCGTGGCAACGACGGATGCGATCCGCATGGCGGTTCGTAACTACTTCACGTAGTCGGATCTCGTGTGCCACGGCTGTGTCAGCCGTGCAGTATTCATTCGATGTGGACTCTCATTGCGCGATCACACGGCTGACACAGCCGTGGCACACACTTCATTCTTTTCCCGCGCTACCCGCCTGCCTTCCAGTCTGTTAAACTCAATGGCTGACACCAACGACCTCCGCCGTTTGAAAGCAGGACCGAGAAAATGCAGCTCTCTACCCGTCGTCTGGGCGACTCCGCTCTTGAACTGACCCGTATCGGGTTGGGCACCTGGGGAATCAGCGGCGGGCGTTGGAAATTCGGCTGGGGTGAACAGAATCCCGAAGACGCCGTCAACACGATCCTTCGTGCCGTCGAGCTTGGCATCAACTGGATCGATACCGCGCCGGTCTACGGCGATGGCGTCTCTGAAGAACACGTCGGCGCTGCTTTGAAGAAGATCCCGAAAGAAAACTGGCCGATCATTGCGACCAAATGTGGTCGGATCGTCAACGCCGATGGCAGCATCACTCCGCGACTGACACGACAAAGCATTCTTGAGGAATGCGATAAAAGTCTGGCTCGTCTTGGCGTCGATGTGATCGACCTGTACCAGATCCACTGGCCTGACCCCGTCTCTGATATCGAAGACGGCTGGGAAGCGCTGATCGAACTCAAAAAGCAGGGCAAAGTCCGCGAGATCGGCGTCTCCAACTTCAATGTCGAGCATCTCGAACGCATCATGTCGATGAGTAAGCCCGCCTCCCTGCAGCCACCATACAACCTGATGGCTCGCGGTATTGAAAACGAAATCCTGCCTTTCTGTGGCCAACACAGAATCGGCATCGTCGCCTACAGCCCTCTCGCCAAAGGCATGCTCACCGGCAAGATGACGCAGGACCACGTCTCGAAACTTCCATCAGACGACCACCGTTCACGAGATGTTCGTTTTCAGGAACCGCAACTCAGCATTCACTGGGAAATGATCAACCAGTTGACGACGATCGCTAAAGACTATGGCCAGTCTCTTTCCGAACTGGCGATCGCCTGGACCCTCCGCAAAGACGAAGTGACTTCTGCCATCGTCGGCGCCCGTCATCCCGGCCAGATCGAAGCCAACGTCGGCGGTGCCAACTGGGAACTTAACGAGGGAGTCATTGACGAGATCGATGCAATCCAGCGAACCTGGGAATCCCGCATCCAGGCAGTCTCGAAAGCGTGAGTTCCAAGAAGAGTTGAATCCGATCATTCGCGATTCGCTGCGGTGATGTGCGATTTGAACAGGCTTAAATCATAAGCCAGGCAACGATTTTACTAGGCTGAAAACGCGCTTGCTCTTCGCGTAATTTTCATGTTTCGTTCGGGAAATACCTACTCAACCGGTCATTGACGCGCTCTTGCTTCGTCGCCTTTCCGGCTGCCGGAAAAATTCTTGGCATCAACTCAATAAACCGTGTCAATTTTCAGATGCGACCGGTATAGCTGGCTGTAACTTGTCACGCCGCTTGGCGTCGTCACCTATATGTTTGAAACCTTCAGGACTTGAAGTGTACGAAAGTCAGTTTTTGACTAGTGAGGATGAACGAGACGATGAGCGTCAGCTTTTCGTTCGTGAGCTGAGCCAATCGCATCAGCGCATCTACCGCTGCATCCGTACCTGGCTTCCGGATCGGAACGACGCTGACGATGCCATGCAGGAGACCTGTCTGTTCCTGTGGCAACGCTTCGACCAGTTCACTCCCGGGACTGACTTCACACGCTGGGCCTGTACGATTGCCTTCAAAGTCGCGCGACGTGTCCACGAAAAACGTCGTCGCAAACAGAAATTCCAGGGGATCGCATTTTCGGATGAACTGATGACCGACCTGCGTCGTGTGCAGGAAGGAAACTTCGAGTACCTCGAACTCCGTCGCGAGCAGCTTCACCGTTGTGTCACCTCGCTGGAAGCCAAAGAACTCAACCTCCTCTACGCTTTCTACGGCGAGGATCGCAGTATTGATGAAATCGCTGTCGACACACGCCAGACCGGGCGCACCGTGTATCGACATCTTGAAAGGATTCGAATGGCCCTGTATCGCTGCGTCAATCGGCGATTGAAACTGGAGGACCGTCATGACTGAGCAGGCGATGACTCCAGACCATAAGTTTCTCAAGCTCGTTGATGCCTATTGCAACAATGTCCTTGACGCACAATCTGCCCGGCACTTAACCGACATCCTTGAGTCTGACGCTGCCAGCCGGCGTCAGTTCATCGAGTATGTCGATCTCCATAATGAACTTTACGATCATATTCGCCTGGAAGACTACGATCTCAATGTCGTCCTGAATCGCCTGGATGACGACGAAGCTGGCATGAAACGGCTTCACCGTCGTCACATGATGCTGGCGTCGCTGGCATCCTGCGTGCTCTGCTCAATGCTGCTGATGTCGGTCGGTTACTGGTACATCCAGTACGCTTACTACTTTGGTGAACTTCTCGCGATCGCCAATGGCCAGTTGACGTTCCGTGATGAGCCGTTGACGGTGAATGATCGTCTTGGTTTTGGGCGACTCGCTTTGAACGACGGAGCGGCGACTATCGAGATCGCAGGGCGCACGCGCTTCCTCATGAGCGCAGGCAGTGAAGTCGAAATCCTTTCTCGCTCCTCCATGCGTCTGACCAAAGGCAATATCTCAGTACAAACCGGGGGACGTCAAATCGATATCCTCGTCGGCGAACGGAAGCTGACGAATCTTGGAACCGAATTCTCGGTCAGCCTGCCAGAGGGCAGAAACTCTGAAGTCCAGGTGATTCAGGGGGCGCTCTCGGTCGGAAATCAGGAGAAGTCCGAGAGCAGCATGGCATCATCGCACATCTCCTCCGGGCAAGGGGCTGCGATGGGAACCCGCAAAGGTGAGACCGTTGATTCACTCCCCTTCAATCCGTGCACATTCCTCTCGCCCACAGAACTGGTCGAGACGATCGATAAGTTCGAATCCTCTCGCATAGCCCATAGTCTACGAGAGATGAAACTGAACAGGACAGAAGGGCTTGTCCTTCGACACTCTTTTGAAGACGTGACCCTGTCATCGAAGCTGGCTCTCAATCAGGCAGAAGGCAAGCTGTCGTTCGGCGAAGGAAAAATCATCGACGCGACTCCGACTCCTGGCCGACATGCTCATGCCAATGCCATGCACTTCCGTGGGGGGAGTTTTGAAGACCGAATTGAGTTGACTCCGGAAGATTCTGCTCAGCTGGACGCAACCAGGCCGATGACCGTATTGATGTGGGTTCGCGCAGAACGATTTGAACACAGGTTCTCGCGACTGATATCCCGTGGTCGAGGCAGCGAGCTTTCGTGGGCCATCTGGTTCCGACGCCAGGATCGGGTGCTGGGACTCGGCTATGGTCCAACAAAACCTGATAACATTGTGGCTGATGTTCCCATCGTCGATGGAAAGTGGCATCAGATTGCTTTTACTTTTGATCCGACGATCGATGGGGAAACAAACATCTCCTTCTACTTCGACGGAGAATTAGTCAATCAGACAGCCGCCAAAACAACTTCGACGACAGCACCTCTCGTGATTGGAAATTGTCAGGAGGGGGAGTCGTGGAACGGATTTACTGGCGATATCGACGAAGTCTCCATCTTCAATCGAGTCCTCCCGGCTGAAGAACTAAAGCAACTCATGCAGTAATCCAGAAAACCTCGCCACGTTTGGCACAAGTCTTATTATCTCATCATTCTTTTCAAGGAATTCTCCATGACACATCCCATGAAGAAGCGCGGGTTCACTTTGATTGAACTTCTGGTTGTTATCGCCATTATCGCGACTCTCGTAGCGATTCTTCTGCCAGCCGTCCAACAGGCACGCGAAGCAGCCCGACGCTCCACCTGCAAAAACAACCTCAAACAGATCGGCCTGGCCCTTCACAACTATCATGACGTCTTCAACGTCCTCCCCGCTGCCAGTTATGACCACGAGAACAACGGTGGTGACGAAACGCGTCACGCTTCCTACTCGTGGAGCGTCATGATTCTTCCGCAGATGGAGCAATCAGCTGTCTTCGATACGCTTCAACCCGGGATGCCACAACGTCTCCATCAGGCCGTCAACGACCCACAGAAACTGGCGGCCATGCAGAAGAAGATCGCCAGCTTCCGTTGTCCATCAGACCCAGGTCCAGATCTGAACGAGTATTACAAAATCAACAATGGCAGCGGCACGGCAGCCAACCGTGTCATGCTCGCCACCACCAACTACATCGGCTGTAACGATGAAGGAAACATTTCCCGAGCTGCCCCTGAAGCTGTTTTTGTGCCTGCATCGGGAGTAGAGGGCAACCGCTTCCGACGAATTCGCTTCGCCGACATTACCGATGGTCTGTCGAACACGTTCCTTGTCGGCGAGCGTGCCTATACGCTGCAGGGTGTTGATCTGAACGCGGGTGTTCTTTTCGGACACAATGGAAACTCCGACATCCAGTCTGGGAAAGACTACAAAGACGGGTTCATCTCTGTCGTCGGTGGTGGCAAGACCCACATCAATATGACCGACATCTGCCCTGTCGGCTGCAATGACATCGACGGGCGACAAGGTTTCTCCAGCGTCCACGCTGGCGGCGCGCAGTTCGTCATGGGTGACGGAGCCGTACGTTTCGTCAGTGAGAACATCGATGACGACTTCGGCGGTGGTGCCAACACTCTCTACGAATATCTGATCCGTCGCGATGACGGAGCAGTGGTGGGTGAGTTCTAAACACGAGTGAAGCCGCTTCTGTCGACTCGGGCAGGAGCGGCTTCGATTTTCCTCCATCCCGTCTTCATCAAACCCAAATCCTCTGTCAACGGATTCCACATCACATGACTCGATTCACATTTCTTTGCGCAATTGTTCTCGGTACTGCATTGGCAGGCTGTTCCAGATCTGACCAGCCGGAAACGGCGGTGGTCACTGGCGTCATCACAATGGATGGCAAGCCTGTCGAAAACGTCTTCGTCGTCTTCCGCCCGCTCTCAGGTGGTCGAAGCTCGTCTGGCCGCACCGACGCCCAGGGGATCTATGCACTCCAATACAACCCGCAAACTGCCGGTGCAAAAATCGACAAGCACTCCGTCACTCTGCTGACGTCTCAAGAACCGACCATCGGCGACGACGGCAAGGTCATTGTCCCGGCTGTCCCTGAAAAGTTCTCCAAGGAATTCACAGACGGCTCCCTCGAACGCGAAGTCAAAGCCGGTAAAAATGAATTCAACTTCGAAGCCACGCCGAAAAAATAACTCGAGAGACTCGAGGCAATGCAGCAGGTTCCCACCTGATGCATGAAGACAGGACGCAGCGATCACGATCGCCGCGTCCTTCTTTTTTGATTGACATTCAACGCAACAAAAAAAACGCCAGGAAACCAATGGTTCCCTGGCGTCTCAATGTTCCTAGCGCCTGGAGCCTGTCGCCCTGCGCCTCTCCTTACACCTTCCCGAAGATCGTCTTACCGACGGAATGCAGGTCGTCGCAGGCCTGAGTCATACGGGCGGCGACGCCGATTTCAGCGGCTTTCAAATACGCGCGTGGGTCGTAGGCCTTCTTGTTGCCGATCTCGCCGTCGATCTTGAGAACGCCGTCGTAATTCTTGAACATGTGCTCGACGATCGGACGTGTGAAGGCGTACTGGGTATCGGTGTCGATGTTCATTTTAACGACG
>SXPC01000070.1 GCA_005778225.1 Planctomyces sp. | reverse complement strand
TGTTTTTTAATAAACTGCAAAATGGGAAACAGTCCACGACGACATTTGTTGTGGACTGTTTTTTGAATTTAATTCTCTTCAAATCGTGTACTTCTAGTCTTCCTTTGTTTATATCTTTCATACTATTTTTCACAAAAAAATCTGCGAAAGGCTTCCTTAATGAATAGTGGAGTGAAGTTTCTGGGTAACCTGATTGTTGTTCCTGCAATTATTTTTTCGAGCTCAGTTGTAATGATCTCTGCCTCTGGCTGCGGCGAAGAAGAGAAAGTTAAAACAGTCGATCCCAACACACCAATGGCCCCGATGGGTGCTGCAGCCGCACCGGCACCAGGCGGCGGCGATCCAGGAAAATCTGCTGGCCAGAAAGAAAAGATCGAATAATCTATCTATTTGGTCATCTACTCAGCAAATGATTAGCCGTTGGCGATATTGCCAGCGGCTTTTTTCATGCCCAAAATCAAATCGTCAAATCATTCAACACACGTTTTGTATTGACTTACGGGTTCAGCAATGTCAACTCGATGAACAAAATGGTATTGTTGAATCACGTTTGTAAACTCGCCACTGATAATTTATGAGTGTTTGAGAAGGCCTTCTATGATTCAACCAACAACAAAACACCCCGAACAAGCCTCCAAATTCATTGCCAACGAGAAGCGGGCGCATTGGCATGATGAGACATTGTGGTTTGTGCGTGTCAAGCGGGATCGTCAGGCCGCTTCGTTGCCTGAGTGGGAGCAGTTGCGGGAGCAGGCTTCGGGGATCAAAAACCATGTGTTGACACATCTGCCGGAGTTGCTCGACCAGTTTGAGAAGAATGCGATTGCGCGGGGAGCGAAGGTTTACTGGGCAGCGGATGCCGCTGAGCACAATGAGATCATTCTGAAGATTCTCAAGCAGCACAACGCAAAGAATATCGTCAAAAGCAAGTCGATGCTGACGGAAGAGTGCCACCTCAACGGTTTTCTGGAACGCAACGGGTATGAAGTAGTCGACACGGATCTCGGCGAGAGGATCGTGCAGTTTCGTAAGGAGACGCCCAGTCACATTGTTCTGCCTGCCATCCACATCAAACGGGAGGAAGTCGGCGAGACGTTTCACGAGCATTTGGGAACACCTGCGGGGGAGAGTGATCCAAACTTCCTGGTGGAGGCTGCACGTGGGCATTTGCGGGAGAAGTTCTGTCGGGCGGATATCGGGATCAGTGGAGTGAACTTTGCGGTCGCGGAGACCGGGGGCTTTGTTGTTTGCACGAACGAGGGAAATGCGGACCTGGGGGTATCGCTGCCGAAGGTCCATATTGCGTGTATGGGGATGGAAAAGCTGGTGCCGCGCTGGTCAGATCTGGCAGTGTTTACGAGATTGTTGGCGAGGTCGGCGACGGGGCAGCCGATCACGGCGTATACGTCGCATTTCCAGGGGCCTAAGGATGCCGATTCGGAGCTGCACATTATCATTGTGGATAATGGCCGGACAGCGTTGCTGGATCAGGAAGAGTTTCGCAATTCACTCAAGTGCATTCGCTGCGGGGCGTGCATGAATACGTGCCCGGTGTATCGACGCAGCGGCGGGCATAGCTACAGCACGACAGTGCCGGGGCCGATCGGATCGATCTTGGCGCCGTCACGCGATCCAAAAGCGTTTTATACGCTGCCGCATGCGTGTACGCTGTGTGGGTCTTGCACGGATGTCTGTCCGGTAAAGATTGATCTTCATCATCAACTTTACACGTGGCGCAGCAAGCTGGTGTTGAAAAACCTGCTTCCCTGGTCGAAGCGGTTTCCGATGAAGGTCGCGTCGTTTGCGATGCAGCGTCCGAAGTTGTTTCGGCTGGGAGCGTCGATTGGGAAAACGATGCTGAGAATCACCCCGAAGAGTCTCTCGCATCATCCCTGGTTGAATCCGTGGGGGAAGCAGCGGGATTTGCCGCCAGTGCCGAAGAAGACGTTTGGGGAGATGTATCGAGAGCGAAGCGAGAGGGTGAAGCAGGGATGAGGCAGCGGATCTGAAAACGTGCCTCGGAAGAGCATGTGAAATTGCAGGGCTTGTCGTACTCAGAGAGTGATAGCGGCAGTGAGCACATGGGACAGGGATTGACATCCCCCGCTCGCCTAAGAAATGAAAAACGCCGCGGAGCTTTGAGGGCTCGCGGCGTTTTTTGTTGGTGGGTTATTGGATTACTTTTTGACCTTCAGGGCGACGAAACGGGTGGTGTCACCTGTTTTGACCAGGAGGAGGTAACCTTTTTCGGGTTGACCTTTCTTGATGGCGTTCTGGAAGTCATCGAGTGATTTGATTTCCTGACCGCCGATCTTTTGGATCACGTCACCAGCACTCAGGCCTGCTCGGGCTGCGACGCTGTTTTCATCAATCGTAGTGACCACGACGCCTTGAGAATCTTCTTTCATCTGGAGTTGTTCAGCGAGTTCGGGAGTGATCTGCTGAACTTCAATGCCGACGTCATTCCACTTGGTCTGTTCGGGTTCATCCTTATCTTTGGGAGAAGGAGTGAAGTCGACGGACGATCGAGTGTAGTCTTCTGGCATCTGTTCCATCGTGATTTTCAGCGTCTTGCGAGTACCGTCACGCAGAACGATGAGGTCGTACGACTTGCCAACGTCGAGACGTTCGACGATCCCCTGAAGTTCGTTGGTGCTGTTGACCTGAGAACCGTTGAGTTCGAGGATGATGTCGCCGGTCTTCAGTTCCGATTTGGCAGCTGGGGAGTCTGGCTTGATCATCGTGACGATGGCACCGCGACCAGCTTTGGCGTCGAGCTGATCGGCGATTTCACGGCTGACGGGTTGGATCCCGACGCCGATGAAGGCCCGTTTGACCATCCCGTTCTCAATCAGTTGATTGACTGACCACTTCGCCATGTTGATCGGAATGGCAAAGCCGATGCCGTCGTATCCGCCACTGCGGGTCGAGATGGCAGTGTTGATGCCGATGACTTCACCGTTGAGGTTGACGAGTGGTCCGCCGCTGTTACCCGGGTTAATGGCGGCGTCGGTCTGCAGGTAGTCTTCGCGTTCGTTGATGTGCGGGCCACGACTCTTGGCTGAGATGATGCCAGAGGTGACCGTTGTTTCGAAACCGAAGGGGCTGCCGAGTGCAAGGACCCAGTCGCCGACTTCAACTTCGTCACTGTTGCCAACGGGCAGTGTCACGAGATCGGACGTCGGTTCGATCTTGATGACGGCAACATCAGCACGCGAGTCGACACCGACAAGGGTGGCATCCAGCACGCGACCGTCATGCAAACGAACTTCAATGCGGTCGGCACCCTGGACGACGTGGCTGTTGGTCACGATGTGGCCTTGAGTATCGTAAATGAAGCCCGAGCCTTGCCCTTGTCGCAGTTGCGGGCGACGAGGACTAGGGCGTCCCTGACCCGGTCCCTGACGGAACTGAGGGTTGTTTTCGAAGAACTGACGCAGGAAGGGCTGCTGCTCGAAGAGTTCTTCCATCTGATCGCTGTTGTCAGCCATCTGTCCGCGGCTTTCCGTGACGATGGTCACGACGCTGGGAGTTGCGTGCTTCGAGGCATTGCGGAACGGAGCCGACATGTCTTTGAGTTCGGCCTGGCTGATGCCGAGGCCTTCTCGAGCCTGGGCTTCTGCTTTGGGGTGTTGTTGAAGTCCCAGCACGTAACCGGCTGAGAGCATCGCCCCGACAAATAAAACCCATATGATTCTGGAACTGAAACTGGTTTCTGGTCGCATAGAAAACTCCTCACTCATGCATTCGTTGAGCAAATAAACTGCCCTCAAGCCAACGCGTTGGCTGAGAATTGGCAGGGATCATTTCAGAGCGTGAAATCCTTCACGTCCTGTTTGATAACAAAAGAATAAAAACCGACATCCTGTTGATATTCGCTACGCCGGAGTTTCATCAAAAGTTGGACACGAGTGTCAAAAATTTCTGTGGTACGGCAAACACCCAATCATTTCATCACAGACAGACACGGGTGATCCCTGATATTATTAAAGTTGGAGGAGGGCGGAGCAACGGGGAAATTGGTTTGGATTCAGTGATCTGAGAGGGCGAGGTGGATTCATTGTCTGACGGGCAATTCGCAGAGATCCCTCATTCGAACTCGAAAGTATTATTTGCGAACTTTCGGTTCGACTCGGCAGACTGCCGCGGGGGAGCAGGATCGGACGAGAGAGCAAATCAAACGTATTCCGGCTTGAAATCGTGGGGGCGGGGGACGCATAATGGAGTTTCAATCGCTCGACAGGCATCTGAACCCGGCTTTGATCATTAAAGGATCATGTGATTAGCGATGTTTTAGCACTATGCGAACAACTTATTGGTTATGAATTCTCCGATAAGCAATTGCTCGAAATCTGCCTGACCCATGCTTCAGGAGCCCGCAGTCGTCTCGAATCGAACGAGCGGCTGGAGTTTCTGGGGGATTCTATCCTCGGTGCCGTCGTCTGCGATCAGCTGTACCGTCAGTTTCCCGAATCGACGGAAGGGGAATTGACGCGAATCAAGTCAGAAGTTGTCAGCCGGGCGACGTGTGCGATTCTTGCTCGTGAAATTGGTCTGCATCAGGTTGTCAAACTCGGCAAGGGGATCGATCGAGACCGCGATCTGCCGGATTCGATCTTGGCCGGGGTTTTCGAAGCGATCATTGCTGGGATCTATTACGATGGCGGATTCGAAGTCGCGAAGGAGTTTGTTTCACGGCTGACCGATGGCTACGTTCGTCGAATCATCGAGAACCAGGGCGAGAAGAATTCCAAGAGCATTCTGCAACAGTTATCACAGAAGCGGTTTGGCGAGACACCGATTTACGCACTTTTGGAAGAGCGCGGCCCCGATCATTCCAAGCATTTCCAAGTTGCGGCCATGGTGGGCCGTCGGCAGTTTGCACCCGCTTGGGGAACAAACAAGAAGGAAGCGGAACAGAGGGCAGCTGCGAATGCCTTGCTGGAAATTGAAGCTGAAACAGGGGTTACGACGTCCGAGCTTCCATCTGAGGAACTGGCAACGCCGGCCACGCAAGCGTGAAACGTGGCCTTTTGTTCCTATCCCGACTTGCCGGTTTTCTATGTGAAATTATGATAAGTGGTCTTATTTTTCTGGAAGTTTAGTTTGCGCAGCTTATGCTGTTTAGACAACTTTTGTGATGCGGAACATGGGTGCTAAACCAGTTCTTCCTCTGTCAGAACGAGTTTTCAGAAGGGCCGATACGATATGACACTTTGGGCGAAGCTGTTTCCAGCTAAACAGCGACTTCGACGATTTACCGAATCCGTTCAGCAACTCGAAGAGCGACGCCTGCTGTCGGGTACACCGGTCGTGATTGCTGATGGTAATTTCAATGATTCTATTGCATCGGCAACTGTTTTAGGGACAACCACGACGCTCCGTCCAGGCAACTGGCAGGTCAACGGAAACGTCGGAATTGGTACGGATCGATTTGATTACTACCGGTTTGAACTCCACGAGCGTTCCACTGTTTCGATCAGCCTGAGTAATCTGCGAGCTAATATGCAGGTTGAACTGCTCGGCAGTGCTGGGCACCCTATCAAGGTGTCGAATAAAGTCGGGACTCAGTCAGAGCTGATCTCCACAACGCTGGATAAGGGTGTTTATCAAATTCGAGTTTCTTCGGGTGGCATCAGGACATTGTCTTCCAGTTACCGCTTGAATGTCACAACCGAATTGGCTCTCAAGTCAGATGCGGATGAGTCGAACAACACCCTCGCGACAGCCACGGATATTGGCAGCGTCAGTGCCATCAATCAAACGCTGTCGAATACCCGCACCAATCGCAATATCGGATTCAGCGGTGATGTGAACGACTATTACAAGTTCACTGTGTCTAACCTGACTCGTGCCAGCGGAACTGTCACCCTCACCGGGATGTTTGGCAACGCGAATCTGCAGGTGCTGAATTCAGCCGGAAAAGTTGTGGCTCAGTCATCGCTGACAGGATCAAACTCTGAAAGCGTAACGCTGACAAGTCTGAATCCCGGAACTTACTACATTCGAGTACTCCCAGGTCAGACAGGTGCTGCGACAGCTTACAACCTGACTGTGAACCTGTCAGCTGATGCAAATTCGGATTTCAATGGCAATAACAATAACAATACGGATGCCATCAACCTGGGAAGCGTCACGACCAAACCGTTGATCAAAACGACGTCCGATTCCATCGGGGCCAACGGTGATACCAGTGATCTTTACAAATTCGACGTAGCACCCGGTCGCAAATCGAAATTCACCTTGGAATTGTCGATCCTGAAAGGCGTGCCGAGCAATTTGAATTTGGAGCTGGTCGATGCACTCGGAAACGTGATTCCTCTAACGCAGACCGTTAAGGGAAATCAGCGTTCCATCACTTTGTCAGATTCAGCTGCTCGACTGGCGTCGGGATCGTATTTTATTCGATTTACGTCAACAGCTGGAGCAAATATTGACTACCGGTTCCTGATCAATGCTCAGACTCAACTTGCCTGAGCATTCATGTCATTTTCACAGTTGACAGTTGTTTTCCCTTGGAAATGGGGAATAATGATAGTCAGGAAAAAGGGAATTGATGCGCCTGTGCGGTTTTTTAACTCTGATCTGCTATCTGGTCGCGTGGACAGCGTCGCTGGGCCACGTACACCTGGATGGGCTCTCGCACGGGCATCATGATGACAAGTCGGCTGTGGCGAGTGTTGAAGGGTGTCACCATCTTCACTGCCACGCTGTCCAACATCATGTTCATGGAACGTCTTCGACAAGCTCTGAGAGTGGAGAGAAGTCTGCTCCGGCGCCTTACCATCATCACGATGGCGAGAACTGCCAGTTGTGTAATCATTTGGTATTGAGATGACGCAGTTGGTGCAGTTTCAGGGGGTGGCGAAGTTTGGGAATATGACGCATGCGTCGAAGGAGTTGGGGGTGTCGCAGCCGGCGCTTTCGCGGGCGATTGCGAAGCTCGAGGAAGAGTTTGGGGTGCCGTTGTTTGAGCGGAAGACGCGGACGCTGGAGTTGACGGATGCGGGGAAGCTGTTGCAGGAGCGGTCGCGTCAGATTCTCAATATTCTGGATGACATCAAGGAGCAGTTGCGTGATGACGGCCAGTCGGGGCACCTGACCATTGGGGCGATACCGACGATCACGCCGTACTTTCTGCCGGGGTTTCTGAGAGAGTTTTCGCAGGTCTACCCGCAGGCGAAGATCTCGATCAGTGAGCGGACGACGGATCAGCTGATTCAGGCGTGTCAGCAGGGGGATGTCGATCTGGGGATATTGGCGCTGCCGATTTCGGTGAAGTATCTGGAGGTGCAACCTTTGATGTCGGATGAGTTATTGCTGGTGCACGCGAAGGGGCATGAGCTGGGGGATCAGGATCCGCTGAAGCTGAAGCAGTTGGCGGACTATCCGTTTGTGTTGATGGATGAAGCGCACTGTTTGTCGGGGCAGATTGTGTCGATGTGTCATCGGAAGAATTTTCATCCGGTCTCGGTGGAGCGGACGACGCAGCTGGCGACGGTGCAGGAGCTCGTTTCGCTGGGGCATGGGATTTCGATGATCCCGTCGATGGCGTGTGTGCTGGATCATGCGGAGGATCGGGTTTATCGTCGTTTGAGTCAGCCGCGGCCGGTGCGGGAACTGGCGATTTTGACGAACCCTTATCGATTCGAGAGCAAGTTGCTTTCGTCGCTGAAGAAGCAGTTGAAGAGTTATGCAAAGGAGTTTGAGGGGATGTTGCAGCGGGAGTTGGGGCGGAGGGGTGAGGGATGAAGTAGGAAGGATGAAGGATGAGTTGGATGGGGCGCTGTTGGGCAAGCCAGCAGTGGCACACTTGGGGAGAGGAGATTGAACCGCGGAGGTCGCGGAGGAGAATGAGGGTTATGAAGTCGTTTGGAAAATTCAGTCGGCATCTTAGGGAGGGCGAGGCTCTGTCCGAGCCGCCGTCTCGCGTTGCACAGGTTCACCAGCGAATCGACATCGAATGATGTTCCGGGGATTGGTAATCGTCGAGGCCATCGAAGTCCAAATCACGGCTGAGATTTCGCAACGCAAAGCAGCGGCTCACACGGAGGTTCGCCCTCCCGTATTGGTCAGCCAGCGTGTGATTTCTAGGGATCGGGGAGTTTGATGTAGATGTTGTTGTCTTCGACCAGGACGGGGAAGGTTTCGCAGCGGAAGCGGGCGCGGGGGTTTTCGACCCAGGTGCCGTCTTTGAGGTGGAAGTCCCAGGCGTGCCAGGGGCAGCGGACGCAGCCGTCTTCGACGTAGCCGGCGGAGAGGGAGGCGCCCTGGTGGGGGCAGAAGTCGTCGATGGCGTAGTACTGGTTGTCGACGAGGAAGAGGCCGATGACGCGGCCATTGATGGGGAAGGGGCGGCCCTCGCCTGGGGGGATGTCGCCGACTTGTGCGATGGGGATGTAGGTGGCGTCGGGCATGGGGGGGAGGGGATGAAGTAGGAAGTAGGAAGGATGAAGGATGAGTCAGAGGAATATGGTGGGGGATGGGAACGGGTTTGTAAAGGAGGCGTGGGTCGTGAGGCGGGAGAGGGGAATTGGGTTTTGCTTTGCCCTCGTTTGTTCTGGTAGTTTATGGAAAGTTTGTTGGCTCGATGCCCTCATCCGCCCTTCGGGCACCTTCTCCCGGGGGGAGAAGGGATTGTTATTACACGGCGACGAGTTCTTGGGTGGGGGCATGGGGTTGAAGGGCGGGGTTTTGATTGGGGAGGGTGAGGGGGAGTTCTAAGCGGAAGGTGGAGCCGATGTGGGGGGTGGATTTCAGGAGGTAGGCGTCGCCGTGGAGGAGGCGGGCGAGGCGCTGGACGATGGTTAAGCCGAGGCCTGTGCCGCCGTATTTGCGGGTGAGGGAGTTGTCGGCCTGTTCGAACTCATTGAAGAGTTTGTGCTGGTTTTCGGGGGCGATGCCGATGCCGGTGTCGACGATGTCGAAGTAGAGTCGGTTTTCGAATTCATCGGAGTGGACGAAGATGGAGACTTCGCCTTTGTCGGTGAATTTGATGGCGTTGCCGACGAGGTTGATGAGGATCTGTTTGAGGCGCATATCGTCGGAAACGATGTATTCTGGGATGGGGTGCTGGAAGGAGGTGACGAGTCCGATGCGTTTTTCGTCGGCGCGGACTTTCAGCAGGTCGTTAACGGCTCGGAGAGTCTGTGTGGGGGAAACGGGTTCGAACTGGACGTGGAGTTTGTGGGCGTCCATTTTGGAGAGGTCGAGGATATCATTGAGGAGGGCGAGGAGGTGGCTGCCGTTGCGTTGGATGGTTTGGGCGGCTTCCTGGACGACTTCGGGATCTTCGGGTTCGGAGATAATTTCTGCGTAGCCGAGGATGGCGGTGAGGGGGGTGCGGAGTTCGTGGCTCATGTTGGTGAGGAACTCGGACTTGGCGCGGTTGGCGTCGAGGGCGGCCTGTCGTTCGGCTTCGATTTCCTTGTTCTTGTTTTCGAGGTCGAGGTTGTTGTGTTTGAGGACCTCGGTGAGGTGGTTGAGTTCTTCGGTGCGGAGTTCGACTTCCTGTTCGATGCGGGCGTTGGTCTGAGCCTGCTCGGCGCGGTGGACGGCGATTTCGCGCATTTCTTTGCGGCTGTAGAGGCAGGAATAGATGAGGAAGATGTCCTCGAAGATGACCCAGGTGGCGTGTTCGAAGGTGCGGCTGATGGAGGAGGTTGCGATGCCGTAGACGGATTGCGGATAGTAGATGCCGCGGAAGAAGTGGTCGGCTGCGATGATGACGGTGGCGGTGATGATGACGGTCCAGTCGCGGTAGAAGGCGAGGAAGGCGAGTGAGCCGAAGATGTGGAAGTGGGATTCAATGCGTCCGCCGGAGACGTGAATGATGAGCGAGGACATCAAGGCCTGTGCGACGGCGATGGTGTGTCGGGTCAGCCAGTTTGAGGGGGCGTTGATCACGAGGAAGCAGGGGAAGAGGGTGATCAGGCCACCGAAGAAGAGGGCGGCGGTGACGTGAGGGTGGACGCTGGATTGGAGGCCGTTGTAAGTGAGCGGGCTGAAATAGAAAGTCCACAGGCAGCAGCCGAGCCATTCGGCGAAGAGCAGGACAGCGAAGAGGATATCGGTGCGTCGGTAAAGGCGATCGTTTTGCGCGCGGAAGTAATCGTCAGCGGTGAGAGCTTTGTTGGCGGGGCGATCGATGGCAGTTGCAGTCAGGGTGCTCATGGTGTCGAGGGGGTCGCCGCTTTTTTGGTGAGAAGGGAACTGCTGATCGGTCAAACGAATGTGGTCAGGATTTGTCCGTGATGATGACTTGCTTTCCCTGGTAGAGGGCACAGCCAAAGACGGGGGCGTATCGTGAGGCGGGTATTTTTCCTATGAGGCATTGGCTGAGTGCGATGTTGCCTTCGCAGGGACCTTCGTGGCCGCGGAGTGGAGTCAAACCGCCGGAGTAAAGGAGGGTTTTGTCTTTGCCGTACAGGAGGCAGTGACCGGAGGTGCGAATGCCGAAGGCGCGGGTGATCTCGGCTTCGTTGTCGATGGTCACTGTCAAGCCGGGGATCTGAGAGGCGTAGTTGAGGACAGCGGAATGATTGGTTGCGGTAGCCTGATTATGTGCATGATCTTCTGGGACGGGGAGAACGAGGATCGCGTGAAACTGAGTGGGAATGGGATAGACGAGCAGGCGTTCGAGTTCTGCCAGGGTCGCCAGCGTACAAGGGCATTGAGGGTGAGCAAAGAGGAGGAGTGTCTGGCCATCCTCGGCTGGGGAGATGGGAGAGATAGAAGGCCAGGTTTCGAGATTCAGGACGGCGTTTGCGCCGGGCTTGGCCATGTGGTCGAGCAATGAGGGAATGAAGGCGGCGATGCAGGACAGCCAGATGACCGACGCGACGATGATCGTGCGTCGATTGATGGCGGGCTGATTGTTTGTGAGTGAGGAAGTCATGGTGACGCGTGCTCAAGTAAAAGGGCATTGATTCAAGTGATCTCTCGTCAACGCTAGGTCGTAATCGGACCAGAGTTCATGACGCTTTTACAGGTTGCGTGGAATTGCCTACGAAGTCAGTTTCACGGGTTCTGTGCGGTAATAATGCATGTGTGACGAATTGGATCACTGGAACATGATTGCCCGTGAGATTGTGACGAGCGGACGCGCCGTACCTTGGGGGATATCATTCTATCGGCAGGCGATGCGTATTGGTGCTTGAGTGGGTTTGTTCGTGTGGAAACGAATTCGGGAAGATGGTAGTTCGTCATGTGAATGACCTACGCATTCGGTTCAACTGAATCTGAGGATGCGAACAGTGGTTCGTCACATGTGCAGGATGACGAGGCGAGGAGGATGCTGTGAGAAGGTTGATCAGAGTGGCGTTTATGGTGAGATTTCTGATTGGTTAATAGCTCAAAGTGGCCAGAAAAATGTTCAAAAGTTTTTGTATGATTGGTGGCTTATGTGTGGAGGTGCAGATTCCAGACAGTTAGGATGAACGTCCTTCCTGATGGATCAACCTGTGTCGATATCGTTGCCAGGCTGATCAGCTTTTGCTGTCCTGAAAAATCGTTGAGGAGTTGGTCATGCAGGTGTGTCGGATGCTGGTGGCGCTGGGAATGCTGGGAACGTCGCTGGGGTTTGCTGGAGATTTTGAAACGCGCTATCTGCATCATGATTTTCATACCGAGGGAGCTGCTGTTGGGGACCTCAATGGAGATGGGAAGGTCGATCTGGTGGCGGGCTCGTTGTGGTACGAGGGGCCTGCTTTTGAGACGAAGCATGAATACATGCCCGTGAAGACGTACCCGGTGACGGGGTACAGCGATAACTTTTCGCAGGAAGTTTGCGATGTGAATGGGGATGGGAAGCTGGATGTTGTTGTGATCGGGTGGCCGGGGAAGGAATGCTGGATCTGCGTGAATCCTGGAGCGGAGGGGTTTGACAAGCATTGGCCGACGCATGTGTTTGCAGAGGAAGTTGGTGTCGAGTCGCCGGCGTTTACGGACATTATCAAAGGGGGACTGCCGGAGCTGGTTTGTTCGAAGGGGAATGTCTTTGGGTATTATCAGGCGGGGACAAATCCGCTGGAGAAGTGGACTTGGCATCCCATTTCCAAAGAAGGGACGGCCAAAGGGCGTTATGAGCACGGGTTTGGTGTCGGCGATGTGAATGGGGATGGTCGGGCTGACATGCTGAATTCCCAGTTCTGGTGGGAGCAGCCGGAGGGGCTTGATGGCAAAGAGGGTCAGTGGGAGATGCATCAATGGGCGCTCGAAGCTTATGGCGGGGGCGGGGCGCAGATTCTGGTGACCGATGTGAATGGGGACGGGAAGAATGATCTGATTACGTCTTACAATGCTCACGGGTTTGGACTGGGGTGGTTTGAGCATACGACGGAGGAGCGATTCACCAAGCATGACATCATGGGGGAGACTTCCATCCAGAATCCTTACGGGGCGGCGTTCAGTCAGCTGCATGCTCTCGATCTGAAGGATATTGATGGGGATGGGCGCCTCGACTTTGTCACCGGGAAGCGCTGGTATGCTCATGCAAGCGGGGATCCGGGAGTCAATCAGGAGGCAGTGCTGTACTGGTTTCAGAACAAACAGCGGGAGAATGGCGAGATCGAGTTCGTGCCTCATCTGATTCATAACGATTCGGGTGTGGGGGTGGATGTCGTCGTGGCGGATCTGAATGGGGATGGGAAGCCGGATGTTGTGACGTCGAGCAAGAAGGGTTTGGCGATTCATATTCAGAAAGCAGAGGCTAAGCATGAAGAACCAAAAAAATGGTTGACGGGTGAGACGCATTCGCAAGAGAACTATGCGAATGGGTTCAGCCCGGCTGATGCGGCGAAGAATATGAAAGTCCCGGCTGGCTTTGAGGTCGACCTGATTGCCAGTGAGCCGGATCTGGTGCAGCCGATTGCGATGTGCTTTGATGCGCGGGGGCGATTGTGGGTGATCGAGGGGTTGACGTATCCACAACGGGCTCCGGAAGGGGAGGGGAAGGATCGTATTCTCATTCTGGAGGATGCGGATCAGGATGGGACGTTCGAGACGAGAAAGGTTTTTCTTGAGAACGTCAATTTAGCGAGTGGGATCGAAGTCGGGTTTGGGGGCGTGTGGATCGGGGCGGCTCCTTATCTGATGTTTGTGCCGGACAAGAACCGGGATGATATTCCGGACGGGAAGCCGGAGATTCTGCTGGATGGGTGGCACTGGGAAGATACGCACGAGACGCTGAACAGCTTCACGTGGGGGATGGATGGCTGGTTGTACGGGGCTCATGGCGTCTTCACGCATTCACTCGTGGGGAAGCCCGGGACCCCGGACAATCAGCGACAGCCGATCAATGCGGGGGTGTGGCGTTATCATCCGACGCGTCATGAGTTCGAGGTTTTTGCGCATGGCAGCAGCAATCCGTGGGGGCTGGATTACAACGAGAACGGGGACTGGTTTGTGACGGCGTGCGTGATTCCGCACCTGTATCACATCTACCAGGGGGGACGTTATTTCCGACAGGCGGGGCAGCACTTTGATAAGTACGTCTATGAGGATGCGTTTACGATCGCTGACCATGTCCATTATGGCAATGGACGCTATGGAGGGACCAACCCGTTTGAGAATGTCCGGAATGCTGGTCCGCAGAGGCCGACGGTTAACGCGGCGATCAATTCGCTGACTCTGGGGGGCGGGCATGCTCACTGCGGTCTGGCGATCTATCAGGGGGATGCGTTTCCGGAGGAGTATCGGGGGAGATTATTCTTTCATAACCTGCATGGGCACCGCATGGTGACGGAAGCGGTCGTGAAGGATGGGTCGGGATATGTGGGGCAGCATCGACCCGATTTTTCGTATTCGGGGGATAATTTTCAGATTGGGGTGTCGGTGCGTGTGGGGCCGGATGGGGCGATCTATACGTCGGACTGGCATGATAAGCAGACGTGTCACAACGTCACGCCGGAGATCTGGGACCGGACCGATGGGCGGATTTTTCGGATTCGATATGGGTCTGTGCGGCCGTACAAGTTTGATTTGTGGAAGAAAACGGATGAGGAACTGGTGGGGTTGTTGACGCATCAGAATCAGTTCTTTGTGAGGCAGGCGCAGCGGATTCTGCAGGAACGGGCTGCGGAGGGGACTCTCAAAGCTGACGAAGTCCGTTCACTTGCTCAAACGAAGTTCTCGAAGGGCGTGTCGAGTGCTGATGTGTTGCGAATGATCTGGATGCAGTTTTCTTGTGGGCTGTTGAAACAGGAAGATCTGGTCTCATTGTTCGGGCATGAGAATGACTCTGTGCGAAGCTGGGCCGTCTATCTACTGGGGGATCAACCCAAACTGCTCAAGCCGACGACGCTGCAGGCGTTGATCTCGTTTTCAAAAGAGAATGGAAGTTTTCTAGCAGCACGGAATCTGGCGAGTATTGCGGGGCGAATTTCGCTGGAGAATCGAGAAGGGATTCTGAAGGGCATCCTGGCCCATAAGGAATTTCAGAACGATAAGAACATCCCGCTGCTGACGTGGTATGCGCTGGAGCCGATTGTGGGGGCTGATCCGCGGAAGGGGCTTGAGATCGCGCTGGCGGGGGGGTGGGAGAAGCTGGTTGGGTTTGCGTCTCGTCGGGCGAGTGTGACGCCGGAGGGGCGTGAGGTGGTGCTGGCGAGTGTATCGAAGGTGAAAGAGCCGACGCAGTTGCTGCTGGTGCGTGAGTTGTTGAGGACGGTGGAGAGTCAGGCGGGGGCGACGATGCCTGCGGGGTGGGATGCTGTGTTCGCGACGATCAAGAACAGCGGGAATGGGGAGTTGAAGCGTTCGGCGTATGCTCTGGCGGGATTATTTGGGGATGGGAATGCGTTTCCGTATTTTCGAGAGCAGTTGAAGGATGCGAAGCTGCCGGTTGAGCAGCGGTCGGTGGCGCTGGCGATGCTGGAGCGGGGTAAGGATCGCGAACTGGGCGGGATTCTGCTGGGGCTGCTGGATGATGAGAAAGCTCGACCGCTGGCGATCAAGGGGTTGACCAATGTGGATCGTGAGGAAGTGCCGACGACCCTGTTGGCGCGGTATGCGGGCTTTGATGACGCTTCCAAGACGCAGGTGATGCAGCTTCTGGTTTCGCGACCGAATTGGGCGGAGCAGTTTGTTGTCTCTGTTGAGAAGAAAGCGATTCCTGCCCGGGATGTGCCAGCTTATGTGGCGCGTCAGGTCGCGAGCTTGAATAAGCCCGAGTTGACGAAGCGGATGGAAGCGGTCTGGGGGAAGATCGGGACGACGTCGGAGGAGAAGAAGGCGTTTTATGACAAGTACCGGGGGATGCTGAAAGCGGATGTTGTGGCCCGGGCGGATCGAAATCTGGGGAAGACGTTGTACGAGCAGAACTGTGGCAAGTGTCACAAGCTGTTTGGCAAGGGGGATAACATTGGTCCCGACCTTACGGGGGCGAATCGTTCGAACCTCGATTATCTGCTGGAGAATATTATTGAACCCAATGCGATCATCGGGAAGGATTACCAGATGTCGGTGATTGTGCTGGCGGATGGTCGGGTCGTGACGGGGCTGATTCGGGAAGAGAATGAGTCGGCGATCAAGGTGCAGACGGTCAATGAGACGATGGTGATTCCGGTGAAAGACATTGAGGAGCGGCAGTTGTCAGAGCTCTCGTTGATGCCGGAGAATCAGCTGGCTCCGATGACGGATGCGCAGGTGCGGGGGTTGTTTAATTACTTGATGGGGAATGAGTAGTAGATCGCTACTTCTAAAACGGTGCGTTATTCCTGTCTGATCGGAACGAAGAGAATTGAACCACAGAGGCACGGAGGACACAGAGACTGGAGAGAAAACACAACTTCGATCATTTTTTCTCCGTGACCTCCGTGCCTCTGTGGTCAATTTTTACTTCTACTGAAGTCAACAAATGAAGCGTGGTCGTTTACTCGGGTGGGTTGACCGGCGGTAAGTCGCGGGACTTGCGAAAAGTTTTTTGAGAAATGGGGAATGGTGTCGAAATCGACTCGATGAGAAGCGACATGGGGGTGTGGCGGGTGATGTGCCTGCTGGTATTCATGTCGCGTTTTGTGGAGTCGTGCGATGAAATCTGTTCTTTGGACGGTGCTAGCTGGGGTTGTGTTGGGGCTGGCGGGGATGGGGGCGTTGCGAGGTGCGGCGGTGTCGGAGGTGGCTTTGCAGGGCAAGCCGCAGTACACGTTGTTTGTCTTTGAGACGATGGAGGAGTACGAGAAACGAACTGCTCCTAGTGATGTGGGGATGGCGTATTGGGGGCCGTGGGTGGCGTTTATGGAGGAGATGAAGGGGAGCGGGGTGTTGCTGGGGGGAATGCCGCTGAAGCCGGAGGAGAGTGTGCGGCAGGTCCGGATTCGCGATGGGGAAACCGTGGTGACGAATGGGCCGATCGTGTCGCAGGACGCGTTTCTGAGCGGTTATTTTATGCTGGAAGTCGAGAGCGAAGCAGAAGCGTTGAAATGGGCGGCGAAGGTGCCCAATGTTGGACAGAGTGTGGTGGAGGTGAGGGCGGGGTTTCCGAAGCCGGCGGGTTGAGGGAGGCGCTGGGCGCTGGGCGCTAGTAAAGAAGGGCGAGAAAGATATTGGCTCCCTGTGAGTTGTCGATGGGGTCAATACAGTTGAATTGACGTGCAGTAAGAATTCCGCAGGTGTGTGGCTTGCGGGTTGATGTCGAGAATCATTGTGGGCGGATGGCTCCCCATCATTGATGGGGAACAAAGAAAAAAATTCGAGGAGATGGTTATGAAATTTGCGGTGCTGGTGTATGAGACGGCAGAGGAATTTTCGTCACGGAAGGATGAGGCGAAGATGGGAGCCTATTGGGGTGGTTATGCGGCGTACAATGAAGCGATGAAAATGGCAGGGGTGGCGGCGGGTGGGAATGCGTTGCAGCCGCCGAGTCTGGCGACGACGGTACGGGTGCGTGGTGATCGACGTCTCGTGCAGGATGGGCCATTTTCCGAGACGAAGGAGCAGCTGGGCGGGCTGTTTGTGATCGACGTGCTGGATCTGGACGCGGCGATTGAATGGGCGGCAAAGTGTCCATCGGCGGCGCTGGGAGCAGCGGAGGTGCGGCCGATTCTGGAAATGGGGCCGAGTTGAGCTCGGTTTGAGAAACTTCTTCTCAACGTGCCATGCAGGCGGCTTTGAGCAAGTATGTTCTGAATGCTCCAGCGTCAAACGAAGCAGCATGCTCACCCAAAGCAGTGAGCATGGCACGACTTTTGAGACCGCGCAGGTTTAAGTTTTTTCAGGTGAGGTGATGTTGCAACCGGTGATCGAGAGGGTGGTGCGGGAGAGCTATGGGCGGCTTGTGGCTTACCTTGCGTCTCGATCCCGGGATGTGCAACTGGTTGAGGATGCGCTTTCGGAGGCGTTGATCGTGGCGCTGAAGGAGTGGCCCGTGCAAGGAGTGCCCGATTCGCCGGAGGCGTGGCTGTTGACGGTGGCGAGGCGGAGATTGGTCGATGCGCGCCGGAAAGCGGATCGTGAGGAAGTGGCGTGGCAGGGAGTTGCAGAGATGATGAGATCAGCAGAGACCGTCAGGCAGGAGGGGGAGTTTCCTGATGAGCGGGTGAAGCTTTTATTCGTGTGTGCCCATCCTGCGCTCGATGAATCGGTGCGGGCGCCGCTGATGTTGTCGCTGTTGTTTGGGCTGACGGCGGAGGAGATCGCGGGGAGCTTTCTGGTTTCGTCCGCGACGATGGGGCAGCGGCTGGTACGAGCCAAGCAGCGGATCCAGGGTTTGAAATTGAAGTTCGATGTTCCGGAAGGAGATCGTCTGGAGGAGCGGCTAGGGAGTGTGCTCGATGCGATTTATGTCGCGTATGGGGTGTCCTGGGAGGAGCCGAGGGAGAGTGTGCGTGGGTTGGGAGAGGAGGCGTTGCAGATGGCGGAGATCGTTGTTCGCATGTTTCCTGAGGAGGGGGAAGGGAAAGGGCTACTGGCGTTGATCCTGTATTTGAAATCGCGGGACCGGGCGCGTCGGGATGAGTGGGGCCAGTATGTCCCATTGTCGGAGCAGGTGGTCGATTTGTGGGATCGGGAGCTGATATTGAAGGCGGAGAATGAACTCAAGTCCGCGGTACGGTTGGGGAAGCTGGGGAGATTTCAGTGGGAGGCGTCGATTCAGTCGGTGCATGCGTCAAGATTATGGACGGGCGCGACGGACTGGGGGAGCCTGTGTGTGTTGTATGACGAATTGATGCATTTGCATTGTTCGGCGGGGGTCTGTGTGGGGCGGGCTGCTGCGAGAGGGGAAGCGTTTGGAGCCCGCGAGGGATTGCGTTGTCTGGCGGAACTCGATGAGGTAGAACTGCAGGGTTATCAGCCTTACTGGGCTACGAAGGGGCATCTTCTGGAGCAAGCAGGAGAGCGAGACGAGGCGAGAAATTGTTACCAAATGGCGATTCAGATGGCAGGAAATGAAGCGGTGCGGGAGTGGTTAAGGAGAAGATTGGAAAGTTAGCGAAGTTCGGAGTTGGGCGTTCGGCTTGGAGAAAAGGTCGATGGAGATTATGATGCGGGTCCGGTTTTGAAATCTTGATGCCTGTTATTTTGGAGATACAATGATGGTGGATGGTGGACAGACGTGCGAGCATAAAGCCGCTTATAAAGCCGAGAAGATGGCTCGCTATCAGCGACGCCTGAAGGTTGCCAAGAGCGCCATTGAGCGGAAGCGCTGCCTGTTCCATATCAAGACGCATCGTCTGCAGGCGATGGAACTGGGTTGGAAGGGTTAATCGCCGGTTGGTGATTTGAGCGAGTGAAAATTAAAAAGCGGCGTTGGTCTGGTGACCGACGCCGCTTTTTTTTTATGGAACACGAATTCATGGGCTTGCGGGAATTTCTGTGCTGCTGCTATTTGATGTTGATTGATTATCAGAAAGGATGGAAAGAGGTTTGCTTTCGAGGAAGTTGTGAATATCGCTGTAGGGGCGACGTCCTGAAATTTTCAGAGTGCAAAAGATCATTGATTTCGGATAGCGGTGACGATTTTCTTTCATGATGAGTTCGGTGAGCTTTTCTTCGGAGAGTTTTGTATTTGTCGAACTGAGAGAGGTGTTATTGATGACGTACTGAGTATCGATCCCGTTAAAGCTTCTTGGCCCTTCATCCAAGGTAGGAGCTTTCACGACAGGGCAGTCGATGTTCAAGAGTCGAATATCATCAGTTGTCAGGACGACATTCAGGTGTCCTTGTGCGCTTAGTAATTTCGTATCGATGTCCTGACGAATCATGAGCGTCGCCTGACGGATGCCGTGTGTCCCACGATTGACGCGAATCGAGAAGTCGATCTTTTCTCCCTGCTGCACGGTCGCAGGAAGATAAGTTTTCGAATCCACGCGTCTCCAGTCCTCAGAATCAGGCCAGAGAACTTCGACAGGGATTTCTGAGGAAAGATAGAACTTGATGCCGGTCGATTGCGTGGAGGTGTTCTTTGATTTTGGGAGGACAAACCCTTCATCGACGGGTGGAGTTGATGAAGGCGAACGTGTGGATTTGCGTGCATCAGGGGAAGTTTTTGCGGGCGTCGGGTCTGGTGAGGATTGAGAATTATCAAATGAGAACGGAGGGAGAGATTCGTTTGACGGAGGTATTAAAGTGGATGATATGTCGGGGGGAGTCGAAGGAATCGTCGTGACAACAGAGGAGTCGATGCGTTGATACTCAGCTCGGAGGTCGTCGAGTTTCTTGTTGAGAAGATTGATTTCAAGCTCGTAGTTTTTGATGTCGAGATCGTCTTTTCCCTTGGTCAGAGGACGTCCATCGCGTTCGAGTTCGAGATTCAGCTTTCTTTGGGAGACGGTGTCCATGAGTTTGATGAGGCGCTGGCGGTCGACGTCGGCGAGGGATTGGGGTGGGGGTGAATTATAGGAAACGGAATCCGGCTGAACGTTGGTGGGTTGCTCAGATGTCGTGGTTACGGGCTGCCCAACTGGTGGTTTGGCGATTTGTGTTCCGCTTTGCACAACTGTCGCCAGGACGCGGGCGAGAGGCATGCCGTGTGGGACGACGATCATCGGGTTCTCACCGCTGGTATCTGCTTTCTGGTGAATAGACATGGGTGCCCGAAGAATCAGACTCTTTGTTTTTCCATGGTAAGTAACGCGAACGCCGTCATAGACTTTTCGAGGTGTGGGGTCTATTAACGAATGAGCGTTGTTGGGAACCTGATAGATATCATGCTTGCCGCCGCTCGGTTCATTAAACGGAAAAACAGATTCTCCACCGAAGGCGATCGTCGCTTCTGGTTCTGATGATTTGGTGTTTGAGGAGGTTGTTCCGGGTTCGGAAACATCCGAGCTGGGAGTGTCAACTGGCGTTTGTGAGACCACAGATTCTGGGGTGGTGTTAGTTCGTGGTAGGTACGGCTTGGGGGAGGATGGTTGAAATGCAGCATTGGCCGTCGGTTGCTGGCCGCTCTGGAGGAGTTTTGTCAGGACATTCGTGAGAGGAGTTCCATGCGGAACGACAATGAACGGGTTGGGATTCTCACGGACTTTGAGTGTTTCAATTTGATCATTTGCAGAGGGTAGAGCAGTGACGACCAGTCCGGAATCGGATTGATGAGCAGTGGCGACGACTCCATCGAAGACTTTATCGAGGGTCGGCTCAGGTCGTGCAGAGAAGTCTTTGGGGGCAATGTAGACGTCGACTTTTTCGCCCTTGGGGATTGAGATGGGGTAGATCGTGTTGACGTGATAGATGGATGTCTGTTCGGTTTCTGATGAATTTGGTTGTGCGGAAGTTGTATTAGATTCCTGCGAGCGCTTTGAACTGTCCAACAATGGATCCAACGCGAAGATTTGCTCCAGGTTGTTTTGAATCCTGGCGATCGCGTCGTCTTCGTAGGTGCCGCTCGGGACGACCACTAACCGGTTTTTGTCAGTGGCATTTGACTGGATGGTCTTGTGCGTTGAAGCATCTGCGCGCAGACGAATGCCGGATGTGGTCTTTTCGGAGAGTGGGACGAATTCAGCAACGACCACGCCACCTACGATTTTTCTGATCTTGGGAGTGGAACCTTTCTCTGCAATATAAAGGTCAACAAGTTTACGGCTTTCTGTGCCGGGATAGATGGTCTTCGAAGCGTAAGACCGGGTCTCTTCGCCGGGTGAGTGTGGCTGGGGTGGTTGAAAGCTGTCGTCTTGTATCGGTGGGTTACTGCTAACAGGCGAGGATGCTGGAACTGCTGTCTCTGAAGCCGAACTTGCTTGGATGGAACTTGTTGTCTGGCTAACCGGGGCAATGGTCTGTTCGGATGCGATCATCGTCTCAGGCAGCATCGCCGCTTCGCTCACCTCCGTATTCACTTCCTGCCCACCTGCGGAGGAGCTGTTGCCGCGGATGGTGGAGTTGCCGCCGATGGTGAGGACGATCGCGACGGCGGTGGTGATGGCGAGGGTTTGCCAAGTGGTGGATGTCATGAAGGCTCCTTGGTTGAGCAGGGTCAGGGAGTCGAGCGAGGACGGAGTGATGGGGGCGGACGAGAGAGGTGCGAGGAGTTCGCCGGCCTGGCAGGATTCGAAGGTGCTGGTGAGGAGTTCTGTCGGGACGATCACGGACGCGTCGGTGGTGACTTCGGCGACGGTGGTGCTGGAGGCTGTGAAGGCTAATGCGAAAGTGACTCCGCGGCGGAGTAGGCGGGATCTCAGCAATTTGCGGCCGCGGGAGAGGCGGCATTTGATGCCGTCTTCGGTGGTGTTGAGTAACTCGGCGACGGTGGAGCGTGAGTGGCCTTCGAGGTAGACGAGGACGAGTGGTTCTCGCAGTTTGACGGGGAGGAGTTCGAGTTCGCGGGCGAGGAGTTCGCTGGTCTCGTGAAATTCGATTTGCGAGAACGACGAAGGCATGGGGGTGGCGAGATCGTCGGGCAGAGAGGCGGTTTCGTGTTGAGATTGTGCCATTCGTTTACAGACACGCACGGTGACGCTGTACAGCCAGCTGGCGACGGATTCGCGTCGTCGGATCTGGTGGGCGTGTTTGGTGAGCAGGAGGAAGACGGTCTGGAAGGCGTCATCGATTTCGGCCCGGCTGCGCAAGAGCTTTCGGCATAACGAGTAGACGAGGCCGCCGTGGCGATGCACCAATGCTTCGAGGGCACGGGGATCTTTATGGCTGGCCCAGAGGGTGAGCAGTTCGCCATCGGTTGACGCCGGGATGCAGGTTTCGAGAGTGGACATACGTGTCTTCGGGCTCCTTGCTGTTATTAGAGCAGGTGGCGTCGATTTCGGGTCATGAAATTTCGGAAAAATGGAGGATTGGCCCGTGTGGGGATGGGCGTTAGACTTGGGGTGTTTCCGAGCCTCGGCACACACGATTCCAAGTCGATTTGCTGGTGAACCGGTGCAACGCGGGACAGCGGCTCGGACGGAGCCTCGCTCTGCCGGGGGAGATCGTTTCGATGTTTCAAACAGCTTCGGGAAGTGTTTGTGGGTCGCCAGGGAGGTGAGTGTGGAACAGCAGCGATCGAAGTGGATGCGGGAGCGGCCGTGGGTGCGGGGGGATGGGGTGACGGTTGAGGTCGCGGCAGATCGGCGGGCTGTGGTAGAGGCGAAGGAAGAGGTTCGTGTGGACTCCACGTTGACGGAGCGGGAGGCGGAGGAGTTTGCCTGGCTGAATCGTGTTTATCGCGGGGCGCGGAGTAATACGTGGTGGTCGAATCTGTTTGTCTTCAGTGTGATCGGCGTTTTTCTGATGCTGGTGCTGGGACTGGGGCGGATGCGGGGCGATGGGTTGCTGGCGGTGTTGTTTATTGCTTCGATGTTCTCGATGGTGCTCAGTCTTTTCGCCGTCTATTTCAGTTATGAATTGTTTCTGTCGCGCGAGCCGGACGATCTGACTGACTTCAGCAAGGATCACTGGCAGAGTCTGACGCGGACGGCGTTGTACTTTCCGATTTACCTGATCATTTTCAGTCTGTTTTGCACGGCGATCGGGATGGGGGATGTGTTGACGGGGATGAATCTGGCGTATCGTCTGAATGGTATTGTGTTGACGCTGGGGCTTTATCAGCGGATGACGACGTTGTCGGTTTATTTGAAGAATGATGCGTTGCGCAGGCGGGTGGGGTATCTGAATGCGCCGTTCTGGGTGTTGATGGTGCTGCTGGCGGTGCGTCTGATGGTCGAGAACGGGTTGGTGCCGATCATGAAAGATCGGGGGTTGCGGATTGCGTACATCATGAGCATGACGACGGCGGCGATCTTCATGTACGTGAATTATTATTTTGTCATGCGTCAGTTTCGGATCGCGATTCGGCAGCGGTTGCTGGAGGAAGCGGACCGTTATCAGGTTCTGCGTGAGACGTATGAAGCGGATATTGAAGGGTTGGAAGAGGATGAGGAGGAAGAGACGCTGGACGCGGATGGGGATGTTGATCGGATGCGACATGCGCCGGTGAGCGGTTGATGGTTTGGTTTGCAGAGGGATGGTAAGCAGGCGAGGCCATCGTCGTTTTTTCAGGGATGTCGTTTCGCAATGCAAAGAAGCGGCTCGGACGGAGCCTCGCCCTCCCGGTTTGTGTCAAAAAATATTAGAAAGATGAAGCGAATTATGCAGGCGGGTTTGTATCGACATTACAAGGGGAAGTTTTACACCGTCATTGGAGTCGCCCGTCATTCGGAGACGGAGGAGGAGCTGGTGGTTTATCGGACCGAGTATGGGGATCGCGGGTTGTGGGTGCGGCCGCGGGAGATGTTTGAGGGGGAGGTGGAGGTTGGTGGGGAGAGGGTGAAGCGGTTTGCAAAGGTGGAGGAGGGGAGTCGTGAGTTATGAGGTGGAGCAGTGGCAGTTCGGAATGATGCGGCGTGCTGCCCTCGTGGGGCGGATTTATTTCGTGGAGTTGTGGGCGCGATTCCCTCATCCGACCTCGAAGACTCGGCCACCTTCTCCCCGGGGAGAAGGATCTAACGGGGAGAAGTGATAGAGCTTTAGTAGCTGAATTGGACTTGGCTTCGGATGAGGACGCCTTCGAATTGGCCGTAGGAGAGGGTGTTGGCGGTGGAGCGGGCGTTGGTGTTGGTGCGGTCGGTGAGGGTGATCATGGTGACGAGTTCGAGGTATTTGTTGATTTGCCACTCGTTGCCGAGTTCCCATTCGCTGATGTAGACATCGGGGGCGTTGCGTTGGGTCTTGTAGCCACCGTCGTAGAAGGAGTAACGGGCGAAGGGCCAGAACTCGCCCCAGCGGTCGGTCTGGATGCGGTAGAAGAGCTGGGCGTAGCCGCCGCTGAGTGGAGCGACTTCGACGGCTGTCTGTGCGGCGTTGAGTGTGGGGCCTTGGCCGATGTTCCATTCGGCCTGAAAGCCTAGGGGTTGGGGATAATAGACGAAGGTCCAAGCAAGACGTTCATCGTGTAGCCCATCGGGGGCATTGGTGCTCCCTGTTCCTAAAGGTTGAACGGCAGGGCCTACACCAAGCGGGCTGATCGCTGCCGATCCGACTGTGTACTTACCGATGTAGCCCTGCATCGAGAGCTCCACGAGTTGGCAGTCGTTGAGCCAGAAGGGAAGTGTCGCGCGGGCGACGAAGTGGTAGTTTCCATTCGTTTCCAGCAGAGAACCCCCTTGTCCGTTGACGAAGCCGGCGCCGAGCATGCCATAGTTGCCCGACCCTTTAAGGTTATGTTCGTCGATATACTTGAAGATTTCCTGAACATAGGTCGGAGTGTAATAGAACAGGACACCCAGATCGCGTTCGTTACGAAAGGCTGAGTTGGTTGCATCCGCTCGGTCAAGAGGCAGGCGGTTGGACGATGATTGCAGGTTTTCCCAACCGTAGGGGACTTTCGATTGCCCGACACGGAAGCGGAACTCTCTGTCGTCATCAAGGTACAGATCGGTGTAGAAGTCACGGATCTGGCCAAAGAAGGTGTTATCGCTGCTACCGGGCGGCGTCACAGCGAAATCGGGCTGGAAGTAAATGGACATGTGATCGGTGACATCGCCCTGCAGGACGATCCGGGCTCGTCGCAGCGTAAATGTCTGGTCTTCGCCGACGCCCGAGTCACCAACTTCCTGAGCGGGGAAACTGCCGTCGGCCAGGTAAGCGGTCGCGTTATTGCGAACCTGGACGTAGCCACGAATGGTGTATTTGTCGTACCACTTCTTGGGTTTAGCGGCGTCTTCGATCTTTTTCTGAGCAGCTTTCTTATCCTTCTCCTCAAGTTCGTGTTCCAGTTCGAAGACACGATTCTCGGTCGATTCCAGACGCTTGATGACTTCCTGAAGCAGATCGTCATGAGCTTCCTCGACCTGCAACACAGATGGGGCAGCAGGGGAGGGGGGAGTGTCCAGGTCGACGGAACTGGATGCGGCTGTTGATGGAGCGGATTCGAGTTCCTGCGCGCGGACGTTCAATGTCGGGACGATGACTATCGCCAGCGCCAGCAAGAGGAGTCGGATGAGCATGATGAGTATTTCAATGCGATTGGAGAGGTGGCTTGAAGTGCGAATCGAGTCTTTAGGAGCTTGAGAAAAAAGAGAATGAGTGCGCGGAAATTCACAGAGGCTGAAGGTGTTATCGTCATAATCGTTAAAGTCGTTTGGCTTTTCAGATAAAATCGAGGGGAAGTCGGACAATTGCTGATTTCTGGTGGGCTCGGCTGCTCAAAAACAAATTCAAACCGAGTTGTAATCGCTTGTCAGGTCTTGTTTTACGCTGCGAGAAGGGGTTGAATTCCTATTGGTGGATGTTTATGTTAATGGTCTGACCAGTGCGTTCGGCGGTCGTCTCTGCATCGCCTTGCATTCCGAATTTGATTTCTTTTGCGGCCCACCCTTAGGAGTTGTGCATGTCGAATATGAATACGAGCCGTCGTGATGTGTTGAAAGCGGGAACGGTGGCGGGGATCGCTGCTGGTCTGGGGGCATGGCCGACGTTGGCGAGCGCCAATACGCTGAGTGCGAATGAAGAGCTGAGGATTGCGGTCATTGGGGTCCGTGGTCGTGGGAACGAGCACATCAATGGGTTTCAGGGAGCCAAAGGGGCCAAGCTGGTGGCTTTCTGCGACGCGGATACCGCTGTCCTGAATTCGACGACTGAGAAGTACGAGAAGAAGTTCAACACCAAATACGACAAATACGAAGACTATCGCAAGCTGCTGGACAATAAAGACATTGATGCGGTCACGATCGCGACGCCGAATCACTGGCATGCTTTGATGACGATCGATGCCGTCAAAGCTGGCAAGCACGTTTATGTCGAGAAGCCGGTCTGCCACAACGTTTGGGAAGGACGTCAGATGGTCGAGATCGTCAAGCAGAGTGACCGGGTCGTCGGGGCTGGTTTTCAGAACCGCTCTGATAAAGGGCTCATCGCGGCTTACGATTACATTCAACAGGGGAACATCGGGAAGACCCTGATGGGACGCGGGTTGTGTTACCGCAAGCGGGCTTCCATCGGCAAGCAGGATAAGCCTCTGACGCCGCCGAAGAGTGTCAACTACGATATGTGGCTGGGCCCAGCTGATGACGAGCCGATGTTCCGTCCGCAGTTCCACTATGACTGGCACTGGGTCTGGAACACCGGGAACGGCGATATGGGAAATCAGGGACCTCACGAGATGGATGTGTTGCGCTGGTTCCTGGGAGAGCCGATGGTGCATCCGAGCAAGGTCATGAGCTTTGGCGGACGCTTCGGCTGGGACGATGCGGGTAATACGCCGAACATGCAGATTGCTTCGATCGACTACGGCAATGGTGTGCCGGTGTATTTTGAAGTCCGCGATTTGTCGAAGACTCCGGATGGCAAGGACGGGGTCAACTTCAAGGGGCAGAGTGTCGACATCATTCTCACCTGCGAAGGGGGCGAATTCCGTGGCGGTCGTGGTGGTGGAGCGATCTACGATGCGGACGGCAAGAAGGTCAAGGAGTTCAAAGGGGACAGCGGCGGGACGCATATGCAGAACTTCGTTGACTGCGTTCTCTCGAACGATGGTTCGAAGCTGCGTTCGCCTTTGGAGAGTGCGTTCCTGTCGAGCTCGCTGTCTCACCTGTCGAACATCTCGACACGCTGTGGACGCGATGCCACGATGCAGGAGATTCTTTCGGCTGTCGGCCACGATGCGAATCTGACGGAAGCTGCGAGCCGCTTTGCGGATCATCTCAAGGCGTGGTCGGTTGATTACGAGAAGACTCCCTGGTCACTGGGACCGACGCTGACGTTTGATCCGGCTGCTGAGAAGTTCACCGCAGGTGAGAATCTCGAACTGGCGAATAAGATGCTGAAGCGAGAGGGTCGTGCGGGGTATGTGATTCCGACGGCGGTGAAGGGTTGAAAAGCGTTTTCACCACAGAGGACACGGAGGGGCACAGAGTCCTCCGGGGTTTCTGAGTAGAGAAATGATCGTGGGTATGGGGGTTCCTGTGCCCGCGATTTTTAGTATTGCGAGTGTTGAGCGTGTGTCTCTGAGGAGGTTGGAATGCTTCGACTGCTGGTCATTTCGCTGAGTTTATTTTCTCTCAGCGACAGTTTGGCGGCCGATGACCCGCGTGTCGTCTTCCTTGTCTCCGAGCCTGAGTATCAGACGGAAGTCACGCTGCCTGCGTTTGCGGAAGCGCAGCTCAAGCCGCTGGGTTATCACAGTGAGTTCATCTTCTCCTCTAAAGAGGATGCGAATCGTTTTGAGAATCTCGATGCGTTGAAGACGGCGGATGTTGTTGTCATTTCGGTGCGACGTCGGACACCTCCGATTGAGCAGATGGAGATAATTAAGTCGGTGATGAATTCCAAAGTCGGGCTGGTGGGGATTCGGACGGCTTGTCATGCCTTCAGTCTGCGGAATAAGCCGGCGCCGGAAGGGGAGGGGGAGTGGCCGACGATTGATGCGGATGTGTGGGGTGGGAGTTATACGAATCATTATCCTGTCGGGCCTGTTGCGACGATCAGACTCAATGACAAAGAAGCGGCACATCCCATTCTGAAAGGGATCACGACGACGTCGTTTCCATCACAGGGATCACTTTACATGGTCGCGCCGGTGAATGGGGATGCGACGTTGCTCGCGTTTGGGGAGATTGATGGTAAGCCTCGTGAGCCGATTGCCTGGACGAGACTTCGCGGGGAGCAGCGAGTGTTTTTTACTTCTTTGGGGCACAAGGCCGACTTTGAGCAACCTGCCTTTAATGCGATGCTGACGAATGCTATCGAGTGGGCGGGGCGTTTGAAGTAGGGCGGATCGTCCATTGGGTTACGTTTTACAGAACGAGTTTTTGTTTTTATTGAACGCGAATTGATGGTCCGCACAGCGGACCCTACGGGGGATAGCATGTCACGGTTTCAGCAGACGCGTCGTGGGTTTCTTCAGGGGACGCTGGCGGGGGTGGCGGCGAGTCCTCTTGTTCTTAATGGTGACTGGCTCAGGGCGCAGGCGCCTTCGAAGATGGTTAATGTTGGGTTCATTGGTGTTGGCAATCAGGGGATGAACCTGCTCAATAAGGTGTTGCAGTACAACCTCGCGAATGTGGTGGCGGTTTGTGATGTGAACGAGGGGAGTTTCGGCTACCGCGAGCCGTCGCATTTTTATGGGCGTGAGCCGGCGAAGAAGATTGTCGATGAGCACTTCGGCAAACTGCAGGGGAAGACTGACTGGAAGGGATGTCAGGCGACGGCTCTGTTTGAAGAGGTCCTTGAGAATCCGAATGTGGATGCGGTCATTGTGGTTGTTCCGGATCACTGGCATGCGGTGATTTCGACGATGGCTGCGAAGGCGGGCAAGGCGGTTTACTGTGAGAAGCCGTTGTCGTTGACCGTGGCGGATGGTCAGGAGATGGTGGACGCGGCTCACAAGTATAAGACGATTTTTCAGACGGGATCGCATGAGCGGTCCAATCCGATTTCGAAGTTTGTGTGCGACAAGGTTCTTGCGGGGGCGATTGGAAAGGTGACGCGTGTCGAGACGACGATTGGGCACAACAACAAGCCGACGCCCGGCCCGGGCTGGAAGCCGCAGCCGGTTCCTGCGACGTTTGATTACGAGCGCTGGCTTGGTCCGGCTCAGGAGGAGCCCTATCATCCTGAGCGCTGTCTGTATCGCTTTCGTTTCATTTATGACTACTCGGGTGGGCAGATCACCAATTTCGGTGCTCATTGCAATGACATTGCGCAATGGGGACTGGGGCGTGATTTGAGTGGGCCTGTGGAATATGAGTGTACAAGGGCGGTCTTTCCGGAAGCGGGATCGTTGTTCAACACGGCTCTGGAATCGACCGTGAAAGTTCGGTATGCCGATGGATTGGAACTGACCTGCACCAGTGGCAAGCCTGTCGTGCAGACTCGCTTTGAAGGAGAAGATGGCTGGCTGCAGACAGGTTATGGCGGGACGACAGCGTCGCGCAAGGAACTGCTCGAAGGGCTGCCCAATACGAAAGGGCAGATGGACGCGACCAGCCTGCACTTGAAGAACTTTTTCGACACGATCAAGGGGGAAGATAAGCTGCATGCTCCGGTCGAGATTGGTCACTCGTCCGCGACGATGTGTCACCTGATGAACATTGCGATTCGTCGTTTCCCGGAGACACCTTCCAAGGTTCTGAAATGGGATGCGAACGCCGTGAAATTCACGAACGATGACAATGCGAATGCGCTGCTCAGCAGACCGCGACGTGAGCCGTGGACGGTGGCGTAGGGGAGGGAAGCTCGTTCATCAGTCAATCGTGCGGAGACACCGACACCTGATTGATTGCAGCGCATATCGGATGGAGGTTGGTTGATGGATAGAATGAGTGTGGTCCTTGCCAGCACAGTTTTCTGTCGATGTGCGATCAATTGAAAGGACTTCGCGCGACCGTCAGGCGGGGAATAAGAATTGCGTTCCTTTGTAAATGCGAAACTGCTTTACTGAAAGGAAGCTCATGAAAATTGCTCTCGTCGCTCCTCTGATTGAAAGCGTTCCTCCCAAGACTTATGGCGGTAGCGAACGGATTGTTCACTATCTGGCTGAAGCACTGCTTGAAATGGGTCATGACGTGACCATGTTTGCGTCCGGGGACTCGCAGACGAGAGCCCGTCTCGTTTCGGTGGTCGCTGAGTCGCTGCGGCTTTCGAAGGTGCCGAGAGATCCTGTTATTTTTCATATGTTGCAGACGATGGAAGTCATGCGGCAGGCGGATGAATTTGACATCATTCACTTTCACGTTGACTTCTTCCACTACCCTCAATTGCGACAGCATCGCTATCCCCACGTGACGACGCTGCACGGTCGGCTCGACTCGCCGGACCTCGGTGCGATGTTCGAAGAGTTCTCTGAAATGCCTGTTGTGTCGATCTCGGATTCACAACGTCATCCGCTGCCGCAGGCAAATTATGTCGGGACTGTCTACAACGGGGTTCCTGCCTCAACTTACACATTTCGCGAACAGCCGGGGGAATATCTGGCGTTTCTGGGGCGTTTGTCGCCTGAGAAGGGGCCGGAGCGTGCGATTGAAATGGCGATCCGTATGGGGATGCCGTTGAAGATGGCAGCGAAAATCGACAAGGTTGATATCGAGTTTTTCGAAACGAAGATTAAGCCGTGGCTTGATCACCCGCTGATCGAGTACATCGGCGAAGTCAACGAGGAACAGAAGAATGATTTCCTCGGCAATGCGAAAGCGCTTCTGTTTCCGATCGACTGGCCGG
>SXPC01000069.1 GCA_005778225.1 Planctomyces sp. | reverse complement strand
TGCGGATGAAGTTCTTGCGCATCTTGCCAGATACGTGGGCAAGAACCTGGTGACCATTCTGCAACTTGACTCGAAATTGAGTATTGGCGAGCGCTTCAACGACTTCGCCTTCGATTTCGATGGCCTCTTCTTTGGCCATTCATAACTCCTTGTGGGGTTTAACTTAACGCAACCTGGAACGCGGAATCAAACATCGAGATTCCAAGGGCATTCACCTTGTCGCGGCGAGTAAGAAGTCTACACAACGGCCAGGGAATACTCAACGCAGTCGGAAAAAGGGCCGAAAAGTCGCGTGGATCGGCCATGCAGGTCCTGCCGGGTCAGTAATTCCCCTCCTTCATCACATATTTTTTTGACCGGTTCCATAGAAATGCTAGGTTTAAGTTGGACGGGAACCATACATCGTTAACGGGACATTTTGTATGTCCAGTTCTACGCATTTCTTCAGCCGCAAGACGCGGACATTAAAATTGGATTGATTATGTCGCGCGTTTTGAGACACGTAAAAACTTTTCTCGTCGAAGAAGACGGTCCGACCGCCGTCGAATACGCCGTCATGCTGGCGGCGATTCTCATGGGCGTGATCGCCACCATCGGTTCCGTGGGAGCGGCCAGCGGTGGACTCTGGGGACGGTCAAACACGGAACTCCAGGCGCATGGCTTCTAATTGCTGGCGCGGATGATGTAATCGTGATTGCTCGTTATGATGCGCTGTTTGACATCGTGGCGAGGCGACTATGGAAACGGCTTATATCGGAGTCGGCGGCAATCTGGGCGACGTGATGGAATCGTTCCGTCGCGCTCGCGATCTATTGAGTGAACACGCGGGAATCTCGTCGCTGACGTCGAGTCGCGTTTTCAGTACCTCACCTGTGGGGCAGAATGCTGGAACCGGATATCTGAATGCTGCGTTTGAGATTACGACTTCGCTGGGACCACTTGACCTGCTTGATGTGCTGATTCAGGTCGAGCAGGCGATGCAGAGAAGACGGCATGTCCACTGGGGGCCGCGGACGATCGATCTCGATCTCGTTTTCTACGGTGAACGACTCATTCAGGAAGCCCGTCTGAATGTTCCGCATCCGGCAGCCTGGTATCGTCGCTTCGTGCTGGATCCTGTCGCTGACCTGAACTCGAATGTCTATCATCCGACGAAAGAAATGACGGTGATGGATCTGAGGCAGATGTTATCGCGACGCCCGCTGCGATGGCTGCTGTTGGCCAATGACGAACGTATCGGAACGAATCTGAGCGAGCACCTAAGCGAAGAGTTTTCCGGACTGATCGACGTCACGTGGCGTCGGATCGATGAGCCGGGAGAAACGTCGTCGTTTGAGTTCATCGCCTGGAACATTGAGCAGAAGCTGAAGGTCCGGGAAGGGGCGGTTCGGTTCGACGATCTGCCGATCGCGTCGAGACTGGATGTGAGCTTGTTGACCGGGGATGCGTATACCGCGATCGCCGACGTTATCAAAGCAGCGACGGATGAGCCGGTGGTTGTGGACGAGTTGTGAGATCAGACAGCGGGAGGGCGAGGCTCCGTCCGAGCCGCTGTCCCGCGTTGCAAACTCTCATTGGCAAGTGGACATTAAACGGTGTGCCGAGAAATCGAAAACCATCGACGCCATTATCGTCGTATTCACAGCTGACGTTTCGCAATGCAAAGAAGCGGCTCACACGCAGGTTCGCCCTCCTTGTTGGTGAGCCAAGACATGATAGCCCCCGGTGACTCACCGGGGGCTAAATATGGGACTACACGGCGGAAATGCCGGTGAAGTAATCGGGTTCCTTACCGGGCTTCCACTTGATGTTGCAGCCGATGCTGGGGCGCTGCAGTGCGTTGATGGTTTGGCCTGAGAGAACCGCATCGCAGGCGGCTTTCAAGTCTGCACCGGTGACGGGCTGGCCGTTGCTAGGGCGGCTATCGTCGTATTGGCCGCGGTAAACGAGCTGGCGGTGACGATCAAACAGGAAGAAGTCTGGCGTGCACGCGGCACGGTAGGCTTTGGCGGCGTCCTGGGTGTCGTCGTAGAGGTAAGGGAAGGTGTACCCGTACTTCTCTGCATCTTCCTTCATTTTCTCAGGTGAATCCGCAGGGTACTTCTCGGCGTCGTTGGAGCTGATTGCGACGACGGAGATCCCTTTGTCCTGATATTCGCGAATGAATTTCACGAGGTGATCGCGCAGGTGAATCACGAACGGACAGTGATTGCACATAAAGATCACGAGCAGCGGCAGGTCGTTGGGGAATGACTCCAGAGTGACCGTCTTGCCGTCGACATTCGTGAGAGAGAATTTCGGAGCCGCGCTGCCGAGTGGGAGCATCGTCGATGCGGTTTTGACCATGGATGTGTTCCTTTGCTGATTGTTTGCGTGGACAACGAATCCATGATAGTCCGTTTTAGAATCCCATGCCATGTTGATGGAAAGGGAAGACTGGAACGCAGAGCACGCGGAGGGGAGCAGAGGTCGCGGAGAAGAGTGTTGAACCGCAGATGAACACAGATAATACAGAGTTTGGTCGTGAAGAGGACGTAACCTCTTTTCCTCTGCGGACTCTGCCTCACTCTGTTACCTCTGCGTTCCAGTCTTCTCTCTCACTGTGAGTTCACTGTATCTTCAGTGTCGCCAATGCCAGGATCGCGAGCAATGCAGAGACGATCCAGAAGCGGGTGACAATTTTGGTTTCGTGCATGCCCTTGAACAGGAAGTGATTGTGCAGCGGGCTGCAGGCGAGGATGCGTTTGCGTGTTCGTTTGAAGTACGCGACCTGGAGAAAGACCGACAGTGTTTCGACAACGAAGACTCCGCCGATGAGAATCAAGAGGAGTTCCTGCCGGATCACGACCGCGGTCAGTCCAAGTAGTGCTCCCAACGGCAGCGAACCGGTGTCGCCCATGAAAACTTCTGCGGGATGGGCATTGAACCACAGAAAGCCCAGGCAGGCTCCGACGAACGCGCCCATGACGACAGCCAGTTCCCCCGCCCCGGGAATGAACGGCTCGCTGAAATAGTCGGACAAGATCGCGTTGCCGGCGATGTAAGAGAGCGCCGCAACCGCCAGGCCTGCGAAGACGAGACAACCAGCCGCCAGTCCATCAAGGCCATCGGTCAGGTTGACGCCGTTTGATGAGCCGACGATGACCACCATCGACCACGGGATCATGAAGACGCCGAGTGTGATCGCCAACGAACCGATAGGAGCCTGCAGTGAGGTTCCCTCCGTCAATCCACGGTGGCTGTAATAAATCACGGTTGAGATGACGAGCGCAATGATGCATTGCAGCTGGAACTTGCGTCGTGCGGACAGGCCATTCTTTTTGCTGGAGATTTTCGTCCAATCATCGAGAGCCCCAAGAGCCCCGAAGCTGATGGCCGTCACGATCGCGAGCTGGACGAACGTGTTTGATAAATCGGCGAAGATGACGGTCGAGAGCAGCAGCGAAATCAGGATGAAGAGACCACCCATCGTCGGGGTGGCATTCTTCCCGGCATGGAGTTCATTCAATCGGGCGGAATCTGAGGCAATACGTTCTCGGTACCGTGATTTCAGCCAGCTGATCGCGAACGGGCCTGCGATTAGCGAGAAGACGAATGCCATGATGCTCGCGACTGCCAGACGCGCGGTCAGCAGGATCGTCGAGTCCCCGGTCATGCCGATAGGGAAGCGATCGAGGCTGAAGTAACCGTGTTGAATGAGCCAGGGGAGCATGGATAATAGGGCTTGGAGATTGGGGCTTAGGGCTTAGCAAAACGAGAAGACGTCTTACGCGGACTGTTTGAAGACGCCTGGGGACGGCTGCAGGTAGTTTCGCAGGTACTCCAGGATGCGTTCCATCTTCATGCCGCGCGAGCCTTTGATGAGGATGATCGCGGGTTCGTCGAGGAGGCAGGGGAGCATGTCCATCATCAGGGAGTGATCAGGAAAGACCGAGACGCAACCGCCGGACATGCCGGAGGAGATCGCGCCACGCGCCATTGCGAGGGCCTGTTCGCCACAGGTCAGAAGTTGATCGATGCCTCGTTTCGCGACGAGCTGGCCAACCTGGAAATGGTATTCCGAGCAACGTTTGCCAAGTTCGAACATGGAACCCGCGATGACGATCTTTTTCAGATCTTCGGGCCAGTTGGCGAGGGTATTGACGGCTTCCTTCATCGAGGCTGGGGAGGCGTTGTAAGTATCGTCGAGAATCGTCCAGCGTCCGACTCGCAGCGGTTGCATGCGTCCTGGTGGGTGAACAAGGGACTCCACAGCGGGCTTGATTAGGGAACCATCGACTCCAAGCTCTCTTGCGACCGCGATCGCGAACATGCAGGCTTGAATGGAAGGCTTGCCATAGAGGCGTGTCTGATAATGCACGCCGTCTGCGTCGAACTGAATGCCTCGCTTAGGATCAATATGCTGATGCGTGCAGGACAGGCTGTTGCCCGGTTGGAATCCGACCGTAAGGACCTTGCAGTCAAGATGCGATGCTAAACGCTTGAGCTTGGGGTCATCGCCGTTAATGACTGCAAAGCCGGTTGTAGGCAGTGCTTCGATCAACTCCCATTTGGTCTGGTAGATCGTGTCCATTCCGCCGAAGGTCTCGAGGTGGGCAGGTTCAACAGCCGTCAGCAAGCCGATTTCCGGACGGACGATGTCAGCCAGCAGACGAATATCGCCCGGCGAGCGTGCCCCCATTTCAAACAGGCCGAATTCGTGCTGCGACGAAAGTTGAAGCAGCGAAAGCGGTAATCCAACATCAGTGTTGAAGTTGCCCGGCGTTTTCAGGCCTTGAAACTGCGCTGACAACAAGTCGTGAAGAAAGTCTTTAGTTGTCGTCTTGCCGACACTGCCAGTGATGCCGAGAGTGAGGGTATCCAGGTGAGTTCGGTGCCACGTCGCGAGTTTACGAAGGGCATGATACGTGTCGTTGACGGCGATGACATTGCGTGGCTGATCGACGCCATTATTCGTGCCAGAGGAAATCAGCTCGGCGACAATCGGATGATTTCGATTGACGATGGCGGATGTTGCACCGGACGAGAATGCTTCCGACAGGTAGACGTGTGCGTCGTGTGTTTTGCCGGGAAGAGCCCAGAACAGTTGGCCCGGCTGAATTGAGCGTGAGTCGATCGAGAAACCAGTGATCGTTTCGTGCTGGGGTGCAGGGAAGAGGACGTCGGCTTCGAGGGCCGACGCGATCTGGGAGACAGTGAAGGTGGGCGCGGTGGTCAACCGGTTTTTCTCCAGGGATGCGTGTCAGGGGTTGGTCGATCGAGGGGGAGAATCGGAGGGACAGAGAGGAGGGAATGAATCACGCGGGCGTCATCAAAGGGGATCACCTGATCGCCGATGGTTTGAGTTGTCTCGTGACCTTTGCCAGCGATCAGGACCGTATCGCCGGGTTCAGCTTTCGAGAGTGCATAGGCGATGGCGTTGTGTCGGTCAGCTTCGATGGCGACGTTCCCTGTCGCGGTATTGGGAATGCCCGCAAAGACCTGGTGGATGATCGACATTGGCTCTTCATGACGCGGATTGTCGCTGGTAAGGACCATGACATCTGCATACTTCGCGACCGCGTCTCCCATGAGAGGGCGTTTGGCGATGTCCCGGTTTCCACCCGCTCCAAACACGACGATCAGCCGACCGGTTGTCTGAGAACGCAATGACTGCAGGACACGGGTCAAGCCATCCGGAGTATGTGCATAGTCGACGAAAACATCTAACGGTTGGCCCGCGTCGACTCGCTGCAGGCGTCCGGGGACATGAGCGAGCGTCGAAACGCCGTGGCAGGCGTCTTTTAATGAGATGCCTGTGGAAAGAGCGCAAGCGATCGCGGTGAGTGCGTTTTCGATATTGTGATGGCCGGCCAGGTGCAGCGTTGTTTCGACAGATTGTCTTTGATGGGTCACAATGAACCTGGAACCGGTCTTCGTCGGGCGAATGTCACTGGCTGAAAGATCCGCATGCGGGGTCATGCCGAAAGTTCGTAGACGGATCGGGTCAAACTGATGACCTTCGAGGGCATCCCGCAGTTGGTGATAGGTGGCCGAGGCTTCGTTCAGCCAGAGAGTTCCGCCCGATTTGATGTGAGAGGCGATGCGTGCCTTTGCATCGAGGTAATCCTCGAAGGTGGCATGGTAGTCGAGGTGATCTCGCGTGACGTTGGTGATCGCAGCGACATCAAGCATCAGGCCCGCGCAACGCTGTTGATCAAGGGCATGGCTGGAGAGTTCGAGGGCGGTGTGCGTCGCGTGATTCTCGTGGGTTTCTCGCAGGAGATTGGCCAGGTGAGCAGAGGTCGGTGTCGTCAGGTTGCTCGCGTGCGGCGAGAAACCACCAGTCTCGTGATGAATCGTTCCCATGAGTCCCGAGCGAATGCCGATGGACCGCCAGATCGCCTGCAGCAGCCAGGTCGTTGACGTTTTGCCGTTAGTGCCGGTGATGCCGGCGGTCGTGAGTTCATGTGATGGGAACCCGGACAGGGCATGGCATAAACGGGAAAAATCGCCGCGGACGGTGGGGGTGATCAGCTGCGGGTAGGGAAGTTGCGGCAGTGGGCGGTCAAGGAGAAACGCCCGGGCGCCGGACTTGATTGCATCGTCAATGTAGCTGAGGCCGTTGGACTGATTTCCCGGAATGCACGCGAACAAGTCCCCCAGATGACATCGATTGCTGCGTTCGCAAACGCCGTTGACCATGAGCGAGGCAGACGCATTCACCAGCTGCGCATGAGGCAGAAGCAGCCTGGCCATAAGCGGCCGGCTGGAGCGAGATTCCAAACGCCAAATCGGATCAGCATCCATGCTGTTTAACCGGATCAAAAGATCGAGGAAGTCCCACATCCTGTGGTTACGGTTCGTCAAACGGGCGGTATCTTGAGTGAAGATGGGAATTTAGTCAAGATGCGTTCAGGAAGAGGAGAAGACTAGAACGCGGAGCTTGCAGTGGGAAGCAGAGGTAGCAGAGTTCGGAAGTGCAAAAGAGACAGGGGCTTGTCAGTGGTCGTTCTGGCAAGATTGGCAATAATGTAGACAACGTCTTGTAGGGTGCTGGTGAGGCTTTGCGAACCGCACCAAATGTGGCTTCGAGCGGTGATTCACTTTTTGAAACTGCATTTGGTGCGGTTCGAAGCCTCACCAGCACCCTACTTCAGGACGAGAAGACAGCTTCAGGAATGTGAACCAAAAGAGACTGCGAGATCGTGATGCCAGAATCAGCTTATGATGCCGTGATGGTGGTTTCCTTTGGTGGGCCGGAGAAGATGGAGGATGTGATTCCATTTCTCGAAAACGTCCTTCGTGGGAGGAATGTGCCTCGCGAGCGGATGCTGGAAGTTGCTCATCACTATGAGATGTTCGATGGCGTCAGCCCGATCAACGAACAGAATCGCGAGTTCATCGCTGCTCTGGAAGCAGAACTGAAGCGATCAGGCATTGACCTGCCTGTCTATTGGGGGAATCGCAACTGGCATCCCATGCTGCCTGAGACCGTCGAGAAGATGAAAGCGGATGGCATCAAGCGGGCGCTCGCTTACGTCACTAGCGGGTACAGCTGTTATTCGGGGTGTCGACAGTACCGTGAGAACCTGATTCAGGCCCGGGAAATCGTTGGCGACGATGCGCCTGTCATCGATAAAATCCGCGTGTTCTACAACCACCCTGACTTCATCGATGTCAATGCGGAACGCGTTCGGGAAGCCATTGCGAAACTCCCAGAGAATGGCCAAAACTCCTACGTCATCGCCTTCACAGCTCACAGTATCCCAATGAGCATGGCGAACTCCTCAGACTATGTGAAGCAGTTGGAAGAGACCTGCCGACTCGTTGCAGAGCGTCTGGAATTGCCCGCAGATCGTTGGAAGCTCGTTTATCAAAGCCGAAGCGGACGACCTCAAGATCCCTGGCTGGAACCAGATATTCTCGATCATCTGCAAGGTTTAAACGAGCAGGGGGTCAGGAATGTTGTCATCTCGCCGATTGGATTCCTCTCGGATCACATGGAGGTCCTGTACGATCTCGATGTTGAGGCGAAAGACAAATGCGAAGAGCTCGGCATGAACATGGCTCGCGCGGAAAGTGCGGGGGTTCATCCCAAGTTTGTGGGCATGATCCGGGAATTGATCCAGGAGCGGATCGGACTGCGTTCGGAGAAACAGGCGATCGGTAAATATGGGGCAAACCACGATTTCTGCCCGCTGAATTGTTGCCCGGCGCCTGTGCGTCCTCCCATGGCTGCCTCGAAGTAAACTCCTGCGACATAATGGCTTGAGTGGGAATATTTCTCTTGCGTCCGAGAAACGCATTGGTGATAATCGATGCGTTGGCCTGCGATGTCTGGCAACAACTCACTCAAAATGTTGCTGTGCGGGTCGGATCGCTTAAACCACTGTGTCGTAAAGGAATACACCATGAAAGCACAGGATTCCGATGATTTTGTGATGGATTATCCCTTAACGGATTCCGGGCTGTATCGAACGCTGCTCGAGTACATGGCACAGTCACCAGAGAACCCGCATCTGCCAGAAGAATCCATCAAGACCCGCCTGCTCCACGATGGTGGATTCGAGTTCGAGGATTTGACTGTGCGACGAACCCCAAGTGGCTACTGTCTTGAAGGCTCTGTCCGCTGTACAGACGAAGATTTCGCGAGAATGACGGAAGAAGTTTATGAAATGTGCGGCGCGGAGGTCATCATCAACCGCGTCGTCCACCAATGCGATATCAGCCATCCAAAGGGATAAGCTTTGATCTGAAGACGTCTGCTGTTTTCCATATCGCCTGATCGTTGCTGATGGATCACGATCAGACGAGATTTTGGAGGGAGACCCGAAAAACCGGGCGTACGAAATTGAATCAGACGATCTGATTGACTAAGATTCTGCCTCAGATGCGAACCGACAGTCGATTTGATTGTCTCGTTTTGTGTCCATCTCCACAGATGGCAACGTAGCTCAGTTGGTTAGAGCAGCGGACTCATAAGCCGCGGGTCGTCGGTTCGAATCCGACCGTTGCCACTAAGTCCTTCTGCGGAAGGCTTTACTCTCGAAAATACGACCTGATTGGCGCTGCGGACTATAAATCCGCTGCGCCACCGTAAAAAGGATCACACGGGCGGCGAGAAGCGGGGAATAGGTGACTCTCCTCGGGGCTTTTGAATAAGTAGCCTGGATATCTCTCGCTGCCCGTTTGTCTTTTTGTTTGGCGTCAAGAACGACGCCTTCAATCTTGGCTGCTATGCCACTTCGCTGGGATGCGAAGCTCCACGGATTTGCTTTCCCATGGAAGAGAAGTAAATGAGCGAAGAGCGCACGGAGTATGCCTCAGAAGTTCGAACCTATGCGATGGTTCGATTAACAAAGACTTGGACGGAGAAGGAATGCAAAGTTCCACCGTTAAAAGATCCGGTCTATCCGTTTCCGCGATTGCCAGTTGTCGGCGAGTACTTGAGTCCGTCATACCATGGACTTTGTTTCCGAGTCGATCGAGTGGTTCATATTCCGCATCAGCCTCGTGAACACATGGAGAATATCCGCCGTCCCGGCCGTGAGACGGCGGTTATTGCTCCAATCGAAGCGCTGATCTTCGTCACTCGCGACGATGACAAAGACTTGCAGGATCTGGAATCGACACTCGGACCGAGGGAAGAGTACGTCGACGACGACCACCGACCACCTAACAAACCAAAATAGTCTTGTTGCCCGTTTGTCTTTGAGTTTTACGGAAGCATCGCGTGCAAAAATGCGGCGAGCAACCTGCCAAGGCTGGCTTGACCGAGTTGGAGTTTTTCCATGGTCACCCTGGCATACGAAAATCATGTCTTCCATCTGGATTGGTCACTCATCACGGAGGCTGTTGAGCGACCAGAGTATCAGGACCTTGATCACTTGATTATGACCGTACTGGGACACGCAACCACACTGGAAGCGGCCGCTAATCGCGACACTCGCGCTCTTCCTCAAGGCAAAGTCGCTGTCAAAGTTCCGAAGGCAAAAATCCCGCTGTTCTACTTCGATGACCAGCACCACTGGCAACACATCGAGTGCCTCCAGACGACCGAGGGCTATCACCAGATGATCGTTGACCTGCAGCCTTACCTCGACTGGAAGGTACAGCAAATGAGTTTAGCGGGTCGGCAGTGAAGCTGACCTTTTTACTAGGATGGACGACGGGGAAAAGAAGCGAACGTCGGTCAGATTTGGAAATGGAGTCCGCTTAAGTGAAAAAATCGCAGCAAGTCGTGCGCGTGCCGATGTACTTTGTCACATTGAAAGAACACTCTTCCGAGATTCTGACAAGTGCACCGTTTGCAAGCAACAACATAGGGGAAGACCGTCATGCTGTCTTCCTCTTCACATCGCGAAGTCAAGAGACCCGGATTCGGAACAACGAGTTTCTCTATGAAATCCAGAATCACTGCGACCTGACCGGGTGGATAGCCAGTGTCATGATGCGGTTTCCGCAAGTAACTCATCTCATCATCGATCCCTTTGATAAATCGAAGGATCGGCTACTTCTCACAATCGAACAATCGCTGTACTCGCTCCTGTATGTCGAGCGTCCGTTGCCACCCTACTTGGCATCGTTGATGGACTCATTTTCGTTGCAGCAAAAACACTCCGACGGGACGGAAACCGTTCGCCTGAGTTTCCCCTGCTACTTGGCGGGATTCCGAAATGAAGAGCGAAGGAAAGAGGGAGTGCTGTCTATGGGAGGCGGTGAGTTTCCCCCATTATGCATCTGTGTATTCCCCGCAGAAGAGATCGCCAGACAGACCATTGAAGAGCAGGGTTTGGAAGGCTATGCCCCGATTCTGATTGAGTCCAGGGAAGATCTAAAACAAAGTATCGAACTGGTGGAGCGTCGGATGGGAAAAACCGCGGCCATACTAATTCATCATCCGGATGGCTCGATGACTTTAGTCGATCAGCAGGCAACCAACGCCATGTTGTTTCGCCTATCTGCAAATTTGAATTAAGGTCCATTCTATATCTCACTCACACGAGAATTTGACGAGCAGAAAGTGCGGGAGACCATCCACCACACATTAGGAGCGAGTTGCTTTTTCTTCACTGTCCTGCTGACAGACACGCGCGGCTCTGCGCGAGATATGGGTTGACACCGTCGCGGCGGAAGGTAATGTGGTCTCAACCAAATTACTTATTCCGCCCTACGATGTATGTCACATCGTTTTGCTGCTGCTCAGAACTATCGGGTTTCATCTCGTATCGTTCAGCCGCGGAGGTCGGAGTTCCTTAAACAGAATTCTTACCGCCGCACCCTCGGATAAGGGGTTTTGGCTGGTTGAACGATTACGAGTTTTTTTGTGCGCGGTGAATTGCTCACACCGTGCTTCGATTAGAACGGGGCTTTCGGTTATGCCGACTGTCCCCGTGTCTAATTGTTCTCGCTATCCGTTCGCCATCTATGAACGCTGATCCGTTGCTGTTTGCGTGCTAAAGAATTCCCAAGTCTTCGAGTGAGTGAAGACTGCGAGGGAGTCATGTCATTTCCCATGGAGGAGATGGAGCGCCGTAGTCAACTGGTGAAAGATCCGGGCCATGATCGCTGCTGCCAGCCCCAATATTTTGCGTCTCTTTACGGGCGACGAAGAACAACACGAAACCACCGACGATTCGCTGATTTCGCTCTCCGACTATTACGAAAACTTCGTTCTCAAAGAGATCGAGGAGGATCAGTCGCCGGGGTCGATCAAAGAGGACCGCAATGCCATCAGGCACTTCGAGCGTATCCTCGGAGTTCGCGATATTCGGTCGTATGGGAAGGACGACATCAGGTCGTTTTCCGATGGTTTGAAGTTGACAACAACGAAGGCGGGCAAGCCGCTGTCACCGTCGACGATCAACAAGATCTGGCGCGAGGTCAAAGCCGTCTTCTCGTTTGCTCACGACGCCGAACTGATCAACCGGGTTCCCTCGCTGGGCTATCGGAAAAAGTCGCGGCTTGTGCGGATCCCGCCGAAGATCAAACGCGAGACGATCACACACGACGAAATGGATCGTCTGTGGGATGCGTGCCGCTTCGCGACTTATCCAACCAGGAAGAAAGATTGTTGCCGGTCCTGGCAGGTCCTGCTCTGCATGTTCTACACGTACGGGCAGCGGACCACCGACACGCTCAATCTGCGCTGGGATCAAATCCACTGGCAGGACCGGAATATCCGGATCATCGCAAAGAAGACTTCGAAGCTGCAATCGTTGCCGCTGACGGACGTCGTCATTCGCCAGCTGCAGTCGCTTCCATCGTATCGATCGACCGAGACGAAGATTTTTCCGGGCTTCACGACGTCGGGGCATCAGCGTCGCAACGGTTCCTGGAAGACAGGCTGGCGGGCAACGTGGCGGCGCGACATTCTGCCGGCCGCCGGCTTCACCGATCGTCTCATCTTCAAGAATTTTCGCGAGACGGTGGCGACGCGATACAACACGATCGAAGCGGGCTTGGGCAACTGGATCACGGCTCACTACGTCCAAGGCGTGACGGCGGAGTTCTACGACAACCCGACGCAGCGGATTCGCGAAGCGATCGAGAACTGCGCTGTCCCGGAATGCTTCCTGGAGGAGATCTCCAGCGATGTTAACCCAGCTCTCACGAAGACACGGCGCAAGGCCGTTTGATGTTCGATCCCTCTCGGAGTGCCGTCGGTCGCGGTTTAAGGTGCGCCCGACCGGCGGTCTCCCGGAGGGCCGATCATGACCGTGCTTGTCAAACTTGAACATCCGTCGTTTCCGGAGCCGATGGAAGTCGGCCGGGCTCCCTTTCTGATGCGGTTCGTTTACGAGGGCAAAAAAGAGAGCCCGCGTCGTGTTGATGTGCTTGATCAGGTCAACGATCACGTCGGCGAGATGGAAAAAATCATCGTCGCGGAACGTCAGCCAGATCCGGAGCGGATGCACATCGACTACGTCACAAAACGCGGGCAACGTGCCGGTGAGAATGTGATTCTTGTTCGCTATCTGCCGGTTGCTGTACCGCCGGCCGACGACCTGGTTCGTGGAAATCTTGATTGGCGTGCCTGGTGTATGGAACGCGTCGGACTGCTCAGGGAGGAATCGATATGAGCAATCACTTGGGACCGTGGACGCTGATGCCATGCGCTCCCGACGTCTGTCAGGAATGCGCGAAGGATCACGATCCATCGTGGCCACACAATCAACAATCGATGTACTACCAATACAAATTCTACGGTCAGCATGGCCGCTTTCCGACGTGGGCCGATGCCATGGCTCACTGCTCCGATGAGCTGAAGCAGTTCTGGATTCAGGAACTTAAAAAACACGGCATAGAGGTCTAGGAAAAGGGATCAGGGATGAAGCCTCAACAGACAACCAAACAGCGCCGACGGCCGTCGAAGGTATTCACGATCTGCCGGCACACCAATGTCGAACTGCAGTACTCGCTGACTTTCTGCGTCGAAGTTGCTAGGCCAGAGCAGTTCCCGCGCATGCTTGTCGGGTTCCTCGACCTCGACACCAAGGACGTCGTCGTCGACGTCGTCACGATGTTCCGCGGCAACTCTGTCTCGCGGTTCGTGACATTGATGAAGAGTGTGGAGATTCACATCTTGTGCGGAAATGGCACAGGCAAACCTCTCAAGGCTGCCCAACGCCTGGATGCGATCCGCGATGACGTTTTTACCAACGTCGCTCAATGGGTGACTGACAAGTTCGACTCCATGATCCAAGGGAACTGAGCGATGGCAACGCCAACAAAATTTGAAATCGAATCTGCCGAGTCTCGGGCAACACTTGCTGAGGATATGAACTCGGAACTATCGCACGCGAAGCTGCAGCTCGGCGATGACGCCTCGGCTTATGGAGTTTGGGTAATTACTGATCGAGTCGATGGATCAATCAAACGATATTTCTGCGCCCAATGGCCGGGCCGACAAGGCTGGCAGCCACCTGCGCCAGAACAAAGCTCGCAGGAACGACTGACCGCGCAACATCATCCCGGCTATGACTTCAACGGGCAGACAGTTTACCCATTTCGTTATGTCATCGCATGGGGCTCATTGCTGGAATATCGTCCGCTGTCTGCTGAGAAGGTCGCTGACCAGCGAGCCAAGCGAAATCAAAAAAAGATCACGAACCTTGAACGCGAGCAGTCGGAAATGTTGTTTCCGGAGCTGCTCGACGAACAGATCGAAAGTTTGCGTCCGCTCACCTTATGAAACACACGCCGTTGCCGGGCCGGCGATGATCGCCCGGTGAATCATCATTGAAGGGAATCGCAATGTTAGTCCTCTCACGAAAGCTGAATCAGACGATACGTATCGGAAATGACATCACCATCATGGTGGTTGATATTCGAGGCGACAAAGTGCGTCTCGGCATTCAAGCGCCTGCCGGTATCACCATCTTGCGGTCGGAGCTGCTGACCGCCATTGCCGAACCGATCGACCAGCCTGGCTTAGTCGCTGAGCCGGTTTTCTTTGACCCTCTGGGCGACTTAATGCCGGTAAGCAAAACGCCGAATTACGTCCGAACTGCAAAGGGTTAAAGCTCCAAACGGGCTGGGAAGCCCTTAGATCGGCAGGCATGCCATGCAACAGAAGTCTTTGAACTTCGACCTGGTCGCGTTCATCGCGGAGGTTAAACGGTTATCGTTTCCCGAAGACGACGCGCCGGGCTACGAGCGTCGTCTCCTGATCGCTCTGCTGCGAGCTGCGGACGCGCTGATGGCTTCCGGTAAGGAAGTCCGGCTCGTCAACGGGTTCCGCATCTTCTCGATCAAGCGCACGCACCTAGTCGACTATGCGGGCTCAGACGCGCGTCTGAGTTCCGCCACGCTCGACCGGTGCATTGATCACCTCAAACGTCGCGGACATGCGTTTGTCAGCATCCCCGATCTTGAGGAGCGGCCGGAGAATAGTTCCCGGCCGCTGATGTTCGCCATCGACATGGAGAAGCTGAAAGAGGCGGTGGCAGGTCTCGAAGACGAACCTCCGGCAACGCTGCAGCAGCGAGATCAGGTTGACGACGTTGCGGCCTGGGCGGCGGCACAACGTCGTTTGTCTTCTTCATCACCGCCGTCTTCTTCATCAGCATCATCATCGTCTTCATCATCATCACCTTCTTCTTCATCAGCAGATGCGCCCAGTACTAGTATTAAATCCCCTGAAAGTATCTCTAAAAATACTTCCTACTCTTCAGAGGGGAGAAAGAACCGTGAGACGCGACCTGGTCCTGCGGTTCCCTGGGTCTCTGACACGCAGCTGCGATCGGAGACGGGGGTCATGGCCTTTGTGGACCAGATACGAGCCCTGGAGGGCGTCTGCGACGAGCTGGGGGCATTGCATGGCGTCGACGTCGACACGCCTGGTGAGCTGGAAGCCTTCATCCTGGCGATTACGTTGAACCTGGTCAGGCAGAAAGCAAAGGCGGCTGAGCATGTGAAGCGAGGGCGGAAGCCGATCGGCAGCGTCGCGGCGGTTCTGGTGACGCTGCTGAAAACGGGTGAGGATGGCGACGGGAATTCCTGCCGGTATCACGCTGACTCATGTCTCGACGAGGCGAAGAAGTTCTGGCGTCAGAAGTTCGGAGCGAAGCGGGGTAGTGACCTCGGCAAGTTGCCGACCGACGAGCAAGGGACGCGGGAGTTTGAGAGTCGACGCGACGCTGCGATTAGGGAATTGAGAGCAAAGCAGGCGGCCGGGGGTTCGGTTGCCGTCATCACTGAGGAAAGGGCAAGCGATGAATGAAGGTGATTTGGTTTGGGTTCAACGAGCTTCGAAGCGGTCACATCTTCCGGATGTGTATTTGCCTGGTCGCTGCGTCGGACCGGCGAAGGGTGGTAAGGAACGAGTTCAACTCATGATCCCCGGCTATCAACCGGTGATTTCAGTTCTGTCAGGTGGTTTGCACTATCGCGAACGAAAGGGAAAACGTGGGATCTAATTCGAAAATTGAGTGGACCGATCATACTTTCAATCCCTGGCGAGGATGCCAGCGTGTTTCGCCTGGATGTGTCCACTGCTACGCAGCGGCACAGAGCAAACGCAATCCCAGCTTACTCGGTGTTTGGGGGCCGGAGGCCGTCGAAGGGAAGCGAGTTCTCGCTGCTGAATCGATGTGGGCTCAACCGCTCAAATGGAACGAGCAAGCTGAGAAAGCGGGAGTACGCCAGAAAGTTTTCTGCGCATCGTTCGCCGATGTCTTTGAGTCATGGTTTGGTCCGATCGTAAATGGCGCTGGCGATGCCTGGATCAAGCCATATTCTCAGCGAGAGTGGGGGCATGAGCACTGGGACACAGCGGATCTCGAATCAATGAAACGAGATCCGCAGGGCTGGCAGTTAGTCACAATGTCCGACGTGTTGAATCGACTTTTTAAGCTAACGCAAGCGACACCGTGGCTCGACTGGTTGTTGGTAACGAAGCGGCCAGAAAACATTCTGCCCATGTGGAATCTAAGCGAGCCGATGATTGATCTTGCCGGCATCGAACCAGGTGAAGTTCCAAGGTATCGAAAGAAGCCGCTCAGCAATGTTTGGCTTGGCACTTCAGTCGAGAATCAGGAGATGGCTTATAAGCGGATTCCTCAACTGCTCAGATGCCGCGAACTGTCGCCGGTGTTGTTCCTCAGTTGCGAGCCGCTTCTCGGGCCGGTGGATCTGACACTCATTCCACCTATCAATCGAAACGCACCTTGCTCGACCAATGTGTTGTCTGGAGTGACTTACTGGCCAGAAGGTGACACCGATACAGGGGCTTCGATTGACTGGGTGATCTGTGGTGGCGAATCCGGCAAAGAGAAGAGCATCCGTCCAATGCATCCCAACTGGGCACGAACTCTTCGCGACCAGTGTTTAGCAGCCGACGTCCCATTTTTCTACAAGCAACACGGCGAATGGATCGGCATGCCCGATTACGACTGCTTCACTCACGGAATGAACCTCGACTCCCATCCGCATCGAATGATGTTCTCAAACGGTAAGTTCGCCGATGAGATCCCGCGTGAGGAGCGTTATAGCTACTCACAACGAATCGAGGAACTTCCAGTCAGCGTCATGCGTGTCGGCAAGAAAGCGGCCGGCCGGTTGCTCGATGGCTTTGAACACAACGGGATGCCGGAGGTGAGGGAATGACGACGCCCGTCCGGATTCAACGCAAACGAAGCAAGGGCTTCCGTCTCCAGGATGCGAGCCCGAACGGTCTGCCGGTTGCCTATGTGGGACGGCCGACGATTCTCGGCAATCCGTTTCAGATGCATGACTTCATCGTGATACGACCATCGAACGGGGAGAAGGAGTTTGGTCTGTATATCGATCGAAAAGATGCGATCGAGTTTTACAAGAAATGGTTCTTGTCGATGTGGCAATCGGAGCAGAACGAAGCACGGCCGCTGCAGACGTTTCGGAACGCCGTCCGGAACCTCGCAGGAAAGAATCTCGCGTGTTGGTGTCCGCTCAATCGTGAGTGTCACGCGGACTGGTTGCTGGAGACGGTCGCCGAGATCAGTAGGCACGGAATTTAGTCATAACTAAACAAGGGGGAACGATGAGAAATGCAAAAGGCGATGTCAGGGGCGACATCCATGATTGGCTGCTCTTCAAGGGCTTCAGAGCGAATAAGTCGAGGACCGACTACCGTCGTCTCCTGACGATTGAGGCTGACGGATGGACCGGAAGTATTTCGGTCGGGTTTGATACCGGCAACGGCGGACTCTGTTCGCTGATGATCAGCAAAGAGAATGGGGATAGTTCGATCAAGCTCTCGATGAGTTCTTCGAGCTGGGAAATCATCAAGGCCATTTTGGAACAGCAGCTCCCAGCGAAGGCGGTGACACGATGACGCATGATCCATTCAACAACGCCAGGGCATTGTTCAAGATGTTCCCCGATCCGGAGGCGCAGGCGAAGAAAGTCTCGCAGATCTCGACGGCCGTCTTCAGCTCCAACGGTGAGCATCGTTATTGCCTGGTCAGGGCTTGGGACTTCACGAAACCTCGGGTCTGTTACATCAGCCTCAATCCTTCTGTGGCCGACGCCAAGGTGAACGATGCGACTGTCCGAAAGCTGATCGGGTTCGCGACCAGACACGGTTTCGGATCGTTTTACCTGGTCAACCTGTTCTCGGTCATCATGACCGAGTCGAAGCAGCTGCCGAAGGAATACGACGAGCTGGTTGGCGACGATCTGCTCGACTGGATCACGCTAGCTTGTCTCTCGACTCATGCGACCTGCATTTGCTGGGGGAACACTGCCGACCTGGAATGCTGGCGCGATGACGAGGTGAAGTGCGGGGAATGGAACCAGGCGAAGTATGTCCTCGAACATCTGGCAGAGCTGGGGATCAAGCCGATGTGCCTGGCGATGACGAAATCAGGATTCCCGTCGCATCCATCGCGGCTGGGTTACACCGACAAGATGATCCCGTTTGAGGAGCGGAGATAATGCCGAAGTTCTTTTTCATCGCCGACGTCGACACTCAGCAAGGTTGCTACGTTGAACTTTACGAGGGCGAAGAGCGCCGATTCGTGAGGTCGATCGAGATCACGAAAAGTCCGCAAACCGTACGGGTCAACCTGTCTCATGATCCAATCGACAATGAAGGCGTTGTGATTCGTAATCTGACGCAGCGAGAACAATCTATGGACTCCATGAAGAAGAAGGCTGATGCTGCACTTCTCTTTGGCCTGATCGTTGGGTGGCTCGTGTTTTTCTTTCTCACGATGTTAGGTATGTGAGGAGCGACGGATGGCCATCATAGAATTCAATCCCAAACGTCAGACGCTCAATTGTGCTGTCCGGATGGCGATCATGCACGCGAAAGCAAGGCGGTCCGTCGTTCGTTTCGAGCATGAAGGCGTCGACATTCTTGTGACCGGCGACGTCGTTCAGTTTGAGGTCGAACGTATGTTTCATTGGGCTCGGTCGACCGGGAACTGCAGCATCGGACCGACCTACATCTGGACGCCGGAAAAGCAGGATGAGTATCAGGCGATCGAGAGAACCAAACATGAAAAGTGGAAACGAGACGCTCGTCTGCGAGAGAATAGTGATTGGTTACTCGACCAGGTCAAACACCTCTACCACGAACTCGCCAACGCTGAGGACATTGACGACGACGATATCAAAGAGCTCCGAGCATGGCTGAAGGACGTCGTCGCTTATGCGTCCGGCGATATCATCGAATGACTCACGCGGCCGCTGGCAGGTCGTCAGCGGCTGCCGCGCTATACCCCTGGCCGCCGCGATAGACCAGGTCGCATTTTCGCAACCGATACAGCGCCTTCATGACATGCTTCCGATGGGGATGGCATTTCTTCGCGACGTCGGCGCAGCTCATGGGGCCCAGAGCCCGGACGACGTTGAGAACGTGTTTTTGAAATGCCGTCAGTTTCGGAACTGGTAACGGAGTGGGAGCGGTGAGAGTCGGTGCAGATTGCATAAGGTTGGCCCGCTTATGAGATGAGGTTTGGGAACGAATCTATGCCGCCAGAGAGAAGCTGTCACGTTTGTTTCGTCGGATTTGAATCGGGGCCGCGAGTTTAGAGTACTCGACGCCTGGCAGCTCGATCATCTGCGGACGTGGCCGGCTCAGGAACTTCGCGAAGATCTCGTGGCATCGTCCCATCAATCGGCACGTGTGAAACTTGTGGTGTCCGAATGCTAAAGCGATCTCGACCTGCTGCCATTCGCAGACAATCGAGAGGTATCCCATAGCGACGAGCTTGTTTTTGAACGGGTCCGACTTGGCAAAATCCCGTCGGAGCCGAGACCAGGCATCTTGGTTGAGTGCGTGGCGGACGCTAAGATTCTTACGAGGCCGTCCGGAGTCACCGGCCGGAATGGCGACTGCCAGTTCGCTTTTGCTCCAGCCGGCTTCGCTGAGTACGTCCCTGGCTTTTTTTCGCCACCTTCTGTGATGGGATTTCAGATGATCGGTTTCGAGGAGAAGGGCATAGGCATCAGGTGAGCGGTCGCGAACGTCGACACGTTCGCCTGCAGAGTTGGTTACGGACATCAATGTCCCTCAGATTCGATTCGTCGCCATCTTTAGCGACTTCGAGGGCAACCGCCGGACATAGTTTGACGCAGCTGCCTTGACGGTCCGGATTCCCGATGGATTGGGAATCCGGACTTTTTCGTCTGTCTCTCGTAAGGGGGCAGAGGTGTAACAGAATCTCGATCGCTGCGTCAAACCGAAAACGGGGGCGCACGATGCGGCAGGTGAAGTGGTCGGAGGTGCGGGAGACGATCGGGCCGGGCGATTTGCTGCTGTTTCGTGGGACGCTGTGGTACTCCCGCATCATTCAACACTGGACGGCCTCGCCGTATTCCCACGTCGGGGTCGCTTACCCACACCAGGTCGACGACGAGCTGTTCGTCGACATTCTGCATTCCATGGAGGGCCGCGGCGTTGAGCAAATGCCGCTCACGAATTATCGCGAGAACTGCGAGATCGATCTGTTTCGCCTCGATCCGTCATCAGGCGTCAAAGGTGGGAAGGTTGTGCGCTGGTACTTGGAACGACGCGGAATGAGCTATTCCTCGCCGCGTCAGTTCGGTCGGTCGTTTCTCTACGGGCCGTTGTGCGACGCGTTAGGGCTACCGACGCGTGTCGATGACGGTCAGGTTTTTTGCTCCTGGGCAGCAACTGAAGCCGTCGTATATGGAGGCCATGACCGCGAACGCGATCGGCTTCCCGAAGGCCATAAGGTGAGCCCCGGAGACCTGTCGCATCTCTCCTGCTACCTGCCAGTAGGAACAATCGTTTTTGACGACGAAGGAAGCGGTCACGATGACAACTCTCGAACGCTGGCGGCATAACTTGCCGGTTAAGAAATCTGAATACTGGAGCGAGTTGTTCAAAGCAACTCGTTTCCTGGTTGTATGCTTGGTGGCGTTGGTGGCCATTTGCCTAACGTCCCTCTGGGGACAGGACCGACACACCCAACCGACGACGGTCGCTGTTGCCAAGACGCCAGCGCCCCAAGCATTTTCTCGCACAGTGGACCGACCGCAAATCGTTGTGTTCCACCAAGACAACGCTGCTGCTGCATTCGAGCAGCAACGTCGAGCTGGTCACCTTCCCCCGATGGACGTCGTTTACGTCTGGAAGGGACTGCAGACAAACATGCAGTGGCAGCCGCCGGGTATCGATCAGGAGTTCTTCCAAGCCGTCCCCGCTGGACCGTATCAGGCTGGACCAGGCCCAAAGCAAACGCGGCCGCAAGCCGCCCATCAGCTCACATCACCTCTGATCTGGATTCGAGGAACTCCGCACTATTGGGTCGGATATGATCCCTCGCATCTGGGCAATTTCATCGCGTGGGTAGCGCGCAACGCACTTGATCAACGCGAGCCAGCTGCAAACGCCGACGTGGCGGTGGAATTTGGATCCACGCAGCCACTGGCGGCGGATGATCCCGTGCCCGCGTCGCAAGGAGCCACACCGACACCTGCAGCAGCTGCCGGCAGTGAGCATGAAGGCATGATCCTCAGAGGTTACGACCTCTCAGGGGTCGCGATCGTCATCACAGTTGATGAACTGGCCGACGTGGACCATAGCGCCCGTCGGTCAGCAGCTGAGGCGGCCGATTCGTGTCTGAAGCAGCTCGTCGCGTCGGTGTTCGGCGATCGTGTCCACGCGGAGGTGGTTTGCAAAGTCAACCGACCCAATTTGTTCGACGCCATCAGGCGGACGTCGGGCAAGGTTTATAAGCCGATCGCATTGCATGTGATGATCCCCGAAATGATTCAGGGGTTCGTCAAGAACATGATTCTCAATCAGATGCAAGGCCTGGTGAAACGGCACATCAACGACGGCATCCAGAAGATCCAACTCGCAGACGTTGAGATCTATACGCAGCGATACGACGGAGGCATCTACGAAAAGATGCTCGCCGTTCTGCAGAAGCAACCCGAAGAGCCGGTACCAGAAGACGGCGAACTTCCCGACGACGTCATGAAGCACGGCATCGTGGCGATCATCGTCGAGCGTCTCAAAATCCTGCGGGCTCTCAAACGTCTCTTCTGGCCTGACAAACCTTTGGAGGTCACCTAATGCTCATCGGTCTGGGAACTCTTGGAACGCTGGCAGCGACGTTGCTGCCTGGCATTATTTCCGGTCTCGGTATCGAGGCCGTCGGCATGTTGGGCGGGGTTCGTCCGCTCGTGAAGGTGGTGAAGTATGGGTTTGGTGCGTTTCGGGCTGCTAAAGCTGCTGGTGATTTGTTTGATCATGATGGTCGACCTGCTGAAGTGGGCGATCGAGAAAGCAGCGTGGGAACTGGACAACGACGCGCTGGGGCTGATCCGTCACAAGGACAAGGCAATCGACCGGTTCGATAACATCGCCGAGTTGGCGTATGTCCTGGACGCTCGCAGTCAGTCACAGCGCAACGCGCTGAAGACAGCTGACGGCACGCCTCGGATGGTGTCCATCCGGGTCATGAGTTGCGGAGAAAGACATTGCGTCCTGTTTGACGAGAACTCCGGTGAATGTGGTTGCGGATTCGTTGAGCATCCGACAACCGGCGTGATGACAGCCGACCAAGTTCGATCTGCGGAATCTGCGGCCAGTGATGACGGGATGCACAGCAACACTTGAAACGCCGGCAGCTATGTGGCTGCCTGACGTTATTCCTGGTCTCGGAATAGAAACCGTTGGCATGTTGGGCGGAGTTTAACCGCTCGTGAAAGGTGTGACATATGACTTTGGAGTACTTCGAGACACTGCTTTTAAGTCTCTATCTGGCCGTCGATCTTTGTATCTTTTGGATGCTGGTGAAACGCACCGACACGAACCATTGTTCGTGTGATGACGAAACGCGATAAGCCAATGTCAAATGAACGACAGCAGCAAAGAAACTCCCCGCACGCGGCGCGACGAGAGACGGCTGAGCGCCCACAAGCGGGGGTACGGCAGACGGTGGCAACGCTACCGTCTGGCCTTCCTCTCGCGTCCAGAAAATGCGCTGTGCTGCGAGTGCCTGAAAAACGAATGGCTCGTTGAAGCCACGGTCATCGACCACATCAAGGCGCATAAGGGATGCCGGAAGCTGTTCTGGGATCCCACGAATCATCAACCGTTGTGCGCAACGTGCCACAACCGGAAAACCGCCCTCGAAGATGGGGGCTTCGGCCGGGCAACCGGCGAACACGCGGAAGGATACGCGAACCATGTCAACCACATCCAACGAGCCAGCCTCGAAGCCGGCAAAACCAAAGCGCGGTCGCAAACCGAAGGTCAAACCGGAGTCAGCGGTACCAGTCGTGCCGTCGGTCGACCAGCTGCTCGCCCAAACCGACGAACCAGCTCCTCAGCCAGTCTCCGCGCCGACGCCGGCGACGGAGCCGATCAAGATCGAACGCCTGGTCGAGCTGGTCGAGCAGCGGGACGCGGTCCTGCAACGCGGCCGGGAGTGCTACCAGGAAGCCGACGACATCGCGGAAGCGATCCGCAACAAGTTGGGTCTGGGCGAGTTCCCGCTTCCGGACGGTCGCATTGTGCAGATGTGGGATCCGTTCGTCGATCCTCAGACCGGCGACGAGAAGAAGCACTTCCGCATGGCGAGCTGCTCGCGCTACGAGTTCAAGGTGAAGGACGCGCCGAAGCGGAAAGCGAAGATCACGATCTGACCGATGTGTGATCCGGCTGATCACCTGGCCGGCGTGTCTCTGGACACGACCGGCCTTTTTCATTGGATGACGACGGAGGGGGCGTGATGGCGGGGAAAGCAGGACGCAGCGGCCGCAAGCCGAAGACGATCGCTCAGAAGAAAGCCGACGGGACGTTCAAACCCAAAGATATGAAGCCGGTCGCGGAGGAGTGGAAGAAGAAACTTCCCCCGGCCATGCGACTGTGGTCCTCAGAAGTCGTCGCCGAACACCGTCGCCTAGGTCAGTTGTTGATTGAAGCCGGCGCTTTGACGGAAGGGGATTGGCTCGCCTGGCGTGCCGGCATGACGGCCTACCATTGGTGGCTGTATTACTCCGATGAACTGGAGAGTTTGCCCAATCACACGTGCTTCTCGGAAAAGGGCGGCCGGTATCAAGATCCGATTGTTTCGCTGCATCGTCAGTCGTGGAAAGACGTCCTCGCTTGGTGCGGAGAGTTCGGCCTGACGCCTCGCGCTCGAGGTGCCGTCGTTTCGTTCGTGGTTGATGAGAAGTCCACGATGGGGGGCATGCTCGATGAGGAGGACGACTGATGCCATTCGCTACGAAGCCGACGGCCGAGCTGTACCCTCACCAGGCGGAAGTCACGAAATGGATGGAAGACGTCGTCGCCGGGAAGATCTCGGTCGCGAAGAAGGTCCGGTTGGCGGTCGTTCGTCACCTGGGCGATTTGAAGAAGTCCACGAAGAAAGCGTACCTGTATTGGTTTGATGCCAAGCGAGCGTCGCGGGTGATCTCGTTTGCCTCGCTGTTCTATCTGGACAAGAAAGGTGGGAAGCCGTTCAAGCTCGAACCGTTCCAGAAGTTTATCGTCTGGGTGCTATTCGGCTGGAAACGGAAGTCCGACGGTATGCGTCGGTTCCTGTTCGCCTTCATCACGATGGCCCGGGGAAATGGCAAGAGTCCCTTCGCCGCGCTGCTGCTCATGATTCTGGCGTTCTTCGATTCGCCTCGCGTGCTCGAGCCTGAAATCGTCCTCGCTGCGACCAAGCGAGAGCAGACGAAGTACGTCTATGCGGAAGTCGCTCGCTTCGTGGCACAGCATCAAGAGTTACTCGACCGCTGCGACATACAGACCAGGCTGATAAAGATCGGCAAATATGGAATGATCAACCGCCTTGGGGCGGATGGATCGGGAGAAGACGGCGGCCGCTATCACGCCGTCGTCGTCGACGAGCTGCACGAATGGAAAGAGAAGCATCGTAAGCTGCTCGACAAGCTGCGCACGGGTCTGGGGAAAGATCCGCAGTCGCTGCTGATCTTCATCACGACGGCCGGCAACGAACGCTCGAAGCTCTGGAATGAGCAGTACACCTACTGCGATAAGGTGATTCGTGGCGTCGTCCAGGATGATGAGTGGTTCATCTTCATGGCGGAGATCGACGCTGACGACAACCCGCTCGATTCCTCATGTTGGTACAAGGCCTCGCCGAACCTGGGGGTCTCCTGCTTTATCCGGACGATCGAGGCGATCGCCCGGAAGGCGGAACATGATCCGTTGGAAATGCTCAACCTGCTGCGTTACTACTGCAACGTCCGCGTACGATCGCAGGCACGCATCATCAGTGAGGAGATGTGGAAATGCGGAAGCGGCAAGCTGCCGTCGCTGATTGGGATGCAATGTACCGCTGGCCTTGATCTCGGTTGGAATAACGACCTGGCTGCGCTTGCCTTAGTTTTTGGCTTGGGAGCCGAAGACGATCCGAACCGTAGGTACGCGGTAAAATGCTGGGCATGGGTGCCAGAGAAAGGCCCTCGTAATCTTAAACAGGAACCATTCCGGACTTTCATAAAACAGGGCTGGCTGCAAGTCATTCCAGGAAAGTCATTCGATCCGGATTTCCTCTACGAACAGCTTCGCGTCTGCAAAGAGCTATACGACGTCCGCTCGATCGCCTGCGACAAGAACAACGCGCAGGCAGTCGGGATGTACGTGCAGAAGTACTTGAAAATCAAGTTCTATGGGTTCCAGCAGTCGGTCGCGAAATATAACGCTCCTATCAAACGCTTTACCGACGGCTTGAGCAACGGGCGAATACTGCACGGCGACAACGAAATGCTCGGCTGGTTCTTCGACAACCTGGTCGTGAAGACGGACGCGGCCGGACTGGTCATGCCAGACAAAGAACACAGTGAAGACAAGATCGACGGCGCCGTCGCCACGCTCATGGGGTATTCGGAGTTCCTTCATATGACGGATGTGACTTTCAATCCGTACCTGAAACGCGGACTAAGGAAGTTCGAGCTATGATTCGCACGATTCAATCTTATGCCGGCCGCCAGCTGCGGCGCGTCGGTGGCTTCCTGGAGTCGCGGGCCGCGGGGGAAACCTTCGCGCAAACGGTCATGCGTCATTACCACTCACGCCAATCGGCGGGTAAGTCCTTGGTCCCGGAGCTGGTCGACGAGGAACTGGCCCTGAAGCTGGCCGATTGCTATGCCTGCGTGAAGGTGATGAGCGAAACGAAAGGATCGCTACCCGTCGATGTGCTGCAAAAGAAAGCTGGCAAGTGGGTCAACGTCGAATCGCATCCCGTAAAACATCTGCTTGCGTTCGAACCACACCCAGACATGATCCCGATGGCCTTCCAGGAAGCGCGGCAAGCTCACGTCGCTTTATGGGGCAATTCCTACACCGGAATTGATTGGGACCTGGTGAGTCAGGAAGTCACCAGATTAACGCCGATGCACCCGTCGACGATCACGCCACTGAAGGGCAAAGACGATCTGCTCTATTACCGCGCGTCGAACCAGGTGAAACCCCACTACGGTTCACATGAGATGTTGCACGTCCCTGGCTTCACGACGAACGGGCTCGTCGGGGTTTCTCCGATCCGCTGCTACATGGGGGATCTCATTCGCCTGGGCAAAGTCGAAGAACGCTTCGTCAAGAAGTTCTTCGACAGTGGAGCCCGGCCGTCAATCGCGATCACAGTACCGGAGGAAATGGGCGACATCGCTTACAACCGATTAAAGGGCGACATCGAGGACCAGGTCAACGGTGAGAACGCCTGGAAAGTGCTTCTCCTGGAAGGCGGTTCCGATCTGAAAAACTTCACCATGCCCCTCGGCGAAGCTCAGCTGTTGGAGAGCCGCGTCTTCAACGGGAAGAAAATCGCGACGTGCGTCTTCAACTGTCCGCCGATGATGGTCGGACATATGGACGATGCGAATAACAATTCGCTCGACGCCATGATCCGGTACTTCGCCCGTCACACGATGCGGCCGTGGCTGATCAGAGACGAGCAGGAAATGGCCCGCAAGCTGTTTCGAGGTCGTCAGCGCGGCAAGTTCATCGTCCGCTACAACATTGACGGTCTGGAACGCGGGGACATCACGTCGCGGTACCAGGCACACCGCAACGCGATCTTCTCGGGGTTCATGACTTTGAACGAAGTCCGTGCGCTCGAGGATCTGCCACCACTTCCAGGAGGTGACGACCTAGCGAAGCCAGCGGCCATTTTCGGGAAGCAGGTCGCACCAAGCGACGCACCAAAAACGTCGAATGATCCACCGAATGACAAAAAGCCCCCATCCGACGACGAGAATGTGCGCGGGGCGCATAAAGGTTTCATCGGGTTGACGGGCAAAGTGATCAGCGGCCTTGTCCAACGTCAGGTACGGGCATTGGAGCGAGCGGCGAAATCGTCTTTGTCCCGGGCAGCGTTTGAGGACAGAGTGGCCGAAATCTTCGATCAGCAAGCCGGCATCGTCCAGGAGAAGCTGGGAGATATCACGACCGGCGAACGCTTGAGGACATGGATTGAAGGTCAGCGACGTGATTGTCTGGCCGCTCTGCCGACGGATCCGGCCGGCGACCTGGCAGGTTGTGTGGCTGGCCTGTCGCAACGCTGGGACGGCGAAGTGATCGGCATGGCTGTGGAGCTGGTGAACTCTCGCGTTGCGCCAGAGGGGCAAATTTGAGCGTCTGACGGGTGATTTTGACGGATTACAGGAAGTATCAAACAGGGGGGAAGCCATGAAGGGCATCGAACGTCGCGGCCTGGTTCAAGCGCGGGCCGGAGTGAAGGTGGACACGCGATCCGATAGCGGCAAGCGATACGTCGAGGGATACGCGGCCGTTTTCTACGATCCGAACGATCCAGAGGGGACCGAGTTCGAGCTGTGGCCGGGGTTCCGGGAACGCATCATGCCTGGTGCGTTTGATCGGGCCTTGAAGGAAGATGACATCCGCTGCCTGTTCAACCACGACTCAGGCGCGGTTCTCGGTCGCAATCGCTCGAAGACGTTGGAACTGTGGGTCGACTCGATCGGCCTGGGGTATCGTTGCTGGCTCGCTGAAACGACCTGGGGAAACAACACGTTTATTTCGATCGAACGCGGGGACATCTCGGGCTCGTCTTTTGGCTTCGAGCTCAGAAGCGAAGAAAGCGAACGAATCGTTCGCGGGACCGACGTCGTCACGCGGGAGCTGCTCGACGTGTCCGTTTACGACGTCTCACCGGTCACCTATCCGGCGTACCTGGGGACGGACGTCACGATTCTGAAGCGCAGTCTCGAGGCTCGGGCGGCTGAGACCTTGAAACTGAAAAAAGAGATCCCGGCACTACTGGCAGCTCGCCGGGCTCGTCGAATGCGCATGCTGGATCTGGCCTAAACGGGTACCGTTCCTGCTCGGTCAGTGAAAAACTGACCGACAGGTTCAACGGACCAGGTCGAAACGTCTCGAACATCGAATCGCCTCGCATCGGTTCACGGATCGCCTTTCGAAATCCAGACGACTTGACGTCGTAAACCTCGAAACGGTCCGGTAACCCTTTGGCAATCAGGGCGAGGAATTCTTCTCTCGTGTAAATCCTCGACATGGTTAATCCCAATTGAGACGGCCGGCACATTGAGTCAAGACTAGGAAGGCAACCCTGGTCTCGCGTGGTCGATCGAGTTCGGCCGCGATGTCGTCTTCATCGCCTGGCAGCTCGTCGGCGGACTGCTCGATCGACACTCTCACGTCGTCGTCGATCTGGTTAATCAGATGAGCCATGAACTGAGTTGATTGAATCATGGTTATGTCTCCTCTCGGGGGAAGTGTAGAGCAACCGGCCGCCTGCGAATAGGCGGCCTTTTTTGTTTCCTGATTGCACAGCATCAGAGACACGCCGGAGTGCGGGCCGGATCGCTCAGCGATTGCATTGAAGGAATCGTTTGCTTCCCCAATCAAGGATGATGACATGAATCTGGCCGAACTGCGTGCCAAACTAGACGGCGTTAAAAAGAACATTCGCAACCTGCAGAAGCTCGCGAAGAACGAAAAACGCGATCTGACCGACGACGAAAACACCAAGCTCGACGAGCTGCTCACGGAAGCGGAAGATCTCAAAACAGAGATCACCGAGAAAGCCGAAGAAGAAGAACGAGCCGCGACCGCCAAACGCGACCGCGAAGAACGTCTCCGAAAACTCGGCGGCGAATCACGCGGCGGCGGCGGGACCAGCTTCCGTGGTCCAGAACTGGAGACCGAGCAGGAACGGGCCAACGATCCGGTCGAGAATCCTGACGCCACACAGTACAGCTTCTACCGGGCGCTGGAATGCCTGGCTGAAAAGCGGTCGTTGGACGGATACGAAGGGGAGATTTCTCAGGAGATCGCTCACCGTAGCGGACGCAAACCGTCCGGCTTCTACATGCCGACGACACTTCCAGCTCAGCGCGAAGCGTATGTTGGCGGTCGTGAGTTCCGCGCCGGCGAACTCGACACTACCGCCGGGGCGACGATGATCGTCCACAACACGCGTCAGACGCTGATCGACTTCCTGCGTAACGAAACCTGCCTGTTCCAGCTTGGTGCGCAGTCGCTGACCGGTCTGGTTGGCGAACTCGACATTCCTAAGGAAACCAACGCTGGTTCGACCTACTGGGTGGGCGAGTTGACCGACGTCGGCAAGGACACCGCGGCCTTTGGTGAAGTCCAGCTCCGTACGAAGACGATCGGGGGTTATGCCGAGATCTCGCGCAAGATGCGAAATCAAACCTCGATCGACCTGCAGCTGTTCTCGATGCGTCGTCTGATGACCAACATCGCGATCGGCATCGACAAGGCTGGTCTGAACGGTTCCGGTAATTCTGGACAGCCGCTCGGACTGATGCAGAATTCGAACGTGCCAAAAGTCGTGATCGGTTCCAACGGCGGCGCTCTCACCTGGGCGAAAGTCGTTGAGCATGAAACGCTCGTCTCGGTCGCGAATGCGGCCTCGGGTCGCCTGGCATATTTGACCAGCGCACGCGGTCGCGGTCACATGAAGGTGACTGAGAAGTCGAACACGACCGGCCAGTACCTCTGGCAGACGCAGTCTGTTCCGTCGTCGGACGGTATGGTCAACGGTTATCGTGCGATGGCCTCGAACCAGGTTCCGACGAACTTGACCAAAGGCACCAACACCAACAATCTGACGGCGTTGATCTTCGGGGACTTCTCCCAGCTGTTGTTCGGCTTCTGGTCAGGGATCGACGTCACGGTCGACGCTTTGACGAAGTCCAAGCAAGGCACGCTCATCGTCTCCGCTCTGCAGGACCTCGACGCGGCCTGCCTGCGCGATAATGCCTTCGCGATCTGCTCGGAGATCGACACCGGCGTCGCTGCGTCGTAACTGACGGTCGCTCTGGCGACCGGTGGAAAATGCGGCCGGCGGTTCGTCCTCGACGAGCTGGCCGGCCTTTTTTGTGTTCAACCCCATTTCATTCTTGGAAGTCAAATTATGCTCGTGAATCTCAAATCAACCGTTCTCCTGGGCGACATCAACGTGGGGCCGGGCGTGGTCGACGTTTCTGAGTTCGACGCCTCTCGATTGCGTGCGTCAAATCTCCTCAGCGACGAGCCCGTCGAAAAGCCGCTCATGGTCGATCCTGCTCCCGAAGACACCGGCGCTGCTCCATCGTCACCGATCACCGGCGGTCGCTTCAGCCGCCGTCCTGTAGTCACCGAGCAGCCGACCAGCGAATCGACGGCACCGGCTTCTGATCTCGACCAGCTCGCCCTGGATGCGGACGTGATCAGTCTCGTCACCAAGGCTGGCATTGCGACGATCGCTCAGCTGCAGGCCACGGACGTCAACGCTATTCCCGGCGTCGGGAAAGCGATCGCTGGCAAGATCAAGAACGCTCTCGACGTCTACGCTGCAGAGCATCCCGCCAGCTAATGATGGGGGATGAGCGCGGGCCGGGAGGTGGAAGACGTAATCTGCTGAGAGCCTGGCCTGCGCTCTCTTTTTGTTTTGGAGAGCTGACAAATGGGATTGATGCAGATTACGCCACCGGACGCGGCCGCCGAGATCGTTTCGCTGAGCCTGGTGAAAAAGCAGCTGCGTGTCCCGGAAGACATCACCGACGAAGACGAGCTGATCCAGGGCTTGATCTCGTCCGCTCGTGAGGTCTGCGAGTCTCGCAGCTGGCGGGCATTGGCCGTCCAGACGTTCGAGCTGACACTCCCCTGCTTTCCGTTCGGAGGTGACGGCCTGGCGATCCTGATGCCACGGCCGCCGTTACGCGAGGTCCTGTCGATCACTTACGTCGGCGAAGATGGTGCCGACGTGGTTATGCCCGAAGCCGATTACACCGTCCTATCTGTCGTCGAACCTGGTCGCATTTTGCCGGTCAACGGTTGGCCGGTAGTCACGCCTCGAGAAGCGGCCGTCCGGATTCGCTACGTCGCGGGCTACTTCCCGCCTCTGATCCCTCACGCGGCGAAAGTCGCTGTCCAGATGCTGGTCGCGAACTACTTCGAGAATCGCGGCGACGAAGCCAAGGGAGTCGTTGAGATCCCGTTCGGAGTGCGAACGCTGATTCGTTCATTCGAGTGCCGAGACAAGCGGCTGTGCGTCTCTCTGGACGACTAGCGGCAACCGTCGGGCTTAGGGTGTTGATCCCCTTCGAGTCCGATCCCCGTTAGGAGTCTTGATAATGACTGATTCGATCCAAGCGCCGGCCGCGTCCGGAGCCGCTCTCCGAGACCGCATCATGAAGGCCTCGGCTGCCAATGACATTCCAGTGACGCTGACAGACAGCCTCGGTTCATTCGGTCTGCTGGCCGTGGAAATGGGCTTCCAGGCCGGTCGTGCTTACGAGGCTGCGAAGAAAACCGCCGATCCTGACACCGTTGATTACGAGCTGCTGCTGCCGTTCGCGATCATCACCCAACAAGGCGAGCCCGTCTTCACGCTCGACGACGTCGCTGCGTTGGGCCAGATCGGCCGCTCCATGGTCGCGCCTCTCGTGGACGCAGCTCGCAGAGCCAACGGGATCAACTAAGGGGATTCCCGTGGGAGCTGGCAAACGTCGTCACCTGGTCACCATCGAACGTCCGCGTGCAGACGCGGACGTCACGGTTGATGGTCATATTGATTTCAGCGACGACGCCAGCTGGGAAGCGGTCGTGCAGCGCTACGCCGCCATAAAGCCAAGAACAGGCGGAGAATTCGAACGAGCTGAGCAAACGGAAGCCACGCTCACACATCGCATTGAAATGCTCAGTGACAGAGTCACTCGCGAGATCAAAACGACCTGGCGAATCAGATATGGCAGCCGTCGGTTCGAGATCATCGCCAACCGCAATATCGAAGAACGCGATAAAGAGCAGCATCTCGATTGCATGGAACTCATGACATGAGCGGTTACCGACGTCGCGTTGCTGAACGCATCATGACCGGCTTCGACGAAGTCGACGACGCGCTGATCCACCTGGAGAAGAAAGCGGCCAACCGCATCGCCCGCACGTCAATGACGGCGGCGATGCGACCAGGCGTGAAAGCCATCAAGCAACGCGTCAAATGGAAGTCTGGAAAGAAGGCCATTGGCCAATCAGTCAAACGCGGCCGCTCAGCGGTGACAATCGGCAAACTCGGTGCCGGCGTCGGAATCAAAAAGAACAAGAAGCTTCCCGTCCGCAAAGGAAAGCGTCCCGGAGTTGGCCTGTCTGCTCGCAACATTCACTGGCCGGGTCTGGGGACAAAAGAGCGACGGACGAAGAAGGGGCGACGCACCGGCCGCATGCCTCAATACCAGTTTGTGAAAGAGGGCGTCAGCGCCTCAATGGGAACCATGAAACAGCGCCTCATTGAGAAGGCGCGTGAGGAATTGGCAAAGGAGGCCAACCGTGTCACTCGCTAGTGCTGTCGTGCAAGCTCTGCTCTCAGATGTTGCGTTCAAGTCCGTCTGTCCTCAGGTCTACGCCGGCGACGGTGGTCAGGCGACGAAGTTCCCTTACATCGTCATCTATGCCACCGACCAGGACGCACAGGAAACGCTCGATCCGAAAGGCGATCGCGAGGCGTTGGCGGCTGCAGGCCAGACCATTTTCGAGACCGGCGGTGCAACTGATTCGGTCGAATTACATTGCCTGCATGATTCGCAGGCACTCGCGTGGCGGCTCGGACGGCATGCGCGAAGAGTCCTTCTGGACTACGAAGGCGAAACGACCATCAACGGTCTGACGATCAGGATCGACGCCGTTCATCCGACGGGTGAAACGAACGACACAATCCGCTCAGAAGATGGTTCACAAATTCACTCCTTCGAGTGTCTGCAGACCTTCCGCATCCTGTTCGACGTCCGCGAAACCGTTTGATTCTGTAACGGCACATTTCGTGGGGGAAGCGAATGAAAGTAAGAACCAAAGGCACAAAGATCCTGTATGGCATCGCAGGGGCTCTTGTCCCGATCGCTCAACAGGAGTCGATCGACTTGTCCGGGTTTAAAACCAAGACAACCGATTTGACCGACCTGGAAACAGATGAATACGAAGAGAAGGGATCGGTCGGGCTGGCGGAACCTGGCACCGTGAAGTCGAGCGGGTTCTTCGATCCCGCTCTGGCAGGACACACCGCACTCCTGGAAGACATTCCAGATCCGCCAGCTGATTCAACGGTACAGATTGAGTACGCGACCACGCCGGTCAAGGCTCACTCATTCAACGTCGCCGGGATCGACTTCAGCATCAAGGTCGCCAAGGCGGACTACCTCAAAGGCGATTTCAACTTCGAGACTTCTGGTACGCCGAACTGGGCAGCCACGGTCGCGGAAGAAGAGTAATCAAACTGATCCCCTCGCCTGGAAGAACCGGGCGAGGGTTTCGTTTTTCCCCCATCAATCATCTGCTCAGGAGGAGCGCCGTCGTGAAAGCTGAATACATCAAACCGAACGTCCTGGTTAATCCCCGTTCACCCAAACCACCTGCTGACAAGGTGGAGACACGCGCCAACGGCACGACGGTCTGGAAGGTCGGAGCCATCGTCTCACATCCCCATGCCTACCGCCTGGTCCAGATGGGGGTCGCCGTGCCGGCCGACGACGAATGTATCCGTCGTGCCAATATGACTCCGCATCAGATGGCCGAAGCTCAGTTCGCTCAGGAGGCGCTTTCGAAGTTCATTGAAGTCAAACACAAGGAGCTTTATCGACACGGTCTGATCGCCGGATACGACTACAACCGCAACCTGTTCGTGTTGGGTGAGAACGCCAGTTCCGCCAGCGATCACAAGAATCTGTTCACGGCGGATGACTGGAACCTTTTCCAACTCTCCATTAAGGCCGTGACCGATGAACCAGCAATCCCCCAGTCCGACGACGACACCAGCGATCTCGACGACTCCGACTCCGGAGACCTCGACGGAGACGACACAGACTCCACAACCAGCCAAGCCGGTGGAAGCACCGATGATCACGCTGGAGGAGATGCTAACGCCGCTGCCACGGCGTTATCGCTACGTCGAAGTGCCTTACGGAGAACAGACGCGACGGGTGCGGATCAGGTCGCTGAGTGATCTGGAACGTGGTGAATACGAAGCCTTCACACAAGTCGGCAACGAAGCCGAGCTGAAACTGCGTCGCAAAGAAGCCAAACCGCTTCTGATCTCGCTGTGTGCAGTCGACGAGAAGGGGAAGCTCATGCTGACCAAAGACCAGGCGAAGAAGCTACAGCGTCAGGACGGGGGCTTCGTCGGCGTCCTGTTCGGCTACTGCCTGGAACACTGTTTCCCGACACGACCAGACAAGGCGGATGACCCCGTAAAAAACTCCGAAGAAACCGACGACGCTTAAGACAGATTCAGCTGATCGCCTTGCAAGGCGGGCGGCTGAACTGGCGAGCGGAGTTGGACAGGATACCGCCGGAAGATTTCGACGAGGTCCTGGCAGCAGATGAAGCGGAACCGTGGGGAGAACGTCGGGCAGACTATCGAGCCGTCTGGCAGATTGCATGGCAGGCCAGATTCCACTGGCCCGAATGCGATCTGACGATGGCCGATTTCATGGCCGACTTCCTCACGTTCGTTGAGACGGGGAACGGGTTTGAAGTCCCGGAACGGACGCCGGAAGAAAGCGCGGCGGCTGTCGGAGTACATGCCGCCTGACGCTGTTCGATGAGGACAGGGAGGTCACGTGGCATCAATCGGCGATCTGGTCGCGCGTCTGAATATGAATGTGGCACCGTTCATCAGCGGTGCCAAGTCGGCGAGAGGCACGCTGTCTGATCTGCAGACGCGTGTCGTCGACTTTGCTTCCAAGACGACCGGCGTCGACATCGGTCAGATGTTCGATCGATTTGTCGCGAAAGCCAGACAGGCTCGTGGTGCGTTGTCTGATCTGCAGACACGCGTGGTTGACTGGACCTCGAAGACGACCGGGGTCGACCTGGGAAAAGTCTTTGATAAGTTCAACGCGAAAGCGAAGGTCGCACGCGGCACGCTCTCCGATCTTGGCGGCCGCGTTGTCTCATTCGCTTCCAGGATGACTGGTGTCGACCTGGGCAAAGGGTGGTCGGGCTTCATTGCCGGCGCGAAGAACTCGCGTGGTGTGCTCTTTGAGCTGCAGTCGCGACTGATCGACTTTGGATCCAAAACATCCGGGCTCAACCTCGGCCGCCTGGTCAGCGATGTGATGAAGCTGGGCTCATCGATTCCCATGCTCGGGAAGGTCGCGATCGCCATCGGTCTGATTGCGGGCGCGTCCTATCTGGCCGTCAAGGCCGTGTCGCCGATGGTCGCACAGTACGCGTCCTTCGACGACACGATGCGGCAAGTCGGCGCGGTGACGCATGCGACGAAGCTGGAGTTTACCGCGCTCACAAATACCGCGCTCCGACTCGGTGCCGAGACGTCGTTCACTGCGAAAGAAGCGGCCGACGGGATGCGCTACCTCGGGATGGCCGGGTTCACGACCAAGCAAATCCTGCAGGGGATCCCTGGCGTCATGAACCTGGCACGCGCCGGAGCCGTGGATATGGGGGTCGCCGCTGACGTCGCGACCAACATCGGTTCCGCGTTTGGTCACACGGCCGACGAAATTGGTTACGTCGGCGATGTGATGACGGTCGCGTTTACCGGCTCGAACACTGATGTTCGAATGATGGCCGACACGATGAAATATGCCGGCAGCGTGGCGAGGACAGCTGGGCAATCTTTGGAGAGTGTCAGTGTCGCGGCCGGCGTCCTGGCGAACAACGGAATTCAGGGCACACTCGCCGGTACCGACCTTAAGAACCTGATGGTTGACCTGGCTCGCAATGAGACGATTTTCGGCGTGGCGACGGCTGATGCCAACGGCGAGATGCGCGACATGCTCGACGTTATGAAGGACATTGGAGCGGTTACCGCGAATTGGAGTGAACAGGAGAAGACATCGAAATTCTTCGAAGTGTTCGGCGAACGGTCATCGAAGTCAGCGATGCAGTTGGCTTTCAACGGAGCCATGATTGACCAGCTGCGCGGGAAGATGAGTAATTTCCACGGCGAAGCGTCTCGCATTGCTCAACAGATGGACGAAGGCATCGGCGGAACCGGCCGACGAATTTCATCCGCCTGGGAAGGCGTCGTGTTGACGATCGGGGGGATCGTCAGCCGGATCGCCAAACCATTTGGGGAGCTGCTCGCCTGGGGATTGGGAGCGCTGAACAAGCTGATTCAGTGGATCGATACTGCTCGTGGCTACGTGACGACGCTGGGCGGCTTGCTCGGTGAAGTCCCTGATTATTCCAACCAGGCGGCCGAAGCGGTCCTGGACATGAAGGATGAAGCGGTCCAGGCGGCGAAGCAACCGTTGTTTGACGCCGATGCCATGATGCCTGAGGAGATCGAGAGCCCGTTCAAGAACGTCCTCGACGACATCGAGAAGCTGCGCCGGGAAATGTGGATGCTCGAAGGCACAGCCACCGAGGCCTCGCTCAAGGTCCGCGATATGGAGACGGCCGGCGTCGACGGTCAGACGATCGCTGAGTACGAACATCTGAGAAAGAACGTCGAGCGGCTCAATGAAGAGAAGAAGAAGCAAGCCGAGATCGATTCCGGAGAACGCCAGCTCTATGACGAGATCGGCCGTCTGTCTGGCCAGATCGCCGTCTTCGAAGGCCGCATGTCCGAAACGACCGTGAAGGCCACCGAGCTGCTCGCGCAAGGCATCCCAGCAGAGGCCGTTCGCCAGTTCGAGGAAATGCAGGCTCGGTATGACGCGGCCAAAGAAAAGTTTGACCGCGACGAGGAAGAAGCCAGAGAGAAGAAGAAACGCGAGAATCAGGAAGCCGACGAGCGCAAACGCTACCTGGAACAAGCGCCGAAAGACATCTTCGAGCGGACGCGGACACCGTTTGAGAAGCTGCAGGCGGAACTGGCGAAGGTCAACGAGCTGCACGACCTCAAGCTAATCGACGACGACACGTATGCCCGCTTCCTCAAGCAACAACAGGAAGAGATCGCCGGCAAGACCAAGGACGACGGGGAACCGAAGTCGAAGCAACCGGCCGCTGTCATGGCAAGCACTACGGCCGGTTACTCCGCGATCGTCGAGGCGATCGCCAACCGTGGCGGGAAGCGCCCGACGGCAGGGGAAGCCATGATCCTGACAGAGCAGAAAGCGGCCAATCAATACCTGAAAGCGATGGCCGACAAGAAGGGCATCGAACTGAATGAGGTGGGTTAATGAGTGTGATTTGGGCCTCTGAACTTCGCGCCAGACCGGTCACTGATGACGGGTCGGAAGTGAATACCGAACGGATCTTCCGGATCAAGGTCAGCAGCGCCGCGCTCGACGGCGAGTGGGTCCGTCAGAATGTTCCAGGATTCTCGTTTGCGAAACGGAAGTCCGGCTCGCCCTTGTATCTGCCGACCTACCTCGACAGTCATAACCAGAACTGGTTCTTGACGGCGAGGAAGATCCAGATTGAGCACGAAGCCGGGCTCTTCTGGAAGCTGAAGTACGAATACAACAACAAGCCTCTTGGCCAGAAGCAGAAAGAGAAACGCGATCAGCCACACCCGCTCCAGCGGAAGGTCAACATCACCTCACAAGCTCGGATGGGGAAACGCGTCGTCACGCACGACATACACGGCGATCCTGTCTTCACCTCGGCGCATGAGACCTACGATCCACCGCTGGAAGTCGACTGGGAAACGGTGACGTATCACTTTCGAAAAAACTTCGCCGCGCCGCCTGACTTTCTGCATGACTACTCGAACTCAGTCAACAGCGCGACAATCTCAATTCGGGGCCGCTCAATCCCGGCCGGGAAAGCCTTCTTTCGTAATCCCACTGTCTCGGATGAGCAGTATGAAGGGGTCAACGAAGAAACCGGAGAGCAGATCAAGTACTTCACCGGCGAATGGGATATCGATGTTGATCGATTGAGCTTTCAGCCCCGTGTCATCGACAAGGGCTATAAGAAGCTCGTCGAGGGTAAGCAGGTTGCCATCACGTTCAAGGATCTTGATCCGGACAACGGATCGGATGATCCCATCACAACCGAAGCGTTACTGAATGGCGCGGGGGGAGTCCTCGTCGACCCCACGCTGGCCAACGCCGTCGCTCGGTCACATGACGCCTACTACATCGTCTCGTTTGCCGACATGCCTGGCGTCGGCAGCAACACCTAAGGGGTCAGACGATGGCGAGTGTATTGAGTGATGCGTTGGCGAATCGGCTGAAGGTCTTGGATAGCTGGTTCGGCCAGAACAAGTCCAAGATCGAGGCCGTCATCAACGAAGCGAAGCGTCCGAAAGGTCCGAAGCCTGGCGTCGGCGGCGGATCTTGCACGCGCGTTTGGTTCTTGTCCTTCCGCAGTGCCACCGGCGGTTCCGCCATACTTCGAGTCATTTTTCGCCAAGCGGGCGAAGAGGACATTGAAGAAGACTGGCTCATTGGGTGGGAGGAGAAATTGGAGAGTCCAGAAGTCGAAGAGGAAGAAGAGGAAGCTCCTAGCGTTCGCAAGTCCTGGAATGAGCTGGCCACCGTCGTGGCCAATCCAGACATCTTCACTTTGACTCTCGATGGTGGCGATTTACCAAACGGCGAAGTCGAGATCCGCATCAAAGGCATCAATGGCTGGTCGGTCGAATTGGCGTGGAGCAGCGAAGGTGACAACCTGGAAGGCGATCACACCGGCGGTCTCAACAGGGGGTACGGGTCAACATGAGTTGCTGTTGTGAGCGTACACGAGACAGCAACCCACGCGAACCGCTGGAGTTCGACGGACTGAATCAAAGCGGCGAAGCGATCGGCGAAGACATCGGGACCGATCCGCATCGCTTCCTTGTGTCAGCTGGGTGCGTCCTCGACGAAACCCATGGTGTCTGGACGCGCATTGTGGCCAGTCCGGGGTATGAGTCGGTCATTCTCAGATCGTCCGACAATGGTCCGGATGAAGTCGCCGCGGTCGATATCACATCAACGTCAATTCTCAGGCTGGAGTCGTTCGACGGAAGTAACTTTCAACATAACCAAAAACAGCGCTATCAGAACTATCGGTTCGCGCATCTAGGCATCTTTTACGATTCAATCATCTGGGCCTGGTACAATCAGCAAGTCTCCTCATGGCAGATCGTCTTCAGAGAGACGGGGACCGGGACTTATGGGCTGGTGACTGTGGATGCGGTCGCTGATCTCAGCACAACCGTTCTTTTTGATGACTGGTTTGAGAATCCATCGATGACCGAAAACGGCGTCGGTCATATCTCAGTGATGGCGGGATGCGGAAGTTCGGACACGATCATGTTCCGGACGTGGAAAGGCGCAGAAAGCATCTTGCTGGCTGCCTCAGAATACGCAGTCCTCAATGGTGACGATGGATCTCACACGTCGTTCGTCTACGATGCCGGCGGTTACTATCTTCTGACAGCCGAGCCTGACCTTAACACCGATGTGACTGGTGAAGATTTTGAGGAATGGTTCTGGTTTGGGCATCCCGGCTGGCGTTGTTTCATTGCGGAGTATCCAGGCAATCCATTTTTGCCTTATGGCTTCTGGCCAGAGGATACCGTTCTCGCTGCGACAATCGACGGCACAACCTTTAGTGTCTCGCTGGACGCGGAAACCGAATATCAAGTCGCTCTGCAGCTGCTCTGCGACGAAATCAACGCCGGGTCGACGGGGTTTGTGGCCAGCGTGCATTATCCAGAGTCGGCGGACTTGTATCTCGGGATTCAAGGCCCGGTTGATTACACGCAAACGCATACGATGACCGTCGCCGCGCCGATCGGTGAGCCCGCTGTCGTGAGTCCCGGCTATTGGCACGGCTTCGACGCCAGCTGCCTGCAGCGATTCCGCATCGAAGTGTTGAGCAATGATACCTATTTCGGCTGGTGCCGTTGGTTCGACGAAGCGCTTCCTATCATGGGGTCCATTCCGCCAACCACCGTCTATTATTTCCATTCGATATTTTTTAGCCTGCAGGCTGACGGCACGCTGACAGGCCTAAAGAAGACTTTTTGCTCTGAGTCATGGACTGATGGTTTCGGGGCCGGCACGTATCTTGGTGGCAATTGCGATCCCATCGCCACACAGACCGGGAATTATACGTTTCCCACATACTACGTCGGGAATGGTGACGGCTCGGCGGCGCTCTACATTGGCTCGAACATCGAGACTTTCACGGTCGACACGAAGTCCATCGTTGAGAATACGACAAGCCTCACGCCGTGGATCAATACTCGTTACCAGCCGAACTGGGGAACGACGTCGACCGGCTATGTCGAAGTCGGTTCAGGGTATCGGTACACCGATCCTGCGACCTTTCTTTGCGGCAGTCTCGCTGAGTCACCTTACCATCATTACACGCTGGCTGGGGATTACGTTTGGGGCACGCACATCGTTGATGATGCCGCGCATCCCGGCAAGGATATCCTGGCGATCTCGAAATCAAATCTGGGCGGAAGCACGGGCATCGTCTCACCTGACGACTATCGCTCTCTGCTCTTTGAACACAAGAGTAAGTCGCTGAGACGAGGTGATATCTTTGGTGCAATCGGCGCCTATGCGTTGGCGATGTCGCTCGTCAATCCAGGTGAGCCCGTCAGCGTCTACTTTGAGTCACCAGCGGATACTTTTTACCTGGTGCAGACCTGTAAGGCGCAGTGTGTGATTGAGTGCGGAGACATCGGAGACGAAGAATTTTCGGAGCCTCGCAGCTGGTACACCAACTGCAAATGCACATGCCGGCCGGAAGACTCTCCAGGACAATTCATCGTCAGTAACAACGGTCGGCTGTATGTTCACGTGTGCAACGGCGTGACGGGTGATTGTCCCGGCGGTGGCGTGTGTCTTTATCGACTTTCTCACGTTGATAGCGCACCTGGTGATTTTGTTCCCGTGACGTCGGTCGAGACGTTCAACGAACTATTCATCGGCGTCGAAGGGGCCGGGCCACGTGCGTGGATCATCAACGCCGGCGGTACGTGCGAATGCTACTGCCCCTGTCTCGGTGATGCACTTTTCGCGGCGAAAGACTCGATCATCGAGAGTGGTGGCTTCACGAACGGTGGCATTATCCAGGGGCGATGTTTTTCAGGACCGCAACCTGATTGTGAAGCTGACCCGCCACCATACGACTGTAATTCAGCCGGTTCGACGATGGTTCTAAACACAACAATCACGACCGCCTGTCACAGCTGGACCGGCAACATCAACCTCAGCGGAGTCGCGGGCAGTGGACTTTATGAGATTGCCGACTTCATCGTTCCAGGTACGGACGACTGTCTCAGAGCTGATGTCGAACTAACCTGCGTCGGTGGATCGGCGGCGCAGGTCGTTATGGTGATTCGCAACGCTGACAGCAGTTGCAGCAAGACTTACAACCGGTACGCACGACACGTCGGGCCGACCAACGTGTATGAGGTGACAGTCAGCGACGCGACGAACACGTGCTGTTGTGCCTGTTCAATGTGTGGCCTGCCTGCTGAGTTGGATTGGGTCTACAACACGTTCTTTGGTGGCGTGCCGGAAGCGACTTACAACGGGACTGTCGACTTCCAAACTGGCAACGAGTCCGGTTGTACCTGGTCAGTTCCAGATCCAGGCAGTGCAGCGATTCCGATGTCGGTGCAGCTGACGAAACTTGGGCCTTCGAGTTATCGGCTTGAAATCAACGCGGGTTCTGGATTTGAGGGAACCGTTCTCTATCTGACGGAATGCCCGACTGGCAGCATCACAACGTACGACCAGAGAGAGGAATTCGCGATGAACAACGTGACCATCAATTTTGGTTAGCGGCTTCGCGATCGCGTTCCACTTTGTCGATCAGAGCGCGGTTGTGTTTCTCGACCTGGTCGAGGTACTCGCCGTCCTCGCCGGACAGCGGCATCAGTTGCCGGTCTTTGTAAACCGACCAGCCGATGCAGGAGATTGGCACACAAAGAAACAAGCAGATCACGATCAACAAGCGATGCGTTTTCATGGATGAATCCCGGAGAAAGAGGTGTGCCACCATACCCTTCTCCCGGCAAAAGGGAACGGCACCTTCGCTCCAAGGATGGAGATTTTTCGAAATGTGTACATGTGAGGAAAAGGTCAAAGCGGCCGTTCAAATCTTGCCGGCCGTCATCAAGTCGGGCGTGTCGCTCGCGCTCGACGTCGTCGCCGGACAGACGAGTACTCGAGAGGCGCTTCGCGTCATGCGGGACGCGCCGGAAAAGCTCGGAGCGATCATTGAATCCGGCGGCGAGCTCAATCCGCCTGACGAGATGCAGCGGCGCCTGGCGAACTGCAACAAGTGCGTTTGGGGTAAAGGCGCGGTGCGTTGTCGGCTCTGCCGATGTCCGAAGATCGACCTGGCGAAGTTCGCAGCGACGAAATACCCGGAGTGCATCACCTGTTGGAATTCCGATTACGGTATCAAGGATTGAGACCATGCCCGAAGCACAACGCGACACGTCCGGACTTCCGGCCGAGATCCTGCCCCCGAACGACCTGACCGCCGGTAGTTCGCTCAAGATCGCTGTGTGGCAAAATGCAAATTCTCTTTTGCTGTTCTCCCACAAGCCCGGCGGCGGCAAAGGTGGCCTGCAGGTGCAGATGGCCAATGGAAAGTACGGCCTCTCTGGTTCGATCAATACCGTGCAAGATTCGAACGGGCAGGTGCAGTCACAAGATCGATTCGGAATCTCGCTCGTTCAGAACCTCGTCGGCATGTCGGCTTGCGCTTACAAGCGAATTCCGACGCGGATCGGAGTCGCGACGTCGGCGGTTGCTGCTCTCGGAGCTGGGCCAACGGGCTGGTCGGATCAAAACATCGGAGTGGCGACAGTTGTTCCTGGATCAACGGCGGGAACTGCGCCAGTCGCTCGACTGACCACGCTTGGCAATGACTGCCTGGAATGGGACGAAACTTTTCCACCGGAGGCAAAATGTCGGGTCGCATTTCTCGCTTCGTCTGGAGGCGCTGAAGTTGAGATCTCAGTAGCTGGCAAGATCGTCTGGCAAGAGAATCTGACCGGCACGCAGTCGGGCCGACTGATCATCGCAGAGTTTTCTGTGGTGCCCGGTGCCCGGACGATTCGAGTCAGGCATACAGGCAACGGAACCGGCGTCAAAGCGCTGTACATCTTCGGAATCAATTTCGTCTCTCTCGATCACCCGCAAACGCGTGGTGGTGGGCTTGATACCTTCGCGAGCTTCCGCGACAACAACGCGTATTCGATTCAAGGCGAATCCGAAAACTGGTATGCGGTTGGCGATCGGGACGCGAATCTGTTGGGCGGCGGGTTCCACGGCGAGAAGCGATTGGCAGCTGATAAGATCCTGGTTGATGCAGTTGACACTGCGCCTGTGATTGGAGTGCCGTTCGTCTGTTACTCATTGGTCATTCAACAGAAAACGCAGATCGACTTTCGGCCACACGGCGGCGGCTATCTCGATGTCTTTACGCTGCAAGATCTGACGACCGATGGGACGCTTCATCGTCGCGCCACCTTTACCGGCGACGCGCGGCTCGGCATGTTCTACACGCACATGATGTCTGCCAACACAACGTTCACGGAAATCGTCTATCCGACCTACCAAACATTGACCGGCCTGGGCAAGCATGCGATCGAGGGTCGAGCGCCCGAAGTCAAGCTCCGCAATCCGACGACAGGGCAGACCGTTACAGGGCAATTCAACCTGCACAAGAACGAGCGGGGAGACTACACAGCCGGAACGGGTCACCTGGAGATCCGCAGCGACGATCGCAAACAACGCTACGGTGAACTCGATTCAGACTCTTTGACGAAGCTGTCAAGACGCAAGAGACGGGCGCGGTCTCAATCATCACTTCAATGGGGCGTAGGCTAGGAAATCCAATGGCAATGATTGATTTTAAGATCACCGACGATGAAGGTCTCGACTGTTACGTTCGCATTTGGAACGCGGCCGGAGAGTTCTATCACTGGTCGACGCAGACGTTCAAAGCGTGGAACATCAACGACCAGCCCTATCTGATGATGGACGAGCTGGCCGTTGTCGGCGTCGGCAAATCTCAATACATCGCGAGCGTGCAGGCCGATGATCTCAACAGCAGTCCGGAGACGATGTATTACTCCTGGGCCGTGTGCGACAACGGCACGCCGGACCAGTTCGACAACCCGATCAGCTTTGTGTATGAGATCCCGATCACAGAGGGTCGAGAGGGTGCCTGGGCGAAGCCTGGCGACTCGATGGGCCTGGCAGACTCGGTTCAAACATCGATCGCCAGCAGGGTTTGGACGGCGACGGGCCGCATCATTTCCGGTTTCGCGTCGACGGCGATCTCTCAGCTGACGAACAAGATCGGACCGGCAATCGGATACAGCCCGGTCGACAAGGACGGAAACATCAATCTCGTTTGTGGTGACGATTACGCGGCCGTTGATGGCCGTGCGATCGTTCTGACCCACAAGGTCTCGAATCCGGACATCGACATCACAGGCGCGACTGTGACGCTCTATTACAGCAAGCCGACCAGCGAGGAAGTCGGGACGTTGACCGGTGTTGTGCATGTGCCGACTGGACGAGTCGCGGTGAAGTTCGAGCCGTCGAAGGTTCAGACGGCCGCGATCAGTCCGGACTATTACGGTTTCGTGGTTGTCGTGCGCAAAGACGGCCGCGACCTCACGACGTTCGAGGGGAAGCTGACGATGACGAAGTATCGTCTGGCGGCTTAGTCCGCGCTAGCTGCGCTCGTGTGGGAAAACACCTTCCTCTCTCACACGAACGCAGGATGCGACTCATGAAGACGACCGCCTGGCCGACTCTCGACGGAGTTCGGCCGTATTATCAGAACGATTCTGTCCAGCTTTACCATGGCGAAGCTCTCGACCTGGTCCGTCGGTTGCCGAAGAAGTCGATCGACGGATTTCTAACCGATCCCCCCTACTGCTCAGGAGCTGGGACAGTTGCCGGTCGCGGGCAGGACGTCGTTGCTAAGTATGCACATCACGCTGATGCGCGCGGCAGGCCATCATTCGACGGCGACGCCAGAGAGCCGAGAGGCTTCGAGTTCTGGCTGACTTTGCTGATGGGTCAAGCCTTCCAAGCATGCCGACCAGGTGCGTACGTTCTCAGCTTCATCGACTGGCGAATGCTGCCATCAATGATCAACATCGTCCAGGCGTCTGGCTTTGGGTGGAAGGGTATCGCCACCTGGAACAAAGGACGAGGGAGCCGAGCCCCACACAAGGGATACTTCCGCCATCAATGCGAGTACATCGTTTGGGGATCGAAAGGCAGCGTGCACAAAGCCACGCACGATGGTCCTTATGACGGATGCTACACGTTTCCAGTCAAGCAGACAGATAAGTATCACCTCACCGGTAAGCCAACTGATCTGATGGTTGAGTTGATGCGACCGTTTCAACCTGGTTCGTTGATCCTGGACACGTTCGGTGGATCGGGCACGACTGGAGTTGCAGCAATGAGAACAGGTCGACGCGTCATCATGTTTGAGCAAGAGGAAAGTTATTGCGAGATCTCAGCCAAACGATTCGATGCGGAAATTTCCACATCATTGGATCTCGCTGCTTAGTTAGTGTGCCGACAATGGCAACATGCTCGTGATCTCATCAATGCTTTGATGATCCGACCGACTCAAATCTCATGAGTCGGTCGTCATTTCATCTTCGGATGTACGACCAAAGTGTCGCGACTCCCGACTCACGACCTGACCCCCCAAATACACGACACATCTGTCGTGACACATGGCTCATGATAGGGGGGTCGTAAAACTTAGGAAAATTACACGGAAACCGCCCGGGCGTGTTCCGTGATTTTTCTCGGACAATGGGTGGGGGGGGGTATCAAGCGACGTTTTGAGAGCATGAAAGCACATAGGCTTGGAAGTCGTCCGAGAGGCGTTCCAGACGCTCCCGACGGTCTCGGACGTGCCACGGTTCCATCTGGTCGGCTAACCGCTGGAAGGCATTCTGTGCGCTAAGGACGTTCCGGCAGAACTCTCCGAACGGGGTGAGGGTTGCCGGACGTTGAACGAGTGGTGGAGCCGAAGAAACCTTCCAGAATCGCTCGATTGGGTCGAATTGAACGACGACTCGTTTGAGATTTGACCGGGGCACGACAGCAATCCTGGGAAGTGAACGGGGCCGACGAAGAAAGCTTTCTCAAACAGCTCGGCGGTTCTCCGAATTCGGAAGGCGAGCAAAGCATTTTCAATGAGCGTCGAGACGAGGTTGGTCTTCGTACTGTTAGCTACGATCTCCATCCAGGTTCGGCTATCGATCCAGTTGGGTCGAACGACTGGCAGTCGCTCGACACCAAGCGGACCGAGTTCGTGGAAGGCTGTGGTTCTTTCGAGCTGTTCAGATGGTGAAAGCATTGGTTGATCTCGGTCAGGATGATCGCGATAAGGATTGCCATCAGCAAAATATTGAATGGGTTCTCATACCAGTAAGTTTGACGCTCGGTGTTCTCTGGAACTGGCAGCGGGCCGGCAATGAACTCGAAGTCCAACTGCTCGGTACTCTTTCTGTCTGTGTGAAATTTTACGTCTTCTTCGTTTTCCAGATGCCATTGTGGCGTGTCGTGATGGATGCTGTCACAAACCAAAACGCATTCGTCACCTGGCTCTGCAAACCAAGTACTCTTTGTGAATCGGACTGCATATCGAGAGCCCGGCAAAACTCGTTTCAATGACAAAGAATCCATTCTCAACTCCATCCAAAAATGACAACCAGGATGACGGCCAGAATCATCGCGACCAGGTCAGCGTTGATTGACCAGAAACAACTTTCAAACGCGGTGTCGGCGGGTGTCCAATCCGGACGGCCGTCGTATGGGTCGGGCGGATCTTCGTTGCCGTGTTTGTCACAAACCGTCATGGTTTGATTCCTTTGCTCATCGCTTCCGTGTGAGAGCTGCGAAGAAGCGAGCCCGGCGGCGTAGGACGCTGGCCGGGATCTTCCGCGCTGTGAGTCTGGGGCGGATTTTTGGAAACGGTCCAAGAATCCTGGCCAGCATTTTGACCGTGGGATCCGTCATGATTACGCAGCCTGCGCGAGTGGTTTTCCGTCGTGAATCTCGTCGATTACCACAGCACGAATTGGCTTCATCATCTCTGGCGTCGCGTATTTGCCGAGGCCTAAAGACTTCGCCATCTGTTCGATATCTTCGAGGTTGGGACGGGCGTTCTCCGTGCGTCGAATCAGCCTTTTGAGAGCCCGGCGTTCCTCACGGTTCATCAGATCCCAAGGCTTCACTTTCAGCTCGTCGGTGATCTCGCGTGGGACGGGCTCAGCGATCGTCTCTTTCATTGGCAGCGGGGGAGCTGGCCGCCAGCGGGGAATTGAGTCGACCGGGCGAGGATCGCGAGACGTGGTCAATCGTTCGACCAACTCGCCGTGTTTGTCTTCGAGAATGAATCTGGTGTCATCAGCAGTTTTTCCGTCGGGCGTTTGGGTGACGAGAATGGCATCCGAGCCGCTCATTTTTTCGGTTCCTTCCGAAGTAGAATTCCTGAATTATGAATCGCGAAAGGTCGGATGCTAAGCACAATTGGAAGTTAGGTCTAGCTCATCATGTAGCGAGAGCAGCGGACTCATAAGCCGCGGGTCGTCGGTTCGAATCCGACCGTTGCCACTTTCTTTTTATGCTTTCCACCTGGGCTCAGGTGACGGACTTTTCTCGAATTTGATCGAGGTTGCTTTGCTCGTTTGGCGTCTTTCGGTCGATCTCGGTATGATCGCGGAGAGCTCACCTTCATTCAACGCCCGACAACATCGAGTTTCTTATCGTGCAGATCGGCCCCTATTGTTTTACTCGTTCGAAGCTGCTGGTTTCGGATTTTGATGGGACGATAACGGATGAAGATTTTTATCAATGCGTTCTGGACAGCCTGGGCGATCAAGCCAACCTCAGTTATTGGGATGACTATACCGAGGGGCGTTTGACGCATTTCGATGCCCTAAACGAGATCTTCTCGCAGCTCAAAGTCGGACAGGACGAATTACTCAAGCTCGCAGATGAGACAGGAGTTGATAAGCATCTGGCAGAGGATATCACACGACTGCAGGATGCGGGTTGGGATGTCGTGATCGTGTCTGCTGGTTCCTCGTGGTACATCAACTACCTGCTTGAGCAACGCGGCATTGAGGTCGCGGTTGTTTCCAATCCTGGTGACATTGCACCGGAGGGGTGTCTGAGAATGTCGCGTGATAGGGAGTCGCCGTTCTATTCACATGACGTCGGCGTCGATAAGCCTGGTGTGGTTCGTTGGGCGCTCGCAAATTTTGAAACCGTCGCATTCGCAGGTGACGGACGACCTGATGAACCGGCGGCTGATCTTGTCTTGCCGGAACTGAGATTTGCCAGGGGATGGTTAGCGTCTCACTTCCAAGAGCAAGGAACGCCGTTTCGCCGGTTCAATCAATGGACTCAGGTGGCAGAGGCACTTACTACGAAGCGCAAGGAGTCTTGAGCATGTTGATACCGATGGTACACGTTCCTGCCCTGGTTCGGATGAAGCCCGGTGCACTGGATCGAATCGGGATCTATCTGCACCGGGCGGATCTCAAGAAAGTGGTGGTTCTGCATAGCCATGGACTGATTGAGTCACTTCAGAAACGGATGAACGAATCGCTCAAGTCGGCTTCGATCCAGACATTGCTGATTGATGAAGTCAATGATGCCTCGTTTGAATCGGCGGTCGCATCGCTGTCGAAGCTCCCTGCGGATGCTCAGGCGATTGTGGGGTATGGCGGTGGAAAAGCGCTCGATGTCGCCAAGTATGTGGCGTTCCTGGCGAATGTGCCGTTTCTAGCTGTGCCGACATCGCTGTCAAATGATGGGTTCTGCAGTCCGCAATCGAGCCTGACACTCAATGGCCGACGTAAGTCTATGAAGTCGCGACTGCCTCATGGCGTGATCGTCGACACACAGGTTTGCCTGGAGGCTCCCCGTGATCTCTGGCTGTCTGGTGTTGGTGATCTGGTCGCGAAGATCACGGCGGTGAAGGACTGGAAGCTCGCGTTTCATAAGCATGGTGAACCGGTCAACGATCTCGCGGCTTTGCTGTCCGATTCCACCGTGCGTCAATTCATGGCATGTCCACGACATGATCCCGAGGGCGCAAGACTGCTCGGTACGGCTTTGATGCTCAATGGCATCGCGATGGAAATCTGCGGCTCCTCAAGGCCAGCCAGTGGCAGCGAACATAATATTTCGCATTCGCTGGATCACTTTGCAGAACGCCCCCGTTTGCATGGGTTGCAGGTTGGCGTCGCGACCTATCTGGTCTCACAACTTCAACACCATGAGCATGAGACCATCGGCCGACTGCTCGATGAAACAGGATTTTTCGACGCCATCCGTCGCGATCCATTTTTGCGATCAGACTGGCAGAAGGCATTGGAGGCTGCTCCGAAGCTGCGTCCGGAACGATACACAATTCTCAGCGAGCCAGGTTCAGCCGAACGCTTGCTGCAAATGATCGACGAAGATCCTCGCGTGCAGGGATGTTTCGTTTAGAGTTCCGCCTCCGTGAGAGCGATCGGTCATGCGTTAAATGAGCTGTGAGTTAGAGGTGTACCACGGCTGTGTCAGCCGTGTCTTCCCGCAATGAACGTCCACTTCCACGGCTGACACAGCCGTGGCACACAGGGAATGGCGTTGATTGGCTGGTGGACGCCTCGTTCGTCACAGAGATCACATGACGGAGAAGTAATTACTGACGGCAAAGTCAAACCCGGCTGGAGAGATCTTTTTGGGAAGTTGTTTGTAAATGCAGAAGTTGCGGACCTGCAGTAACAGGTCGCGTGGCTGGCAGGCACGGAAAGGGCGGTTGATCGCCAGGTAGTGCTTCTCGATCAGATAATCGACGGCTTCCCGGTCGAACTCGAAGCCGAGTTTGGGAGACATGATCTCGAAGAGTTTCGTAAACTGGTCGCGCGTTGGGTCGGGGACTTCGATCTTATAGGGGATCCGTCGCAGGAACGCCCCATCGACGAGGTCTTTGGGTTCGAGGTTTGTCGAGAAGACGATCAGTTGATCGAAGGGAACCTGGATCTTCTTGCCGCTCGGCAGGTTCAGGAAGTCGTAGCGTTTTTCGAGCGGGACGATCCAGCGGTTGAGAAGTTCTTCGACCGGCATGCGCTGGCGCCCGAAGTCGTCGATGACGAGGGTGCCGCAGTTTGATTTGAGCTGGAGTGGCGCTTCGCAGATTTTCGTCTGGAGGTTCTGGACAACTTCCAGTTCATTCATGGTCAGTTCGCCTCCTGCGATGACGGTCGGGCGTTGAACGAGAATCCATCGCTGGTCGACGCCAGAGAGGTCAAACAGGCCATCCGTATTATCCACCTGAACCGGTTCGTGGATTCCCGGGTCATAGAGACGAACGATGTCCCCATCGATGCCGAGAGTTCGAGGAATCCAGATCGATGAGCCAAAACAGCGGGTGATCCGTTCTGCGATCGACGTCTTGCCGTTACCGGGCTCGCCGAACAGGAACATCCCTCGTCCGGAATTGATCGCGGGCCCCAGTCGGTCAAGCAGGTCGGGAGCGATCAGAAGGTCTTTGAAGGCATCGCGGAGGTGGTCTTCGGTCACCTGCTGTTTGGCGATCGACTGGCGTTCCATGGCATGCAGGTAATCGCGCAGAGGAACGGGAGCAGATCCGAAGTACGTACATTCGGCGGAATAACGTCGAGCCCGTTCACGGCCAGCGTCTGTAATCTGGTAAATATAGTCGCCCATCTCCGCAGACCCCTTGAGGGACACGAGTTGGTCATACTTGAACTGCTGGAGCATCGGCTGGATGAGTTTATAGGGGAGCCGGAGCTGCATCGAGATCTCCCGTCCCGAAGCAGAACCAGAGGAGCCCAGAAACTTCATGATGATGCGTTCGATATCATCATCGACCAGACCGGTTTCCCGCAGGGTCTCTGGACACTTGGGGATGAATGGAGCATCGACATTGACGCGATCACCAAGAAGCATGTTGACGCGGTCGAACAATTCCGAAAGATGTGAGTCTCGTTTGAGTGCAACCGGCTTATCCGAGGCCGAGGGAGCAGAAACAGGTCTGGGCGGGATTTTTGCCTTTGAGGATTCAACCAGCGATTTGGTTGCCAGGGGAGTCGCCGCGACGGCGGGACGATTCAGGACAGACGTTGACGGTTCCTGCGTACTCAAAAACGCCTGGAGATCGATTTTCGAAACCGAATCGTCGGTGCGGTTTTTCTGCTGTTTGATCTCCTCCAGGAATTCGGTCAGCGAGAGTTTCTTATCGGTCTGGATCATGATCGAATTCCGCACAACAGGTGGCGTACAAATTGAGAGTACTCGGAATGAAGACTATGTTGTAGAATGACATCGTCAAACGGATGATCTGACGCGTCGTCGGGGTAAGACCCTTTTGATCCCCGCAATCGTTACAGGCGTCGTAATCGTCCCGTTTCCAGACATTAAAGATGAAGATCATGAGTGGAAAACCTGCCAAAGCTGTTGCCTCCCCGAAGGAGAAGGAGCCGCCGATCGAATTGATCTGCCAGAATCGTCGCGCGCGTCACGAGTACGAAATCCTCCACGAGATCGAATGTGGGATCATGCTTCACGGGACGGAAGTGAAGAGTATTCGCGAAGGTCAGGTGTCGATCGAAGAAGCGTTTGCGTCGATGCGGGACAACGAACTCTGGCTGCTGGGCTGCCACATTGGTGAACTCAAACAGGCAAGTGTTTACAAACACCCTCCCCGACGGGTTCGCAAACTGCTGCTGCATCGGCGTGAACTCAAGAAGTTCGCTGACTCTGCCAAAGAGCGCGGCCAGACCCTCGTCCCGCTGACCATGTATTTCAAGCGTGGCCTGGTGAAAGTTCAGCTGGCGATCGCCCGCGGTCGTAAACTGCACGACAAGCGTGAGAAGATGAAGAAAGAAACGATGTCGAAGGAAATCCGTCAGGCGATGATGCCTAAAAAGCAGTTGCGGTAATTGGGACCAGCGATGTTTGCGCTGGTCGGTGGTGGCGTGACGTCAATAATGACTCGTATGGTCGTTGATCCACTTTGACGAAAGATCGCTCCTCATGTCGCAGATGCATCATTTCCTGAAGCAGGTCGACCTGCCTGTGTCTGTCGAGACAGCATTTGCATGGCATGAACGAACCGGGGCGTTTCAACGTTTGACGCCCCCCTGGGAACCGGTCGAAGTCATCGACAAGACAGGGACCATCCGCGATGGGGATACGCTCATCGCAAAGGTGAAGGCGATTGTGCAGCAAGATCTGCACGCCAGGCATGAAGGCTATATTCAGAACGTCCAGTTCCAAGACAGACAGGTCAAAGGGCCATTTGCGTCATGGTTTCATAGTCATCGTTTTGAACGACTTGGCGATCAACAGTCTCGCCTGATTGACGATATCAATTACGAGTTGCCGATGGGGAAGCTCGGCGAGGTCTTCGGGGAAGGCTTTGTCACAAGCAAGCTTGAGGCAATGTTCAAGTATCGCCATCAGATTCTCAAAGCTGACCTTGTTCGACACGCCCAGTATGCTGAGCGACCGCGTCTGAAAATCCTGGTGACGGGAGCGTCAGGGTTGGTCGGAAGCCAGTTGTGTGCGTTTCTGTCGACGGGTGGTCATGAGGTGTCTGTTCTGACTCGCTCTCCATCGAAGCTGCGTCTGTATCACGAGATTCTCTGGGACATTCGACAACGCCAGCTCGATTCCTCTCAGCTGGAAGGCTTTGATGCCATCGTCCATTTAGCGGGAGAGAACATCGCAGCAGGACGCTGGACGAACGAGGTCAAAGAGAAGATTCGGGCCAGCCGGGTCGAAAGTACGACCCTATTGTCGGAAACGCTGGCGAAGTTGGCGAATCCGCCCAAGGTCCTCGTCAGCGCCTCTGCATCTGGGTTCTATGGGGATCGTGGCGATGAAGTTCTGTCTGAGAATTCGTCTGCAGGCAACGGCTTTCTGCCCGAGACGTGCATTGACTGGGAGAATGCAACACGGGCTGCCAAAGAGAAAGGGATTCGCATCGTCCATCCACGCTTTGGAATCATCCTCTCTGCAGCAGGTGGTGCGCTCGCCAAGATGCTGACGCCGTTCAAACTCGGTGCAGGTGGCGTCGTTGGCAGTGGGAAGCAGTTCTGGAGTTGGATCGTTCTGGATGATGTGATCTACGCGATTCATGACTTGATTCAGAATGAGGCGTACTCGGGGCCTGTCAATTTCTCTTCACCCGAGGCGCCGACCAATCGCGAGTTTACTCAAGCTTTGGGACAGGTTCTTTCGAGACCAACGATGGTGCCCGCTCCAGCGTTCGCGTTGAAGATGATGTTTGGAGAAATGGCGGAGGCGTTGCTTTTGGCGAGTACGCGCATGGAACCGCAAAAATTGAAAGACACGGGTTACCGCTACGAGTATCCTGATTTGAAGTCAGCGTTGAAACATGTCCTTGGAGAGTGATCAATCAGGAGGGTACGTTGTGTCGAAGTCAGTTCGAAGCAGGAGTGTTGTTTTCGTGTACACGATGATCCTGGCAATGCTGTGCACAGGTGTTGTGATCGCGCAGGAACAAAAACCAGAGGATCCGCATCAGGCGTTCCTGAAGTCGCTGAAGCCCGTGGAAAAACCGACCGCCACTCCCGATCTGAATGAGACAGCCGAGCAGATTCTGAGTCTGACCAACAAGTTCCGAGCGTCTGAAAAGAAGTCGAAACTGGTGATCAGTGAATCGCTGAAAACAGCGGCTCAGAAATTTGCCCAGTACATGGCTGACAATAGCAAGTATGGCCACGAAGCTGACGGGCGGAACTTCCTGGATCGCGCTAAAGAAGCGGGCTACATGCCGTGCCTGGCGCTAGAGAACATCGCCTTTACCTACAGCACGCAGGCTTACAGCGTGAAAAGTCTGTCTGAGACGCTGATGGACGGCTGGAAGAAATCGCCTGGCCATCGCGAGAACCTGCTCGATGCAGACGTGACCGAAACGGGCATCGGTGTCGCACGGAACGCGACGACGGGTGTCTATTATGCCGTTCATCTGTTCGGGCGACCGCTGTCGGCAATGAGAGAGTTTCAGGTCAAGAACGAGACCACGTCAGAAGTGACTTATTCGGTCGGCGAGCAGACGTTCACACTGCTGCCCAAAATCGTGCGGTCCCACAAATACTGCCGAAGCCCGAAAGTCACGTTTGCCTTTGTGGCTGACAATGATCCGAAGAAGACCGTCTCTCCAGCCGAGAATGACAAGTTCATTGTGCAGATGGTTGACGGTGAGGTGACAGTGAAGCAGGAACTGACTACAGAATAATCGGGAGGGCGTGGCCGCTTTTTCTCGTTGCAACGGTTCACCAGCCAATCGACTCTATTCCCTGTGTGCCACGGCTGTGTCAGCCGTGTCTTCGCGCAACGAACGTCCACTTTGAATGAACACTGCACGGCTGACACAGCCGTGGCACACATCCAACTCGTAGCTGTTACGCCTGATCACAGAGAGCTTTGTGAAATATTGGTACTGCTTGATTTGATGCAGTGGGATGGTATAGTAACGGGTGTTCGCGAGTTCTTGAGGCCCCACCGCGATTTGTCGGAATCGCCACTCGAAGAAGACCTCGTCTTCTAACCGTCTGACGTCCCCTGCTGAATGCCGCCTTCCTGGTGATCCTTCGCCATTCGGCATGTTGGTGTGGCCATGATCCCTGACCTCAAAACCTGCTGTCTGATTCTCTGCCTGATACTGGCAGGAGCAATGACATCGTCGACTGCTCTCGGCGGTGAGGAGATACGCTTTAGTCGGGATGTCCTACCGCTACTATCGGATCGCTGTTTTCACTGTCATGGTCCGGATCCGATGACGCGCGAAGCTGGTCTGCGTCTGGATCTGCGCGAGGAAGCGGTGAAGGATCGCGATGGGACAATCGCGATCAACCCCGGCAAGCCGGATGAGAGCGAACTACTGGCCCGCATTGTCAGTCATGATGACGATCTCCGCATGCCGCCCGCGTCCTCCCATCGAAAGCCACTGTCTGAACGCGAGATTGCAATTCTCAGACAGTGGATCGAAGAAGGAGCACAATGGGGACGACACTGGTCATTTGAAAAGCCTACGCGTCCAGATGTCCCTGTGTCGAACGCACATCCGATTGACGCGTTCGTACAGAAGCGTTTAGCGCAGGCAATGCTTCAGCCATCGCTAATGGCTGATCGAGGGACGCTTGTGCGACGGTTGTATTTCGATCTGACTGGAATGCCGCCATCGGTCGAAGTGTTCGATGCAGCGATGGCGGATCGATCTGAGAATGCCTATGAAAAGCTGGTTGATCGCCTCCTCGCGAGCCCTCAGTTTGGTGAGCGGATGGCGATGTGGTGGCTGGATGCGGCTCGTTATTCGGACACTGATGGATTCCAGATTGATGCCGAGCGAGAGAACTGGCCTTGGCGGGACTGGGTGGTTCAGTCGTTCCATGAGAATAAGCCGTTTGACAGGTTCATTGTCGAGCAGTTCGCAGGTGACCTTCTGGAGAATGCCACTGATGAGCAGCGACTGGCGACCTGCTTTCATCGCAATCACATGACCAACGGCGAAGGGGGACGCGATCCGGAAGAGTCTCGCATTGATTATGTCATCGATCGTGTCAATACGACAGGGACCGTCTTCCTCGGCTTAACGCTGGGCTGCACACAGTGTCACTCACACAAGTTCGATCCGATTGAGCATCGCGATTACTACGAGCTGGCGGCGTTCTTCGACAGTATTGATGAAGATGGCCGGGCGGGGATGAGCGCGAAGCCCTATCTGAAATATCGCTCGCCGTTGGCGGAGTCCGTTTATGAACAGGCGAAGGATTTCAAAGAAGCGTGTCAGAAGGAACGGGAAGCAGCCCGCGAGCTGGCTGTGCGCGAGTTTGATGGCTGGCTGACGGATGTCGTCAAGACGTTGCCAGCGTCGTTTGAGACGTGGAAGCCCATAGAACGACCAGAGCTGAGTTCGTTGCATGGGACGCAGTTTGAGATCTCGCCGGATGGCATCGTGCAGACGACTGGCGTGCATCCGCATCATGAAGATTATCGCTTGACGTTCACGCTGCCAGCCGATGTCAAACGACTGACGGGCGTTCGACTGGAAGTTCTGACTGATCCATCTCATACCGATAGCAGATGGTCGCGAGGCAAGTCTGGAGAGTTCATTCTTTCGAATGTCAAACTGTCGGTGGCGCGAGTCGGTTCGTCTCAGGTTCGTGAGATCGAGATGAATGATGCGTTCGCAGATTACGAAGCCGAGCGAGGAAAAACGGAGACCGGCTATAACAGTGTCCAGAATCTCCTCAATGATGATCCGCGGAATGGCTGGTCATCAATTGGGGCGAAAGACATGTCGAAGATGTCTGTCGTGATCCGATTGACCGAGCCGCTGATACTGGCTGACGATGAGCGTCTGACGTTGACACTGATGCATCGTTCGACGCCGGGGGATGGAAATATTGGTCGTTTTCGTCTGCTCGTGACGGATCAGGCGGGGTTACCAGTCGAATCGCTGTCTCCATCGCCGTTTGAAGAGTTCGTCAACGCGGCTCGGGCGGAGGTGGCGGATGCCGATGGCGCCCCGACAGCGTGGAGTTTATCCCAACTTGACCCGCAGCTCAGGGAACGATTGCTCGAACAGTATTTGATTGACCATGAAGGGTATCAGGCGTCGAAGGATCGACTGGAGCGAGCCACTCAGCAGCTCAAGGAGACTGAAAAGTCGCGACGTGAGCAGAGCGTCATGGTGCTGTCTGAGAAGTCGCAGCCGAGGACAAGTTATTTGCTCGAACGCGGCGTCTGGGATGCCAAGGGAGAAGTCGTTCATCCCGCTTTACTGGATCAGTTTCTGGAGTGGCCAACCAATGATCGGCCGACACGCCTGGATCTGGCGAACTGGATCGTTTCGCGAGAGAACCCGTTGACGTCACGCGTGATCGTCAATCACCTGTGGCAGCTTGTGTTCGGTCAAGGGCTCGTGCGAACTCCGGGTGACTTTGGGCTTCAGGGAGAACAGCCGACGCATCCTGAGTTGCTCGACTGGCTGGCCATCGAATTCATGGAGCATAACTGGGACGTCAAGTATCTCATTAAGCTGATGGTGCTGAGCAGGACCTATCAGCAATCCAGCGATCTGAGTGGGGCGCTGCTCGCGAGCGATCCTGAGAATCGTCTGCTGGCGCGGGCGAATCGTTATCGACTGCCAGCCTGGATGCTCCGGGATGCGGCTCTGAAAGCGTCTGGCCTGCTCAATAGCACGATTGGCGGTCCTCCGGTGAAACCGTGGCAGCCGGATGGAGTGTGGGCGGAGATCACGATGGGGCGTTTTGATTACAAGCCGAACCTGGGGCCGTCGCAGTATCGACGCTCGCTGTATGCTTTCTGGAGACGGTCGTCATCGCCGACGTTTTTGTTTGATAATGCGGAGCGTCGTGTCTGTGAAGTCGCGCCCAAGTTGACCAATACGCCGCTGCAGGCGCTGACGTTGTGGAATGATGTGACGTACCTGGAAGCATCACGCGTGTTAGCTGAGACGGCGGTTGCTTCCGAGAGTAAGGAACTGGAGACGCTGGCTCGCGCCCTGCTTCAACGGCAGTTGTCAGCAGACGAGCAGGGCATTTTCAGCTCACTGCAGCAAGAGACGTCGGAGTATTACCGCCAGCATGCAGATGAAGCAGTCGCATTCACTTCGATCGGTCAACGCCCTGCTCTTTCACAGGACGCGGCTCCTGGCATTGCTTCCTGGATGGTCGTTGCCAGCTCGATGTTGTCCCTGGATGAGGCGATCACTCATGAATGATTTCGACATGCAGTTATCACGTCGTCTGTTTCTCCAGCAGTCGGGGCTCAACCTCGGCGGGATGGCGGTGGCTGGGTTACTGAGTGGAAGTCAGACGCGAACGACATTGGGGTCGGACTCCTTGCGCCCGTCAACAGATGATGGATTCGGTTTACCGGGCCTGCCGCACTTCGCCGCCAAAGCCAAGCGGGTGATTTTTCTGACGCAGTCTGGCGGGCCGTCGCAGATTGATCTTTATGACCATAAGCCGCTGCTGGAAAAACTCGCGGGGACCGATCTGCCGGAGTCCGTCCGCGGGGGGCAACGACTGACGGGCATGACCAAGGGGCAAAAGAGTCTGCCGGTCAAACCCGCTGTGCCGAAGTTTTCCCAGCACGGCCAGTCGGGGGCAACAGTCAGCGAGTGGCTGCCGAATATCGCCAAAGTCTCCGATGAGATCTGTTTCATCAAATCGATGGTGACCGACCAGATCAATCACGCCCCCGCGATGACGAAGTTTCTGACAGGGCATCAACTTCCCGGACGTCCGAGCTTTGGCTGCTGGGTCAGTTATGGGCTTGGTTCGGAGTGTAAGAATCTGCCGGACTATGTCGTTTTGATTTCGAAGATGAAGCGCGGCAGTGATCAGCCGTTGTATGACCACTATTGGGGGAATGGGTTCCTGCCCGGCAAGTATCAGGGGGTCAAGCTGCGAAACTCTAAGGATCCGGTCCTTTATCTCCGCGACCCGAATGGGCTCCCGCGTGAACTGCGACGCAGTATGCTTGATGCTGTCGCGCAGGCGAATGAACTGAAATTCGAACAAGCGCATGATCCCGAGATCGCGACTCGCATTCAGCAGTATGAGATGGCGTTTCGGATGCAAACGAGCGTTCCCGAGCTGGCGGATTTGTCGAACGAACCTGAATCGACGTTTGCTTTGTATGGCGAGGATTCTCGTCGCGCAGGGAGTTACGCGTCCAATTGCATTCTCGCCAGACGTCTGGCAGAACGTGGCGTCCGATTCATTCAGCTCTTCCATCCTGACTGGGATTCACACTCGAATCTCTCCAGCTGGTGCAAGGCCCGTTGCGACGACACCGATCAGGCCTCCGCAGCTCTCCTCACCGATCTCAAACAGCGAGGCCTGTTAGAGGACACGCTGGTGATCTGGGGAGGTGAGTTTGGTCGTACTGTTTATTCACAAGGGGAGTCCTGGGAAGCAGCATCTTCGGGGCGGGATCACCATCCTCGCTGCTTTACGGTCTGGCTGGCCGGTGGCGGAGTGAAGCCCGGCATGACTTACGGCAAGACGGATGATTTCAGTTACAATGTTTCCGAGGATCCGGTTCACGTGAACGATTTGCACGCGACGGCTATGCATCTGCTGGGAATTGATCATGAACGGTTCACATTTCGAACTCAGGGCTTAGATTTTAAGCTCACTGGCGTCGAGAAGAGTAAAATCATCGAGAGAATACTTTTGTGAGCAGAAAACACGTTGGCATCCGCTGCGACTGGTGGAGACAATGGCATCATGAGCAAATGGCTTCGACAGACATTACTGAGATCCTTTGCATCGCTCGCTGTGATGGCTTGCATGCTCTCTGCGAACGCCGAAGAAAATATGCCGGTAGAGACGAAAGTCCGGTTTAACGAAGAGATTCGCCCGCTGCTGACCCGACACTGCACCGCCTGTCATGGAGGTGTCAAGCAGGCAGGAGATCTGTCGTTCGTCTATGCAGAAAAAGCGATGCAGGTGATTGAACCGGGTGATCCGGACTCGTCCTACCTGCTGGAACGGGTGCTCGCAGGTGATGATGAGCGGATGCCGCCGGCTGAGCATGGCCCTCGTCTGTCTGAAAAGGAAGTCGAACTTCTCAAACGCTGGATCAAGCAAGGCGCGAATTGGAAAGCCCCCTGGGCCTTTGAAAAACCAGAGCGAGCCGAACTTCCCCCTGTGAAAAATGCTGCGTGGCCATGTCAGCCGGTTGATGCTTTCATTCTGTCGAAGATTGAGACCGCTGGCGTACAACCTGCCGCCGATGAGATTCCTCTGCGCTGGCTGCGACGTGCTGCGATGGACATTACGGGACTGCCCGCGACGACCGAACTGCGCGAGACGTTCATTAAAGAGTACGTACAAAATCCGACCGTTGCCCGTGAACATGCTGTTGATGCGTTACTGTCGTCTCCTCACTTTGGGGAGCGCTGGGCGTCGGTCTGGCTGGATCAGGTCCGGTATGCGGACTCGATGGGACTCGGGCTGGATGGGTATCGCTCGATCTGGAAGTACCGCGACTGGGTGATCGATGCGTTCAATCAAGACATGCCGTATGACCAGTTCACGATGAAACAGATCGCAGGAGATCTTCTGCCCGATGCGACGATTGATGATCAGATCGCGACCGCTGTTCACCGGTTGACCCAATCCAACGAAGAAGGCGGGACCGACGATGAAGAGTTTCGTATCGCGGCGGTGCTCGATCGCGTCAGCACGACGTGGCAGGCGTGGCAGGGGATCACGTTTGGCTGCGTCCAATGCCATTCGCATCCCTATGATCCGATCAAACATGAAGAGTTCTACCAGTTCACTGCGTTTTTCAACAACACGGTCGATATGGATTTGAATGAAGACTGGCCGACTTTGAAGGTGCCCGTGAATCCTGCGGACCATGAGCAGGCGACAGAACTCTGGAAAAAACTGACATCCAAAAAGCAGGAACTCTGGAACAAGCAGTTTGCAACGTCCGTCACGAATCCTGCGTGGAAAAGTTTGCGACTGGATGAAGTTGCTTCCTCAACCGCGACACAAATCAACATTGATCGCAAAGAAGATCACGATGAGTTTTACACGTCGGGGACACTGGTTCGTGATACCGATATCACGCTGACCTCCAAGCTTCCCGTTGACATGACGTCGCTGACGGCGGTTCGTTTAACGGTTCTCCCGCTGGACCCGGTGAAGGCGGTTTCCGATTCGGAATGGGGATTCGTCCTTTCGCAGATGGAAGCTTACCTGAATACGCCGGAGGATGACGCACCTCTTAAACTCGATATCGCCCGTGTGATCGCCGATGAACCGTTCCCGATTCACAATCCAAACGACAGCCTGAATGACAACGCTGCTGGTTTCTCGGCATACTCTCGGATCAATCAGCCTAGACAGGCCGCATTCGTCCTGAAAGATGTGACCGAAATTCCCGCAGGCTCGACAATCACCGTCAAGTTGAAGCATCGGATCTGGATTCTCGCCTCGTTTGCTCTGGTGAGTCGACGTGGGCATCTTGCGGTGACGGATGATCCACAGGTTCTGGATGTTGGGAAAGCTGGTGAGTTCACGGCGCTGGAAAAGGAGATCAAGGATCTCACAGCACAACAAAACAAACTGAAATCGACAACAGTACCAGTCCTGGCAGAACGTCAGAACGAGTTCGCTCGCCCATCACATCTCTTCATTCGCGGATCGTTTCTGACCAAAGGGGAGGAAGTGCAACCGGGGGTTCCCGAATCACTGCCGCCGATGCAGGTCGATGGGAAAGCCAGTCGGCTGGATCTGGCGAAGTGGATCGCGAGTCCAGAGAATCCGCTGACGGCTCGCGTCGCCGTCAATCGTGTCTGGGCCCAGTTGTTTGGGCATGGTTTGGTCGCGACAGAAGAAGACTTTGGATCGTCTGGCGAACTGCCATCACATCCTGATCTGCTTGATGACCTCGCGGTTCGTTTTCAAACAGATCTACAGTGGTCACACAAGGCGTTGATTCGTGAGCTGATTCTCTCATCGACGTATCGTCAGAGTTCCAAGATGCGAACTGATCTGGATGATGCGGCCAACGTTCTTTTCGCCCGTGGTCCACGACAGACGCTGTCTGCCGAGATGGTGCGCGATCAGGCACTTGCGGCCAGTGGGTTGTTAAATCGAGACGTTCATGGACCGCCGTGTTATCCACCGCTGGCGGCTGGGGTCTGGACTCCATTCAAGGCTAGCGATAAGTGGGAAACTCCTCCACCAGGAGATCCGCAGCGTTACCGACGATCGATTTATACGTACGTCAAACGCAGTATCCAGTATCCGCTCTTTGCAGCCTTTGATGCACCGACGCGAGAGTTCTGCGCTCCTCGTCGTTTGCGATCCAACACGCCGTTGCAGTCTTTGATGACTCTCAACAGTGAGTCGTTCAATGAATGTTCGCAGGCACTCGCGGCGCGGATGACGTCCAGCAACGACCACATTGAAGAGCAAATCCATTTTGGGTTCGTCAACGTCACTGGACGTGATCCAAAGCCGGAAGAAGTCGCGACGCTTAAAGCAACCTACGAGCGGATCCGCGAGAAGTCGAATGCTCAGCTGGCGTTGACATCCATCGCCACGATTCTACTCAATCTTGATGAAATCATGACGAGGTAAATGACTACGATGAACCGTCTGACGATTCCTCAAGAACTGGCCCGACAACAGATCGAGCTGACTACCCGTCGACATTTCCTGCGTGACTGCACGACTGGACTGGGAGCGGCGTGGCTGGCTTCGCAGACAATGGGCGACCGCGTCCTCGCGTCTGAAAACGCAGTTTCGGCCATCACGCATTCTGCACGGGTGAAGTCGGTCATTTATCTGCACATGGTCGGTGCCCCCAGTCAGTTGGATCTGTTTGAATATCGTCCCGAACTCGTCAAGTATGATGGTAAGGACTGTCCGCAGAAGTATCTGGAGGGGCGACGGTTTGCGTTCATTCAAGGCACGCCTCAGCTTCTCGGTCCGCAGTTTCCGTTCAAACAGCATGGTCAGTGCGGAGCCTGGATGTCTGATCGACTTCCTCATTTGGCCAAGCACGTTGATGATCTGTGTTTCATCCGCACGATGGAAACGGATCAGTTCAATCACGGGCCTGCTGAGTTGATGGTTCACACGGGACAAGCCCGCATGGGGTACCCTTCCATTGGTGCCTGGACGACGTGGGGTCTGGGGAATGCCAATGAGAATCTGCCTGGGTTTATCGTGCTGCTGTCTGGAGGACGATCGCCGCGGGCTGGGAACGCCCTCTGGGGATCTGGGTTTCTTCCATCCGTTTATCAGGGTGTGCAGTGTCGCTCAAAAGGTGACGCGATCTTGAATATGTCGAACCCGGACAATGTTTCGCGCGAAGTTCGACGTGACATGCTCGATGCGCTGGCGTCTTTGAATCAGGAGTCGTATGAGACATTCCAGGACCCGGAAACGCTGACGAGAATTTCGCAGTACGAGATGGCCTATCGCATGCAGGCGGCCATGCCGGAAGTTGTGGATATCTCGACAGAGCCTGAAGCAATTCATCAACTGTACGGGTCCAAACCAGGCGCAGAATCCTTCGCGAACAATTGCTTGTTGGCCCGTCGTCTGGTCGAGTCGGGTGTGCGTTACATTCAACTCTTCGACTGGGGCTGGGACTCGCACGGCGCGGACAAAGATGAAGCGATCAATGGCGGGTTCAGCAACAAGTGTCAAGACATTGACCAGCCGATTTCCGCTTTGCTGACTGATCTGAAGCAGCGTGACATGCTCAAAGACACGCTCGTCGTCTGGAGTGGCGAGTTTGGTCGTACGCCCATGCGAGAGAATCGGGGTGGGACGAAAATGCCTCTCGTCGGCCGTGATCACAACCCGGCTGCGTTTACCTTGTGGATGGCCGGCGGTGGCGTGAAGCCCGGGTATTCGTACGGAGAGCTGGATGACCTGGGCTATACGGCGGCTTCCAACCCGGTTCCGCTACGTGATTTCCATGCGACCCTGCTTCACATGCTCGGCATGGATCACAGCAAGCTGTCGTACTACTACCAGGGGCTCAACCAGAAACTGACGGGTGTGAAGCCCGCCAAAGTCGTGCACGACATTCTGGCTTAAGGAACTGGCTGGGTGGCCATCGGTTCGGCTGGCTTTTGGGGTTGCCCCTTGGCAGCTGGTTGCTTTCCTGCTGGAGTGCCGGAAGAGTCTGTCTTTGGTGCATCTGGCATGGGGGCCGTGAGGGCGTTGGGATCTGTCAGGACACTCAAGACGTCTGAATACCAGGCGACGTTCAGCGCGAGGCGTTCATCCTGATTGAGATCATAGACTGCATCCAGTCGCGCGGAGTGAACGCCCAGCAACAGGAAGGGAAGCTGGTTGCGTCCGGATTGACGTGTCGAACGTGTGACGACCGGTGCACCGCTGGTGCCTCGATGAAGACGGGCATCCGTGAGGAAGTATCCCAGGCCCTGAAAACGCAGCCCGAATGCGGATGAGATAATCGCTTGGCGCGCGACGGGAAGGTGATGCAGCGTATCGTGGAAGCCGAGGGGAAAGCCAACGATCAGAAGCGGCGTTCCCACTTCTATGACGTCCATCTTGACCACCAGGTTTTCCATGTTGAAGGCATAGAAAACAAAGGAGGAAGGGAGTGTGGAACGATTGATTTCGATCGCGACGACATCGACCAGCCCGGACGTATCCTGTGCCTGTCGCCAGACTGGCTGGCCATTGTTGTAGAGCGGAATGGATTGAGAGGCGACTTCTGCAATGTTCTTTTCGTTGACGTGAAGTTCGAGGTCAATTCGATCAGGGCGGTGTCCCGTTGATTCCGAAATGACGACGTGGCGGTTCGTAATCACGAATAGTCTGCCGTCGCGCTCGAAGAAAAAGCCGGTCGCGTTCGTCAGCAACTGACCTCGAGCATAAGTTGTGATGCGAGTAACAGCGATTAAAACGGACTCGACCATGAGCAGTTCAGCGGCATTCGTTCGCGGACCAACCGAGGACGACGAATTTGTAGCAGAGTTCATGAATGTTCCTATGCGAGCGAGATCTCAGGTTCTGAATGTACCCGTTTCCAGTTCGCATGTCACGAGAAGGATGTGTGAGATGGACTTGGTGGGGATGCAAAAAATGCTCAAGATCTCAGGTGAAATCTTGAGCATCGTGCGTTGACGGTTTTGCTGATCGCCGACCGAATGATTGTTATTGAAGCCAGTTTCAGGGCACAGCAAAAGGAGCCGTTACCAGGGTTTCAGCTTCCATCCGAGAATGAAGCCAGCCCCGAAGATCCATAGGGCCGCCTGCTCAGGATTCGCTTTAGCATAATCTTTGAGGTACGTCACCAGATCGGGGACGGGGCGAAGTTCGTTCTGTTGGGCTGAACTGAACGACGGGCCCTGCTTTTCGTAATACGTTGATTCAGAAGTTGGCATATCAATGCTCCTTGTGGATGTTGCAAACTTAAAATGATCCGTGTGGGGTCTGGGAGGTTAGTCTTCCGACTTCCCTTCTTCGTCCTTATACAGAATCTCTCGCAGCCAGGCTAAATTCTGGCTCATCTCATCGACTGATCGCCCAAGAACGCGGGACGCCTTTGTTAAACGCTTCACCGCAATCCATAGGATCAATGAAAACATCAAAGCCGCTGCTCCTCCGACAATGAAGAGGGCGGTTTCCATTCTCAGATTCCACGTCCGTTGAACCAGTTGCGCCAGACTCATCAAAAAGATGGGAGTCGAGGCTACCAGTCCAATGGAGCAGATCGTGATTGCCAAAAGAGTCAAACGGGTACGACGGAAGAAGTCCTGAAGGTCCACGTAAGCCAGCTGCAGCTGTAGATCAAACAGCTTCACGACGTCGCGAACGAGTTCGACCGCATTGCGGCGAACATTGCCCACGACTTGTTTGGCCTTCGGGTCCTTTGTTTCGTCTACCATCTTCGCTTGATCATCCATCCGACGCTCACCCCCAGGATGACCGCTACGGAGAGGCTGACCAGTTGATGTTGTTTGACCCATTTTTCCATGTCCTGAACACTCATCGGGAAACTAGTCGATGAGGACTGTTGCGTTTGTGGTCGTTGACGTTGTTGGGCGACCCGGACTTGAGGATCGCCTGGTTCTCCGGAGAATCGGTGTGTAATCATGGCTTGATACTCTTCTCTGCATTGGAGCCGACAATACCATGGACGGCCTGATCAACGTAGACCGTCCCGTACGCAAGCGCTGCATTGACAGCCGTTCTTGCCAGCCAGCCGAAGATTGTCGAGCGAACCGTTTGCTTCTTTTCAGCAGCATTTTTGGTCTGGACGACGATTCCCTGGCGTTCAATGATATGTTCCAACTGCTCAGGATCGAGATGAAGCTTGGTCTCCTGCGGCTTCGGCGATGACGACGGCACGAGCAGATACCCGATGACCGCTGCGGCGCCGAGCGTCGCCCAAGGATAGTTCGTCAGATAGTAATGGTAGTCCATCAGCTTGGAAGCATTCTGGACAAGACCTTCGACATCGTCATCCATCTTATGACGGATGCGACGCATTTTCTGACGAATGAGATCCGCTTCGGTGATCTGCGTCATTTTCGTTCCTGAGTCTGGAAGTTCATCTTGAAGTTAGCACAACGGCAATTCGAGGATCGATCAGCTGCGGTGCAGGTCAGGGACGTATCGCTTCACTCGGTCAGTCATGCTGCTGCCCCAATCGTAGGCGTCGTCTCGCCAGGTTCGCTTCGGTGCTGCTGACTGCATCAGGGCAGCAACCAGACATGTTCCAGCGACCATGCCGATCGCGAAGGTAGTGAGAACGGTAGAAACAGGGTGCTCCTGAACATAATCGGTCGCACATTCGCCAGCATTCATCATTGCTTCTTCAGCCTGATTCATTTGTTGGCGAGCTGATTCGTAAATACCGTTTGGCTTTTCTGATTTCGTAACCATAATAAGGCTCCTTAATTCGTTGTCAGCTCAATAGCTGAAAGTGTTCTTCCCTGGATAATTTGTGGGGCGTGCAATTAGCGACGAGGCGTGAGCAGCAGCCCGACCAGAACTCCTGCAACGATCCCTGCACCGAATGCAGCGGTGAGAGATTCCATTGGACGGGCTCGAACGGTTTGTTGTGCCTGATCGTAGCCCTGTGCAACTTGTTGACGGGCCTGGTCGTAACCCTGTTGAACTTGCTTACGAGCCTGGTCGGTGTATTGTGCGGTTCGCTCAGCGGCGGCGCTGATGTAGCTGCTACCGGCTTGCATGGTCGAGTCGAGGAAACGCTCGATCTCCTGACGAGTCGCGCCAGTTTTCTCTTGGATCATGCCAACGAGCTGCTCACCATTCCCCTGGAACCGCTGGAGATCATCGTCACTGAATTGTCCCCACTTCTCTCGGATCTGACCTTTGACTTGGTTCCATTGGCCTTGCAGTTGTTCGCGTGTAATCATTTCTGTCTCCAAATAGAGTGTCGTGTTCGTGAAGGCGTAAACCACGCATTCATACTGACGCAATTCGTATGCCATGCAATCAGACACTTGGTTTTCGGTGACTTCTTTAACAAATCAGGTCAATCAAACAGTGATTTGACAGAGATTTGCGTCGACGCCAGATGAGAACGCGGGGACAGCGAGCAAGATCACTCAATTGCTCGCGCAGCGAGCAATTCTTAGGTTCTCGGGATCGGTGACTGATAGAACATCAAGCGATTGCGATCCTCTCTAGATAGATAAGGAGTAGATGAGAGGATTGTGAGACCAGATTCGCTTGTTTGAATTACCCCATCGCGTTTTGGCACAGAGTTCGCATAACAGTCTCCAGCGTGGGAGCGAATCAATACTCCCGATCGGCTAATTCTTCAAAAGGAGCTTACCATGTTGAGCTGGGCACTGACTTTTCTTGTGATTGCTTTGATTGCTGCGGCTTTGGGTTTCGGGGGTGTTGCAGGGACATCTGCGGGAATTGCAAAGATTCTGTTCTTTGTCTTCCTGATCATGTTCATTGTGTCCCTGATCTTTGGACGACGCGCTACTGTCTAGTGAGCCCCGCAGTACGGGGCAATGACTCTCCATCGAGAGTTTGACTCATCAAAAACCCGCTTTGATTTCCATCAAAGCGGGTTTTTTCTATGTAACGACATTCGTTGGTAGACTTTCTGCTTTTCCCGTTAGAATAGTGACGTTCTGCGAAGACGTGATGAGGGCGATGACTCGCGCGTTCGAGATTTGTCTCATAGGAAGAGACCGGGAAAATTCTGGGTATGGGTTGGCTTACGAGGCTGTTTGATACGGACGGGTTTCCAGCCCGCTGGCAATGCGGCATTGGCTGGAGTGAAGAGCCGATCTGGGGTTGGGTCCATATCTTTTCGGATGTGCTGATCTTTCTTTCCTATACCGCGATCCCGTTTGTGCTGGCGTATTATCTGCGAAAACGTCCCGAGACGCCGTTCCCTTATATCCTCGTGCTGTTCGTGGCGTTCATTTTCGCATGCGGCGTAACGCATATCATGGAAGCAGTGATCTTCTGGGAGCCACTTTATCGCCTGGCCGCTGCAATCAAAGCGTTCACAGCGATCGTTTCTGTATCGACAGCGATCTGTCTGTTTTACGTTCTGCCCGAGCTGATGAAGTTTCGGTCCCCCGGCGAGCTCGAAAAACTAGTCGCTCAGCGTACGGACGAGATTACACACATCTCCAAAAAACTCGCCAATGAGGTCCGTGAACGTGAGTTGATGGCTGCTGCATTGAAGAAGAACGAAGAACGTCTTCGGCTTGCACTGGAGGCAGCGAAGATGGGAACCTGGGAATACAACCTCGAGACCGGCGAGATTTTCATTGATGAACAAGAGCAAACGCTACTGGAAATGTATCCCGCCAATAGTTTGATCACGCCAGATAAGTTCTTCGAGCGCATTCATCCGGAAGACCGCGAGAAGGTTGAAAGCTCCGTCGCCAAGGCCATTGAAGAGGGAGAGACCTACGACTGCGACTTCCGCTTCCAACGCGAGAACAAAGAATACTTCTGGATGACGGGCCAGGGAGTCGCCCAGCGAGACGCGGCTAGCAATCCGGTTCGCATGTTCGGAATCAATTTTGATATCAGCGAGCACAAACAAGCTGAGGAGTTACTCAAGAAGAGTGAAGCACACGTTCGCGGGATTCTCAACAGCCTTTACGCGTTTGTTTCTGTGACAACCCCGGATGGCACAGTCCTTGAAACAAACCGAGCGCCTCTCGAAGCGGCGGGCCTTCAGCTCAGCGACGTCCTGGGACGAAAGCTATGGGAATGCCACTGGTGGAGACATGACCCATCTTTGCAGAAGAAGCTGGAGATCGCCGTCGCGGATGCCTCTCATGGGAAATCGGCCCGCTTTGACGTCAAAGCGCAAATGAGTAACGCTGCCCTCGTTATTCTCGATTTCATGATTGCCCCTCTTTATGACGCGGATGGCAATGTCGAATACCTGATTCCCTCCGGCGTTGATATTACCGAGCGGGTCTACACTGAAGACATGCTGCGCGTCCGCACGCGCGCGATCGACTTCGCGACCAACTCCGTTCTTATCACTGATGCACGTCGTCCTGAGCATCCGATTGTCTATGCCAACCCTGCCTTCGAGATGCTGACTGGGTATCATAAAGACGAAGTGATTGGCAAGAACTGTCGATTCCTCCAGGGACCGGGCACCGATCAGAGTATCGTCGCGCAACTGCGAGAGGCGATCCAGAACCAGATGGACTGCCACGTCACGCTGTTAAACTACCGCAAAGACGGTCGGCCGTTCTGGAATGATATCCATATCGCGCCCGTCGAAGATGAAGATGGGATCGTCTCCCACTACATCGGCCTTCAGAATGATGTCAGCGATCGCATCGAGTACGAAGCCACTCTCGAAGAAGCACGCCACCTCGCCGATGAAGCCAATCGTGCCAAAGACCAGTTCCTGGCTCACGTCAGCCATGAAATCCGTACGCCCCTCACTGCAATTCTCGGCTGTGCGGAATCTCTTTATCAGAACATTCGCGAAGGCGAGCAAAGCGGCGTTGTGAAGATGATTCGCGAGCAGGGCGAACTGCTGCTCAACATTCTGAACGACATTCTCGACTTGTCCAAAATCGAAGCAGGCAAGCTCGATATTGATGAAGTCGAGTTTTCACTGGTTCAACTCATCTCATCGGTCGAATCGTTGATGCGGCCACTGGCGATCGAGAAGGGACTTGAGCTGAAGGTCTCTTACCTGACCAGGCTCCCGACGAGCATCGTCATTGATCCTCTGCGGGTTCGGCAGATCCTGATCAATCTTGTCGGAAACTCGGTGAAGTTCACCAGCCAGGGGACAATCCACATCAAGGTCCAGCAGATCCTGTGGAACGATTACGAGACCATCGCGATCGGCGTTGAAGACACTGGAGTCGGGATTCCAGACAGTCATCTCGGCCGGATTTTCGATGCCTTCACACAGATCAAATCCCCTGCACAAGCAGGCAAATCCGGAACCGGGCTGGGACTGACCATCTGCCAAAGCCTTGCAAGGCTGATGGGAGGAATCATCGACGCTGAAAGTCAGGTCGGGAATGGGAGTACCTTCACACTGAAGCTACCAATGAAGACGCCAGCGGACGTGACATTCTTCGAGCCAGGCGAGGCTGTCGAGCGTCTGCCACAATTGAATGATCGAGATGACGAGCCGCCGACTGATTGTCGTATCCTCGTCGCCGAAGACAGCAAGCCGATTCAGTTCATGCTTGCTCAGATGCTCAAACGCGTTTCAACGAAGGTTATGATTGTCGAACGGGGGGATCTCGCCGTCGAGGAAGCAGTCGCCGCGAATGAGCGGGGCGAGCCATACGACATCATCCTGATGGATATGCAGATGCCCGTCATGGATGGCTATGCGGCGACGCAAGAACTGAGGTCAAGAAGCATCCAGATTCCGATCATCGCGTTGACAGCGGGTGCGATGACTGGAGATCGTGAAAAGTGCATCAGCGCAGGCTGCACCGATTATCTCTCCAAGCCCATCGTGTTGGATAAATTAATTGAACTGATTCGTGGCTATTGTTCGAATGACCGTCTTACCCGTCATGCGTAAAAAAGGGAGCACAGACGAATGCGTCTATGCTCCCTTTTAAAAGTCGCAGCAAGTTCATCAGCGGCCAGCAACATTTTTCACGGTAGGTGGGATCGGGGTATGCGATAGCAAATAACTTTGTAGTGTTTTGTTGAGTAGTTCCAGATCGTTGGTGAGAGCCGGAATCTCATGTTTGACTTCGCTCAAACGACCATCCCTTGCCATTGACTCGGCATTCTGTAGGCGTGCAATGAACTCTTCAATATCGAAATTGGAGACGAGTCCTTTGAGGCTATGAAGATTTCGAGTCACGCTCTCTTCATCTGACGACTGAATTGCCTCTTCTGCGTTTTGAAGCAGTTGTGGTGATTCTTTGAGGTGCATCTCAATGATCGTATTCAGAAGCTGTTGATCGCCCCCCATACGCTCAAGGACTCGGTCGTCGCGAAAATCCACTGGCTCGTCTCGCTTTCCGTTACGGAAGTGGCCACTTCTCATAACGGCCTGTTCTCGTGGTGAGGTATTCAACTTCGCAGTCCTTTCGCGAGGAAGGTAAGGTTGGGCACATCCATTAGCAGACTGGTAAACCTGTTCCAGTTTGTCGATGAGCTCAAAAGTGTCAATTGGTTTGGTAAGATATTCATTGGCACCCGCTTTCAAACACTTATCCTTATCACCCGGCATCGCGTGGGCGGTCAATGCGATGATCGGGATGTTCGACTTGGCAGAATCCGGCATGTTGCGAATCATGCGTGTCGCGGTGAGCCCGTCCAGGACCGGCATCTGAATATCCATCAGGATCAG
>SXPC01000068.1 GCA_005778225.1 Planctomyces sp. | reverse complement strand
CCAGATCTTGTCCATGCGGTTATCGTGACAGCCACAGTCCGCGACCGCGACGTGATAGAAGTCGTGGTGATCAATCAAGGCTCGCATGGCATTCTGTCCGCCAGCAGAGCCACCGCCGATGCCGACGTGGTTGAGATCCATCCAGGGACGAGTCGACGCAGCGGCGGTGATCCAGAGCTTGCGATCGGGGAAACCTGCATCCGCGATATTCTTCCAGGCAACATCATGAAACGCCTTCGAGCGATCCGACGTCCCCATGCCGTCACACGAGACAACGACGAAACCGAGTTCCGCTATCGATTGCTGACGCGGAGCAGAGGAGAACGTCACCGGGGAATGCGAGCCGTGAGGACCGGCGTAGATCCACTCAATGATCGGATACTTCTTGCTCGCATCGAAGTTCGAAGGGCGATAGATGACTCCGTAGATATCAGTCTTGCCGTCGCGACCTTTCGAAACGAATCGTTCCGGTTCGACCCAGCCAGCCTCCTTCAACGCCGTCATGTCGCAGCTGGCCAGTTCACAGATCTGTTTGCCGGTCTTCGCATCACGCAACACATGGACCGGGCCCAGATCAACGCGCGACCAGGTATCCACCAGGACAGAACCATCGGGAGAGAAGGTCGTCGAGTGAGACCCGTCCCCTTCCGTCAGCAGGGTCAGATCTTTGCTGTCCATGTTAATGCGGGCGACCTGCTTGTAGTAAGGACTTTGCTCGGCATGATAGCCACCCATGTCAAAGACGATCTCGCGTGATTTCTCGTCGACTTTGATGACATCGCGCACGACCCATTCGCCATTCGTCAGCTGGCATTTGACCTGGCCAGTCTTCCCGTCGTACAGATACAGATGACGCCAGCCATCGCGCTCCGACGCCCAGACGTATTCATCGGTGTCTCGCAGATGAAACAGATAGCGCTTGTAAGCCCAGTCAAGAAACGTCGGACTCTGCTCATCGATGATGGTCCGCACGTTGCCGGTGTTCACATCGAGGCCGAGCACACGAAAGACCTGATGTCCACGCTGGTTCAGTGAGAAGCGAAGTTCGCTGCCATCAGGGCTCCAGTGGAATTCATCCAGGCTCCATTGGTTGGCGTACAGTTCGTTGTTGATCGCCTTCGCGTCGCCCGTCTTGGCATCGACAAGGACGAGACGCTTCTGCTCAGTATCGTCTCCGGGCTTGAGGTAGTCGTACGAATGCAGCTTGGGTTGAAGCTGATCGCGAGGCGATGACTCGACATAATAGACTTTGCGATCCCCGCCGGGCTTGGTCACCATGGCGATGAAATGGGTTTGATCGGCAGACCAGTAAACGTCGGGAGAAATCCACTCTCCCGACGTCTCGACGTCGAGCTTCCAGACAGCTTTCTCATCGCCCAGTAGTTCATCCTTAAGGATGATCGACTTGTCTTTGACATCGACCGTGAATGATTTATCGGACGACGTTCGGCTGCGCGAAGCATCCTGAATTCTGCGTTCGCCACCGCCGCCGCGACGACGGTTCGGTCGTTCGCCGCGTGGAGGTTGATGCTCAATTGGCTCCAGTTTGGCAGAGGCGATGTCATACTTGAAGCGTTTGTCTTCGCAGGTCAGGTCGACGGTCGTGAAGTCATCGTTGAAGGACAGTAAGGAAAGTGACATCTTCGACGGACTGATCTCTTTCTTCAGCGCCTCTGAGAGCTTGTCAGCGAGGACCGCATGATCAAATGCAGGGACAGGCTTGGTGTCTCCTGCCTTGACGAGTAAGTACTCGAACTCACCCTGAAGGGGTTCATGTCGAAACCAGAACGAGGCCGTCCGTCCAATCCAGCTGGGCATCAGCGTGGCATTGGTCGCCTTGCCGCGCATCATCTCCCCCCAGCGGTCAGCGCGTTCGTAATCGGCTTTGGTGCCCTGCGCGAATGTCATGCTGGAGGTCAGGGAAATCGCGAACACGAGAGAGAGCAAAGCGACACGGACCATCAGTGTATCCTTCGAACGTAAATGCAAGTGGTCGATCGAGGCAGATCGCAACCATTATGTTTCATGACATGTCTGTAGGAACTTCCATCGGGAAAACGGGATTCGGCGTGACTTCCCGCTGGAGAATGTCGATCGCCTGTTGAATCAATTCAGGATGAGTCGGCGCCAGATCATGAGCTTCTGACGGATCATCGACGATGTGATAAACTTCCCAGCCGCCTGGTTTCTTCGTCTTCAAACCTCGACGCACAACTTTCCAGTCTCCCAGACGGACAGCGACCTGTCCGCCGTACTCAGGGTAGAACCAGAGCATCGGCTTTGTCCGCTCCAATGGAGAATTCGAGGTGATGGTTTTCCAAAGACTTGTCCCATCCAGATTCTCTGGCGGGGTGACCGCAACGGCTGCGCAGAGGGTCGGGAACCAGTCTGCAAAATAGCAGGGTGTCTCGTTTGTTGAACCGGCATCAATCACTCCCGGCAGCTTCGCGATCATCGGCACGCGAATGCCTCCTTCATAGACGCTGCCTTTGTAGCCTTTGAGGTTGGACGTGCTTTGAAAGAACTTCGGATCGGCACCGCCGATGTGAAACTGTGGCTCACCCGCCCCCTCGTGAGTCGCGCCGTTGTCGCTGGTGAAGATAACCAGGGTCTTCTCCGTTAGCCCATGTTTTTCCAATGACTGCAGAACACGCCCGACATGGCGATCCAGATCGGAAATCATCGCCGCGTAAGCAGCCCGGGGACGGGGATGAGGCAGATATCCATTGCCGCCGCGGTAAGGTTGCGTATCCCAGTCAGATGGATACTCATCAATCGAGGCCAGTGGCGGCTGAAGCGATACATGCGGCTCGACGAACGGCAGATACAGAAAGAACCGCTCGCGAGCATGCCTGCCAATGAACTGCTCCGCTTCGTCGATCATGAGCGCCGGAGCATAGTTGGTCCCCTGCCAGGTTTCGATGGTCACCTCGCCATCAGGTTGTCGTTGAGCCCCGGGAATCGGTCGCTCGTTGATGACAATCATCTCCTCATTCCGCCACAGGTGGCGAGGAAAATAACTATGAGCAACCGCCTGGCAGTTGTAACCGAAGAACTCATCGATCCCTTTGGCGGCCGGGCTTCCCGTACTGCCGACTGGACCCAGTCCCCATTTTCCAAACGCACCTGTCACAAAGCCCGCCTGCTTTAAAACCATTGGCAGGGTGACGACCTCTTGACTGACAGGATGCTGTCCTTCCTTGAATTGAGGGAACAGTTTCTTAGCTTGTTGGTTCCCTCGAATCTCAGCATGCCCCAGATGTTGCCCCGTCATCAACACACAGCGAGCAGGCGCACAGACCGGAGCTCCGCTGTAATGCTGTGTGAACCGAACACCTTGCGAGGCGAGTCGATCAATATTCGGAGTGCGGATCTTCTGTTGTCCGTAGCAGCCAAGTTCGCCATACCCGAGATCGTCAGCGAGAATAAGGACGATATTTGCGGGGTGTTCCTGAGCGATTACACAATTCCCCGTCACTGCCAGACAGCACAGACAGAGCACACAAAGTGTTAGACCGACTTTGATCACGTGTCCTTGGACTCCCGTCTTTTCAAGGGAATTGCGATGAGGGAAAAATCGAATTCACAGTATCGTCGCCGTACAAACCCCGGCAATGCAAACTTCAATTCTGCCCCTTTGTGCAACTCAAAGTTTTTTGTCAAAACTCGTCAGACCCTAAGAAGATTTTCTCCAATCGGAATGGTCTCCAGCATGATGCCAAATGCCGAGCAATTCGTCTGCATTGGGGCAAAGTCAAATGTTGTTGAAGTCATTGATGGTCGAAATACCCCGTATAAAATGACGCGCATGTGAGCATATTCAATCAAATGTGCGTAGAACTTACACACGCATTCGCTTCCATTGATCACTGAAACCTCTCCAGAGCATTTAAGAAATTGTCAGATTTCGGCAATCGCTTTAACGAAGCATGACAAGTCTCCCGATTCAGATCTCGAAGAACTCATTTTACTAGGTGAGCGGCATATGACCTGCCTATGGTAAAGGAGAAGTGCCCCGGCATATTCCCTTCTTCAGCGGCGCGCAACGCTGTAGATACCTTTCTTCGAGTTATTTTTCTCGGGAGCGTCTCATGTCTTCAAAAACCAGATCTGGCTTTACCCTGATTGAGTTACTGGTGGTCATTGCCATCATCGCGGTCCTTGTCGCCATTCTACTGCCAGCTGTTCAGCAGGCCCGTGAAGCAGCTCGACGTTCCAGCTGCTCCAACAATCTCAAGCAGATGGGCCTGGCGATTCACAACTATCACGACGTTTACAACAACATGCCCCCTGCGGGTGTCGGTGAAGTTTACAACTCCAGTGGCTGGTCTCGTCAGCCATCATGGATGGTCCGTCTCATGCCCTATCTCGAACAAGGTGCTGCTTATGACGCAGCTCCGATGGTCAACAATAACTTCGATAACTGGAATGCCGACTGGACTGCCCCCGTTCGTGCCTGGCAGGTCATGAATGATTCGAAGATGCCGGTCTTCAACTGTCCTTCCAGCCCCCTCCCGCAGACCGCCAGCTACCCGACGACTCCTGGCTCTCAAGCTCTCGGTGCACCGGCAACAATCAATGTTCAAATCTCGGACTACGCCGCTAACAGTGGTAGCTCATTCCAGGGCGGAACGGTTTCAACAGTCGCCAGTGGCGTCACCTGGGAGTGGGGCGGTTACATGGCCGATAACGGCGTTCTGCCATTCATTACTCGTCAAGGCTTTGCCCGCTTCTATGGCAAGAAAGTCAACTTCGCCACCATCACCGATGGGACCAGTAACACGATCGCTCTGGGGGAACAATCGGACTTCTACAACAAGACCAGTGATTACCGCGCCAGCTACAACACCAGCGGTTTGTGGTCATGCCAGACCTCCAGCATCGACAGCTATAACGGCAATCACGTTGTCACCTCTTTCCCGATCAACGCCACCGTCATGAACTGGACGGGTGAATGGGCTGACTGGGGACGCGACATCGTCAAGTATAATAACACGGCCTTTCGTTCTGCTCACGCAGGCGGTGCACAGTTCGTACTCGCAGATGGCTCTGTCCGATTCATCTCCGAAACCATTTACTTCGGAACCTACACCGCTCTGATGGATCGTGCTGATGGCTCGGTCATTGGCGAGTTCTAATCATTGTTCTGCCCATTAAATTGCCCGGCATCAAATTCGGATGCCGGGCAATTCATCAAGACCTTTACGCGACTCCAATTTTTTCTCCCTGCTTCATCGAGACAGACAATGTCGATTGCTCCCATTTCTCATCGAATTCCAACTTTTGGCCTGCTCTTCGTTGTGGCCATGCTGTCAGGATGCGGACCACGCTCAGGGCTTGAAATTATTCCTGTCGATGGTGTGGTGACGCTCCAGGGACAGCCACTCTCCAACGCTCTGGTGACCTTCTATCCGCAATCGGGACGATCATCGTCTGCAAAAACAGATTCGACAGGTCACTTCGATCTGAAGTATTCTGCAGACAAGATGGGGGCAGTTGTGGGCACTCACGAGGTTCACATTACCTACGGCGGTCCACAACCTCCTTCACAGGCAGCTGCCTCGGGCAAGTCCACAGTCACCAGCAAGCCGATTCCTCCCGGTGACTACAAATCTCCCGAACCATTTTCCGTCACAGAATCATCTCATCATTTCGAAATTAAGATTCCGTGACGTTATCATTCACGCAGTCAACAGTTTCTGAATTCTCGCGTTGAACACAGGTCACCTCCATGCTTGTTTCTCACCACCACGCCGCCTTGTTTTTCACCTGCCTTCTGGGAGCATCTCTTGCTGCTCCCCTGCGGGCGGGTGACGACGCCAAGTCGGCCCCCATGTCAAAAGTCTTCGAGATCGAAGCCTTTCGCGACGATTCTTCCAGCCCGATGCGATCCATGATCCATCGCTACAGCGAAGACTACGGCCTGCTGCGTCGCTTCTACGACATGCGTTTTTCCCCGGCTCGCCTGGATGCCTGTCGCACCTTCACCAACGAATGGATCCAGCGTCTCAAGGACGCCGACTTCAACGCTCTCGATCTCGAAGGTCAGGTCGATTATCACCTCCTTCGCAATAAGCTCGATCACGAACTTTCGCTGCTTTCACAAACACAGTCCAAAAACGAAGCCGCCAGCAAGCTTCTCCCGTTCGCACCGACCATCTGGGAACTTTACGATTCGCTCCGCAAGATTGAACCCGTCGATCCAATCAAAACCGCAGACGTGATGACCTCACTGTCTGCTGCGATTGCCGACGCCGACAAAGCGGTCAAAAACAAGACCGTGACAGCTGATCCGCTCGTCGCCATGCATGCAGGCTATGTTCTTGATGACCTCGACCGCGGACTTCGACGCTGGTACTCGTTCCGTGATTCCTACGACCCGCAATTCAGCTGGTGGCTGAGCGAACCCAACTCGAAAGTCGTCAAAGCGATCGCCGATTACCGGGCCTCCCTGCGTGGCATTTCCGTCGGCACTTCCGACAACGATCCGATCATCGGCCAGCCCATCGGCCGCGATGCTCTGCTTGCTGAACTCAAGCTCGAGATGATCGACTACACTCCCGAAGAGCTGATCCAGATCGGCGAACGCGAACTCGTGTGGTGTCACAACGAGATGAAAAAAGCCGCCGCTGAAATGGGCTACGGCGATGACTGGCATGCTGCCCTGACCGAAGTCGAAACACGCCACGTTCCTCCCGGCGATCAGCCTAAGCTCATCAAAGAGCTCGCCGAAGAAGCGGTCGCATTCATCGAACAGCGCGACCTCGTGACCATTCCTAAAGTCTGCAAAATGCTCTGGCAGATGGAGATGATGACGCCGCAACGTCAACGCGTGAATCCGTACTTCACCGGGGGGGAAACCATCAGCGTCTCCTTCCCGACTCAAGAGATGGCTCACGCCGACAAGCTGATGAGCATGCAGGGGAACAACATTCACTTCTCCCGCGCCACGGTCCATCACGAACTGATCCCCGGTCACCACCTGCAGCTTTACATGGCTGACCGTTATCGACCGCACCGCCAGCTCTTCCGCACGCCGTTCCAAGTCGAGGGCTGGGCTCTCTACTGGGAAATGCTGCTGTGGGATCTCGACTTCGGCAAGACCCCGGAAGACCGCATGGGTATGCTCTTCTGGCGTTCACACCGCTGTGCCCGCATCATCTTCTCCCTCAAGTATCACCTCAGCCAGATGACCGCCGATGAAGCGGTCGCATTCCTCGTTGAGAACGTCGGCCACAACAAACGCAACGCGACCGCAGAAGTTCGTCGCTCCGTGGAAGGGGCCTATGGTCCTCTCTATCAGGCAGCTTACATGCTCGGCGGCCTGCAGATCATGAACCTGCGTAAGCAACTGGTCGACACGGGGAAAATGACCGATAAAGACTTTCACGACATGATTCTGTACCAAAACTCCGTCCCGAACAAAGCCGTCAAAGCCATCCTCCTAGAAGAGAAACTCACAACCGAAGGCTTCCCCGAATGGCGTTTCTATGATTTGTAGGGTCCGCTGTGCGGACCGTTAATCCACATCTTTTTCACTTAAACTCATCCACTTCGTCTCTAACCCAAATACAAAAATCCCATGCCACGCTCGCACGTTTTCCAAGGTTGCATTCCCGCACTGATGACCCCCTGCCACGCCGATGGCGGGATCAACTACGACGCCCTCGTCAAGAAGGGCAAAGAACTCATTGACCTCGGCATGTCCGCCGTCGTTTACTGCGGTTCCATGGGCGACTGGCCCCTGCTGACCGATGGTGAGCGCCAGGAAGGGGTCCGTCTGCTCTGCGAAGCAGGCGTGCCCGTCGTCGTCGGAACCGGTGCCCAGAACCCACGACTCGCTGCCGCTCATGCCCGACATGCCCGCGAAGTCGGTGCCGCTGGCCTGATGGTTATTCCGCGCGTTCTTTCTCGCGGAACGTCCAAGGTCGCTCAGAAAGCTCACTTCTCCGAGATCCTCAAAGCCGCTGGAGATGTCCCTGCCGTCATCTACAACAGCCCGTACTACGGCTTCGAAACAAAAGCCGACCTCTTCTTCGAACTGCGAGATAGCCATAAGAACCTCGTCGGCTTCAAAGAGTTCGGCGGGGCTGCCTCTCTCTCCTATGCCGCCGAACACATCACGGGCATCGACTCGGAACTCGTCCTGATGGCCGGTGTCGATACCCAGGTCTTCCACGGCATCGTCCGCTGCAATGCCTCCGGCGCCATCACGGGCGTCGGCAACGCACTTCCCAAACAATGCCTGCGTCTGGTCGAACTCTGCCTGCAAGCCGCTGACGGAGATCCGTCGGCCCGTAAGCTCGCTCTCGAACTCGACGAAGCCCTCAAGGTCCTCTCCACCTTCGACGAAGGCCCGGACCTCGTCCTGCATTACAAGCACCTGATGGTCCTCGAAGGCAATCCAGAATACGAACACCACTTCAACAAGACCGACGCCCTCTCGCCAAGTCAGAAGGACTATCTGACGGGTCAGTGGACGCAGTTCAAATCATGGTGGAGCAAGTGGCCAGGAGCAAACACATGATTACCTCCAACACACAGCGCATCCGTGTGATTGATTCCCATACCGAAGGCGAGCCAACCCGCGTTGTCCTCGGCGGCGGACCGGATCTGGGATCTGGCTCACTGGCCGAGCGCCTGCAGATCTTCCGCACTCAGCACGATGGCTTCCGTCGCCTCATCATCCTCGAGCCACGCGGCTACGACGCCGTCGTCGGTGCCTTGATGTGCGAGCCGACCGATTCGAGTTGCGCCGCCGCTGTGATCTTCTTCAACAACGCCGGTTACCTCGGCATGTGTGGTCACGGCACAATCGGTCTCGCTGTGACGCTTTACCATCTTGGTCGCATCGGACTCGGGGTTCAACGTATCGAAACGCCTGTTGGCATCGTCGAGGTGAATGTTCTCTCGCCCAATCAGGTCACCATCGAGAACGTCGCCAGCTACCGCAAAACCAAAGACATCATGATCGACGTCGAAGGCCTCGGCCAGGTCACTGGCGATGTCGCCTACGGCGGCAACTGGTTCTTTCTGGCCAAGAATGCCCCGTTCGATCTCAACATCAAAAACGTCCGCCAGCTGACCGACGCCGCTGACAAAGTCCGCTATCGTCTGCGCGACCTCGGCATCACAGGCGACAACGGCGCGGAGATCGATCACGTCGAGTTCTTCGGCCCCGCAGAACACCCGGAAGCTCACAGTCGCAACTATGTTTACTGTCCCGGCGGCGAGTACGATCGCTCCCCCTGCGGCACCGGTACGAGCGCGAAAGTCGCCTGCCTGGCAGCCGATGGCATACTGGCTCCAGATCAACCCTGGGTCCAGGAAAGCATCATCGGCTCCAGTTTCCAGGCGACCTACCGTCACGACTTGCAGGGGCGAGTGATTCCTCGCATCACCGGCCGCGCCTTCATCGTCAGCGAAGCCACCCTGATCCGCCAACCCGGCGACCCCTTCCCCACCCGATAACACCCTTCTCCCCCCCGGGAGAAGGTGGCAGCGCTTCGCTGACGGATGAGGGCATCGCGCCAGAAACCTTTCTATAAACTCACGGACTTCACGAGGGCAGCTCGATACTTCATTCCGAACGTCCCTTCTCCATTGAGGGGAGCAGCATTTCGTCCCTTCTCCCTGGAGAGGAGGAGGTGCCCGAAGGGCGGATGAGGGTGATGCATAGGCACTATTAGACTCCCATTCGTAACCCCGCGACAGCGCATTTTGTTTCCACTCTTCAACAACCCACACTCACAACAAAACTCCCATGATCGCAGCCGCTCATCCTGAATCGGTCACAATCGTCGGTGGAGGCATCATCGGCCTCACGGTCGCTCATTACCTCGTGGATGCGGGGCTGAAAGTCACGCTCATCGACAAGAGCACGATCGCTGCTGCCTGCTCACATGGAAACTGTGGCTACATCTGCCCCAGTCACGTCCTCCCGCTGACAGAGCCCGCCGCGATCCCGCTGGCGATCAAATCTCTGTTCAATCCGAAGGCTCCTTTCTCCGTCAAACCACGCTTCAGCCCCGCCCTCGTCAATTGGATGTGGCAGTTCGCCCGACGCTGCACCGAACGCCAGATGCTTACTTCCGGAGTGGCCCTCAAAGCGATTCTCGATTCATCGCTCGACGAATACAAACGTCTCATCGCCGCTCAACAACTCGACTGCCAGTTCAAGACGAACGGACTCCTCTACGTCCTCAGAACCGACCACGGCTTCGACGAGTTCGCCAAGACCGACAGCTTCCTCACTGACAACTTCGGCGTCACCGCCACCCGTATGAACGGCAGCGAACTGGCCACCTTCGAACCCGCCCTCAAGCCAGGTCTCGCCGGTGCCTTTCTCTACCCCGGCGATGCGTCGGTCAACCCGTCGCAACTCAATCAGTCACTCGTGAGCTCATTGAAGAGTCGCGGTGTGGAGTTTCGTGAAAACTGCCTGCTTACCGGCGTCAAGAAATCTTCCGGCCGCATCACGCATCTGGAAACCTCCCAGGGCGAACTCCCTGTCGACGCCGTCGTCTTCGCGACCGGCGCCTGGAGCACGAAGCTCTCCTCGACCCTCGAATGCAAAATCCCGATCGAACCCGGCAAAGGCTACTCCGTCACCATGACACGCCCCGAGCCCTGCCCGTCGTACCCGATGCTCTTCCCCGAGCACAAAGTCGGTGTCTCCCCCTTTGAAAACACCTACCGCCTCGGCTCGATGATGGAGTTCTCAGGCTACGACGAGTCAATCCCTGCTCACCGCATCCAGCAACTGCAAGACTCCGCCAAGCCCTACCTCATCACCCCCTTCACCGACCAGAAGCTCGAAACCTGGTACGGCTGGCGCCCCATGACCTGGGACAGCCTCCCCATCATCGGCCAGACTCCACGCTTCTCCAACACCTGGCTTGCCACCGGCCACAACATGCTCGGCCTCTCCCTCGCGACCGCCACCGGCCGCCTCGTCAAAGAAATGATCCTCAAAGAACCGACGCACATCGATCCGTTACCGTATTCGCCGACTCGCTTTTAAGTGAGTCCGAATGTTCACATTCTCAAAAACAGAAAGGAAGCCGTCCGAAAAAAATACTCGATTGCAACCATCCAAAGAATGCTCGCGAATCGTTGTCCAAGAATCTGAACACATCTCCTGTCGGCGCTCACTACCGTTAGTATTACATTTCTCTTGACGTGAGACATCGCTATGACACTTCGCAGCCGCTTTGCGTTTACACTCATTGAACTTCTCGTTGTGATTGCCATTATCGCAACGCTCGTCGCCATTCTGCTCCCCGCTGTACAACAGGCACGTGAAGCCGCTAGGCGCAGTACCTGCAAGAATAACCTGAAACAACTCGGTCTGGCACTTCACAACTATCACGATACCTATTCGACCCTTCCTCCCGGATCCGTCGACATCTCCCAGGTAAATGGCTCTCTATGGGCCTGGTCGGCCATGATTCTCCCTCAGCTTGAACAGGCTTCTCTTTTCGACCTCATGAAGCCAGGTCCCAATACGCTGGGAGATTGCCTCCAGCCAGGCTCAGCAGCCAACACCAGCGGCAGCAACACTCGGCTCATTATCGACCAGATGCAAAAGCCCATCTCCGTCTTCCGTTGCCCCAGCGACTCGGCGGATGCCCTCATCACCAACTATCCAGATGGCTTTGGCAGTCTCTTATGGGCCGATTTCACCGAAGCAAACGGAAATAACAATACCGCCACCATCCGCTCCAACTACGTCGGCAACCACTCCACTCACCGCTATTGGGGTCAGCCCTGGTGGGGACCTCCCAGTGATTACATCGCTTCCAATCCCAGTAGCTTCAATGGCCTTTTCGGCTTTAATACCGTCATCCGATTCCGTGATGTCACGGACGGCCTGAGCAATACGATCGCGGTCGGTGAACGCACCTCATTTGCCCATAGTCCTACCAGTGGGGTCGTCTTTGACTGTGTCGGTGCCTCACCCTTCGGACATAAAAAAGAATGGGGCCAGTGGAACTCCGGGCTGGTCATCGGCTCGGGTGGTTTCCTGATCAACCACGACCAGCCTAACGGCGGCGACCCCAACGCCATCTGGTCAATGTGCCGATACGCGTATTCCAGCCTGCATAAAGGGGGAGCGCAGTTCGTCTTCGCTGATGGATCCGTCCATTTCATTAACGAGAACATCGATCATCGCGTTGACGGTGAATTCGACGGTTCAATGTTTGAAAAGCTGCTTCACAGAAACGACGGGATGGCTGTTGGCCAGTTTTGACCAACCAAATCGTATGCCCTGTCTCTGACCATTCCATCCGTTCTCGAGAGCGTCCTGTTCCACTGTCCGTTTAAGACGCTCTGTCTCACCGTCCCGCGCGGACATTCTACTTTTCGAAAAGACGTAGACGCGGCTGGCATCCTGGATGCCCGCCGCGATTCTCCGCGTTTCAGACATCTGCACGTCTGGTTGCGTTTTTCTTTGTCCTATGCAAGGCCCGTCTTGATGTTCCCTCTCTCTGAGGTGCACTAGAGATGTCCCCCATTGGTATTTCGTACTCGCCATTTCGAAGCACCGCCGCCTGGTTGTCGAGATCATTTCATTCCTTATTCCAGGAACCTCTCGCCATGCAAACTCCATCATCTTCCATCAACTTCTCAATTAACCCGCAACTCACTATTCAACATTCGTCACGAATAATTGTTTTCCTCATTTTTGTGTTTTTTATCTCCGGTTGTGGAAATGGAGGTCCTGAACTCGCCTACGTCTCTGGAGTGATCTTGCTCGATGGAGTCCCCATACCCCGCGCCGCTGTCATCTTTACTCCTCTTGCTGGCGGCCGTCCTGCCAGCGGAGGTACAAATGAAAAAGGTGAGTTCGAGCTTTACTACGTTGGCCGTAACAAAGGCTTCCCGCCCGGTGAGTTCGGCGTGACGATCGATAACTCCCAGCCTCCCGGAAAGCCAGCGCCAAAACCGCAAGTCCCGGCTTTTTATCGTCAGCCCGGGAACTGCACCGTCTCCGTCGCACCGGGGAAGAATCAGCTCACCATTGAACTGACCGCAAAGGACCCGAAAAAGCAGAAGAAGTAACTTCCCCTTTCGCCGATTCCGACACAGGATGTGCGACGTAGTTCATGCGACCGGAAGAGTGTCCACGGCATGTCTTCATCCGTCAGGGCGAAACGACGTCTGAGCCTCCCTCTCGCGTCATACATCACTCATGTCACTTCTCTCTTTGCATTCCAGGCCTGCATGGTTATGGTGAATTCACACCCACTCACCATTCCACGCAGGACTCACTCATGCGAACGCTCACCCCACTGCTGCTTCTGGCCATTATCGCCATCCTTATTCCCGCAACATCTCTCGCTGACGACATCCAAAAGCAAGTCCTCTGGAAATCCCAAACCGACGGCTATCACACCTACCGCATCCCCTCGTTAATCACCGCAGCCGACGGCACACTCCTCGCCTTCTGCGAAGGTCGTCGCGGCGGACAAGGGGACGCGGGAGCCATCGACCTCCTCATGAAGTCGTCCAGTGACAACGGCCAGACTTGGTCACCGCAACAGGTCGTCTGGAAAGACGCCGACAACACCTGCGGCAACCCCTGCCCGGTCCTTGATCGCAGCACCGGTCGCCTTCATCTCCTGATGACCTTCAACCTCGGAACGGATACCGAATCGAAGATCATCGCCCGCACCGCAGAGTCGAGTAGAACTGTCTGGCAGTCCTTCAGCGACGACCACGGCAAGACCTGGTCCAAACCGGTCGACATCACCTCACAAACCAAACGCCCCGATTGGACCTGGTACGCCACCGGCCCCGGCATTGGCATCCAGATCGAACATGGCCCACACAAAGGACGTTTAGTCATTCCGTGTGATCACGCCTACGACGTCTCTAAAGAAGCCAACAAACGAGGCTGGGAATTCGGCTCACACGTCATCTACAGCGACGACCATGGCGATACATGGAACATCAGCGAGCCTCTCGCCCCCGGCATGAACGAATGCCAGGTCGTCGAAATCGGCAACGACTCCAGCCTCATCCTCGACATGCGCTCCTACCGCGGCAAAGGCTGTCGCGCCCAAGCCATCAGCAAGGACGGCGGCCAAACCTGGAGCGAAATCAAAGACGCCCAGGCACTCGTCTCTCCCGTTTGCCAGGCAAGCCTCCTCCGCGCCAGCTGGCCAACAATCGACAAACCTGGACTCATCGTCTTCGCGGCCCCGTATCATGAATCCAAACGTGTCAACCTGACCCTGATCGTCAGTCCGAATGATGGTCAATCATGGAACGGAACCATTCCGCTTTACGAAGGCCCCTCTGCTTACTCCTCGCTCGCTGTCCTCGCCAACTCCCATCTCGCCTGCTTAGCCGAAATTGGCGAGAAAAACCCCTATGAGACGATTACGCTCTTCACGGTGAGCGATGTCAAACGGCGGATCTACTCAGCCGAGTAAACAACAATCCCCCAGTCCATCTCCCGACCATGATTCGAGCTCGAGATTGGCGAGAACGCCACATCGGCCGTCTTTTGTGTGGCAGGGTCGTAGAAATCTTCGACGAGATAAACTTCGCCGCCTCGCCGCCCCCCCGAACGGGATTGGGCAACGAGTTTCTTGAGTCGCTCCAGCTCTTGTGGTCGCAGGAAATCCGCAGCCGAGAGTTCCTGGGTGCTGTGAGATGCGACCGTGGCGGAGTGATAGAGGATTGTTCCTTCGACCGTCAGTTCTTCAATACGGGTCGGGCGGAAGTCGATGATCAGAAACTCCTGTGACCCGTTGGCGGCACTCTTACACTCGGCGATCAAGTCTTTCAGGCTAACCGCGATTCCGACCACTCCCAGAAACGGCTTCTGCCCTGGCAGCCCTGGCCCGAAAACTGGTGCCGAGATCATCGTTTTGAAGGTGTTGTCTGCGTAACTGCGAAAAACGATTGATTGATATGTCTGTTCGATGTGCTTGAACTCCGGGTTCCCACCACGTTCGAGTTCTCGGCCGTTTCCCGTGAAGTAATCCCGGTGGGCCATGCTGGTGCCGATGGTCTTGCTCTCAGGGACCCGCGCCACTTGAATTCCCTTCGCATCGAAGAAACTCCAGGAATCCTGATCACTGAAGATTCGATCGCGATTTTTCAACTGATACAGAAAGTCCTGAATCTTCTGCTGGTCATCCGGAGTAGGATCGGGCTGATTGATCGTCGTCAACCACTGCACGATTTCGGGGTCTTTGCCAAACAGCGTTGCAGCCCGAACACGTTCTTCCGTCAACTTGGAAATCAAGCGAGACGTCATCTCTGCGGTCATCTGTGTGGAATCGAGAAGCGCCTGCTGCGCTCTCAGCTTCGCTTGATGTTCCGATGCCGAGGATTGCCTCAACGCGAACAGGCCGATCGAAGCCATCACCAGCAGTATCAATAACGACCCCGCCCCGAGCACGACCATCGCGGCATACTGCTTCAGCTGCCGCTGCCACTTCTCACGCCACGAATACTCCCGCGCCTGCACCGGCAGGTCATCAAGGTAGCGTTCGAGATCTTCGGCAAGTCCCATGGCGGTTGGATAGCGTTCTCCAGGCGAGAAGCTCATCGCCTTGCGACAAATCGCTTCCAGGTCGACAGGAACCGCGGGGTTGAGTTCCTTCGCCAGGCGCAATTTGTGATTGCGGACATTCTCTAGGACGACACTCCCCGGCAGATCCTTTTGGACCGGGTAATCACCCGTAATCAGGACAAACAGGATCGCACCGAGCCCGTAGATATCCGATGAAGGCCCCAGCTGCGTATTGCCACCCGCCTGCTCCGGGCTCATGAAAATCGGCGTTCCCCCAGAGACTGATGACGACTGATCATCAGCCGTCGGCAGCAGTACGCTCACCTCAGGCGACTGCACATGATGCTGCTGCCGGCTGTACTTGCGCGCCAGGCCCCAGTCGAGAACGATCGCTTCGCCGTGACGGCCGATGTGAATGTTGGCGGGTTTCAGATCGCAGTGAATCACGGCTCGCTGGTGCGCATAGTCGATCGTCTTGCAGATCGAGATGAACGCCGAGAGCAGCCGTCGAAACTGCACAAACTTTGCTTCCTGTCGAAAGACCGACTCCGGCCCCGTTCGATACAGATCCTCGATCGCATCCTTGAAACTCGATCCTCGGAGAAGACGCATGCTGTAGAACGGTTGCTCCGTCCCCGCGACCTTTCCCATCCCCAGAATCGGCACAACGCCCGGGTGGTCGAGCAAAGCGGTGATGCAGGCTTCGTCACGGAACTGACGCAGCGCGAGAGGATTCCCCACCAGCGTCGGCTGCATCACTTTGACAGCGATCTCGCGGCCGAACTCCGGATCCTGGGCTGTGTAGACGATGCCCATCGCCCCGGCTTTGGGTTTATCGAGATCGACATAACGCGCTGTCTGAGAAACCGCCGTGATGCCGCTACTGGCATGACTGGCTGGGGAAACGTGCACGGTTTCATCGACATAGAAGCTGCCGACGTCGCGTCGCAGGATGCTGTCACGCAGTTTCTCGAACAGATGCGGGTAATCACGGCAGAGAGCCTTGAGGTCGGGCTCGCGCGTGGTTTCGAAAGCCTTCTCGTAGGCTTTCAGGAGATCCAGCAGGATGTCGTCGTCAGAGCGCAAGGACGATTGGTCCGGGGCAGAAGAAAACGTATTGGCGTGAGGCATCGAAAGTCACATCCTCCGTGAAGGCAAAACTATCCAGGCAAAGACATCGCCCGGCATGGCGCGTGGCCCGCCATTATCCAGATCGTCTCATCCCTGAGTGGGCCTCTGCATTGCTTGCAATTGGCCACGCGATCTGGATACGACAAGTCTACCACACTTTTGTGATCAGGTAACCGGCGATTTGGGCTCAAGATTTCAAACAGAGCGTCTAGGAATGCTGTTCAAAAACCTGCACGCCGCGGAAGATTTTTCCTGTTCGGAAAAGTCAAACACCCGGCTACGGTGTTCAATCTCACAGGATGGACTGCGTAACCGTTTTGGAGAACTTCTTGTTTTTCACGAAACGACTGCGCTACAATGACTTGTTCGCCTGAAAAGAAATGGATGAGGAGTTCGCATTGAGTAGTCTGCGTAAGATGAAACACGTGCAGCAGCCTGGGCCTGCCAAATCGATCTTCCTGGTTCTCCTTGCATCCTCGCTCCTGCTCTTGCCGTCTGTTTGTTTCGCTCAATCACTCACCGAAGCCAAAACATTTTTCCGCACAGGCGAATACGCCAAATGCATCGACGCGGCAAAAAAGCAGATTGAGAACGGCTCTCTCCCGGAAGACTGGCGGATCTTCAAGATCGAAAGCGAACTGGCACTGGGTCGTTACAAGGACGCCCTCGCCTCGATCGAAGAAGCCAAGACGACCTATCCGTTCAGCATTCGCGTTCTCTGGCTGGAACGCGAAGTCCGCCGCTACAACGGCGAGTCGCCGAAGGCAAAAGAAGTTCTCGCTGAGATGGCGTCCAACATCGAGCGTGCCAACTGGCGGTATCGCGATGCAGAGAACATGGTGATCGTGGGGCAGTTCTTCCTGGAACTGGGAGCCGATGCCAAGCAGGTCCGGGTCGACATTTTCAAACAGGTCCAGACTCAGTCGCCAAATTTCCCCAGCTCGTTCATCACCGCAGCAGAACTCGCGCTGGCGAAGAATGACTATGCCCTCGCGGCAGAAGATTTTCAGAAAGCGCTCAAACTCGATGACGAGAATCCGCGCGTTCTTTATGGTCTGGCTCGATCGTTTGAATCGAGTGATCCGAAGAAGGCCGAGGAGTATGTCAATCAGGCTCTCAAGATCAATCCTCGACATGTCCCGAGCCTGTTACTCGTCGCGGAGAATCACCTCGCGGCGGAGCGCTATGATGTGACCGAAGAGGTGCTGGCCAAGGTTCTCGAAGTCAACCCGTCTGAACCAAACGCATGGGCCATCCGCTCTGTGGTCGCTCATCTGGACAGTGACGAAAAAAAAGAAAAAGAGGCCCGCGAGAAGGCGCTTGCCAACTGGAAAGACAATCCGCACGTCGATTACCTCATCGGGAAATTCCTGGCACAGAAGTATCGCTTTGCTGAGGCGGCTGAGGCTCAGAAGCGGGCGCTGGCGTTTGATCCCGCTTTTCTGCCCGCCAAGATGGAGCTCTCGAACGACCTGCTGCGCCTAGGTGACGAAGAGCAGGGCTGGAAACTCGCGGAAGAAGTTTTCGAAGCAGATAATTACAACGTCGTTGCTCACAACCTGACGACGCTGCGTGATCACATGCAGAAATTCCGCACACTCAAAAGTGATGGCTTCCTCGTGCGGATGGATGCAAAGGAAGCCGAGATTTATGGGCCTCGGGTCCTGGAAGTTTTGAAGGATGCCCGGAAGGTTCTGACCGAGAAATATAAGGTCGAACTCCCTGAGACGGTCGCTGTCGAGATCTTTCCCAAACAGCAGGATTTTGCGATCCGAACCTTCGGACTGCCGGGTGGAGCGGGATTTCTGGGCGTTTGCTTTGGCAACGTGATCACGATGAATTCTCCCGCCTCGCAGGGGAGTACCCCGTCCAACTGGGAAGCAGTCCTGTGGCATGAATTCTGCCACGTCATCACGTTGACGAAGACCCGCAACAAAATGCCTCGCTGGTTGAGCGAAGGGATTTCGGTTTACGAGGAACGTCTCAAAAACAAATCATGGGGACAGTCCATCTCGCCCGCTTATCGCGCGATGATCCTGGGTGACGATCTGACCCCCGTCAGCAAACTGAGCGGCGCGTTCATGCAGCCTCCCAGTGGCGAGCATCTGATGTTTGCGTATTACGAATCGTCGATGGTGGTGGAATACATCGTCAACGAATACGGCCATGACGCGCTGCTGGCAATTCTGGATGACCTCGGCAAGGGGCTGAAGATCAACGACGCGATCGCCCGACACGCGGCTCCGCTGGAGAAAGTCGATGCGGGATTTGAGAAGTCGATTCGAAACCTCGCGAACAACTTTGCCAAGGGGGCAGAGTTCACGGACGCTGAGTCGCTCCCCAAGCGACGAGAGTCAGCGGCCCTCAAGGCCTGGTTAAGCGACCACCCGAACAGCTTCACCGGTCTGCAGCAGTATGCCATGGCCCTCATTCGAGAAAAACAGTGGGAAGCCGCCAAGGAGCCAATCGACAAATTGCTGCAGTTGGTTCCTGAGTACGCAGAGGGAGACAGTCCCCTTTTGATGAAAGCGAAAGTTTCCCGCGAATTGGGCGAAACCGATGAGGAACTGGCGCTGTTAGAAAAGATGGCGTCTTTGAACGCGGACGCTGTCGATACGTACCGACGACTGGCTGAACTGCACACCGAACGGAACGACTGGCAGGCGGCGATCCTCAACGCGCAGCGCATCCTGGCGGTCAATCCGCTGATCCCTGAGCCATATCGCATCCTGGCAGCGGCGGGGGAAAAGACCGGTGACCGCGATGCGGCGATCAGCGGTTTGCGGACTCTGTCGATCATGGATCCCTATGATCCTGCGGATATTCACTTCCGCACGGCTCGCCTGATGGAACAGGCCGGACGACGGGAGGAAGCCAAGAAACATGCCTTGATGGCGCTGGAGGAAGCGCCCCGTTATCAGGCGGCTCATGAACTCCTCCTTACCATTCTCGAACCACCTGCGACTTCTCCCTCTGTTGAACAACCATCACGACCAAACACGCCTGATCCTCCCGCTCTTCCGGAAGTCATTGAATGAAGTGGACGCGACGACCGATCAAGATCTTCATGGCGACGACCGCGGTCATCCTGATCGCTGGCGCTCTGTGGGCACAGTTCCAGCCGCAGCGCGGATTTCGTGGCGGCGGCCGAGGGTTCGGCGGCGGGCGCTACAACATCACTCAAACGGGTGCTCGCAATGACTGGGAGATCGATGAGCGGTTCCAGCATGAAGCGTTTCGTTTTGCCCGCGTGAAATACACCTGCTGGGGACGCAGTGATAAGTGGCTGGTCGACTTTCCGGAAAGTGACCTGAACCTGCCTCACCGCCTGCGTGAATTGACCTCCATGGAAGTTCATCCGGAGAGCGTCATCGTTGAGTTAACGGACGAAAATATCTCTGACTTCCCGTTTCTGTATCTCATCGAGCCCGGCCAGATGGCGTTGACCGACGAGGAGGTCGAGGGCCTGCGTCGTTACCTGCTCAATGGCGGGTTTCTCATGGTTGATGACTTCTGGGGGGAAGATGAATGGTACACCTTCTATCAGAACATCAAACGCGTCTTTCCGGATCGCGAGCCGCAGGAGCTTCCTCTTGAGCATGAGATCTTCCACATCGTATACGATCTTGCGGAGAAGCCAATGATTCCGAGCATCGGGCATTTCATGAGCGGTCGCGGGACCGAGCGGTACGACGCCAATGAAGCCCATTACCGCGGCATCTTCGATGACAAAGGTCGCATGATGGCGATCATCTGTCACAACACCGACCTGGGAGATGGTTGGGAAGAAGAAGGGGTCGATCCCAATTACTTCAAAGAGTATTCCGAACGATTCGCGTATCCGTTGGGGATTAACATCGTGACGTATGCGATGACGCATTGAGAATTCCACGCGCCTCACTAGAAGACAAACCACGGATGAACACGAATCGACACGGATTAAAACAGTCATGGCTATTCTCATCAGTGTGAATTCGTGTTTATCTGTGGTTTGATTTTCTCCAGACGATTTCATCAGCAACAGAAAGTTTCATCGTGAGTACACAGACCGACGCGTATGCCGCGGAGCAGCAGGCGGTGGAGCAGATCCGAGTAGGGCGCGAGCAGATTCTCAAGGAGCTTTCCAAGTCTGTGATCGGGCAGCAGGAAGTGGTTGAGCAATTGCTGCTGTGCCTGTTTGCAGGTGGTCACTGCCTGATTACCGGTGCTCCGGGGCTCGCGAAGACGCTGCTGGTCAATTCGATTTCGAAGATCTTCGATCTGGACTTCCGCCGCATCCAGTTCACCCCCGACCTGATGCCCGCGGACATCACCGGGACGGAAATTCTCGAAGAAACGGCTGATGGGCGACGTAAACTGCAGTTCGTCAAAGGGCCGATCTTCGCCAACGTCATCCTCGCGGACGAAATCAACCGGACGCCCCCCAAAACACAGGCGGCTCTCCTCGAAGCGATGCAGGAGCATCAGGTGACGGCGGCTGGCGTTCGTTATCCACTGGAAGAGCCGTTCTTCGTGCTCGCGACGCAAAACCCGATCGAGATGGAGGGAACATATCCTCTGCCCGAAGCTCAGCTTGACCGCTTCATGTTCAACATCTGGATCGACTACCTGCCCGAGGATGACGAAGTCGCCGTTGTGAGTCAGACGACGTCTCGTAAGAGTGAGCCGATCAAGCCGCTGTTCAACGGGGAAGATGTACTCCGTTTTCATGAAGTCGTCCGGCGTGTTCCGATTGCTGAGAATCTGGTTCGTTATGCCGTCCGTCTGGCCGACTGTTCTCGTCCCGGCCGTGCTTCGACGCCTGACTTTATCAATGACTGGGTCACCTGGGGAGCAGGTCTGCGGGCGGCTCAGTATCTTGTTCTGGGCGCGAAAGCGCGAGCTTTGCTGAGTGGTCGGCCGCATGTGATCGCGGAGGATATTAAAGCCCTCGCTCACGTGACGCTGCGTCATCGGATTCTCGTCGGGTATCGCGCGGAAGCGGAAGGGATTACCGTCGAGAAGGTGATCGATCGCCTCGTCAAAACCGTACCAGTGCCGGGGGCCTGATGAGTCAAGGGACCACACCAGCGACGACTGCGGACAACTCCTCTACGCGAGGAGGCCGGTCGCGGTCTTCGTTCATCGACCCGCCGTCTTTGATGCGAATCAAGAACCTCGAACTGCGGGCCCGCACGATTGTCGAAGGGTTCATCACCGGTCTGCACCGCTCGCCGTATCACGGTTTTTCAGTCGAGTTCACCGAATACCGGCAATACTCCGTCGGCGACGATACGCGGTTCCTCGACTGGAAGCTGTTCGCGCGTTCGGACCGTTACTTCATTAAATGTTTTGAAGATGAGACGAACCTGCGGTGCCACCTGCTCGTCGACCTCAGCAAGTCGATGAACTATGGCACGCTTGGTTACAGCAAAGCCGAGTATGCCAAGACAGCGGCAGCGACGATCGCTTACTTTCTTTCGCTGCAGCGGGATGCAGTCGGCCTGCTGACGTTTGATGACAAGATCGTCGATTTGATACCGGCCCGGTTCCGAGCAGGGCACATTCACCGCTTGATGATGAGCCTGGAACGCGCCCCGGCTGGCAAAGCGACCGATCTTTCCAAGCCTCTCGAACAGATCGCCGGCACGGTCGCCAAACGCGGGATCGTGGTCCTGATCTCCGATCTGCTCACGCCGATTGAGACGCTGGAGAAGAACCTGGGCTACCTGCGGGCGCGGGGCCATGAAGTGGTCTTGCTGCGGGTACTCGATCCGCGCGAGATCGATTTCCGTTTCGAACAGCCAGCGATGTTTCAGGATGTCGAGTCGGGACGCAACCTCTATATCGACCCGGCCTCCGCTCGTGAGAATTACCTGCTGAAGTTTCGTGAACATGCTGCGGGGTTGAAAAAGATTTGCGACAACCTCGGCATCGATCTGCATCAGATCGCGACCGATCGTTCGCTGGACATGATCCTGTTTGATCTGTTGACGGACCGAATGAAGCGAGGTCGACCGACGATCAAGCAACGCGCACCGCGAGGGGGACAGGGATGAGTTTCCTCTACGGAGCGTTTTTACTCGGCGGACTGGCGATTGCAGCTCCGATCATTTTCCACATGATCCGCCGCACGCCGCAAAGTCATTACGAGTTCAGCTCGCTGATGTTTCTGCAGCCTTCGCCGCCACGGATGACCAAGCGAAGCCACATCGATCAGTGGCTGTTGCTATTATTGCGGTCATTGGCGATCTTACTGCTGGCGGTCGCCTTCATGCGTCCTTACTTGCGGGCGCAGGCGGATCTGTCCTTGGACGACGCGCCGCAGCGACACATCGCGATTCTGCTGGATCGCAGTGCGAGCATGAAGCGTGGCGATCTGTGGGACAAAGCGATCACGCAGGCGAAGTCGGTCATTCATGACCTCGGCCCGACGGATGAGGTTTCGCTGTTCGCATTCGATGAGCGACTGGAGACGATTGTCGCTCCCGAGAATACGGAAGGCCTTGATCGTGATCAACGACGTGAACTCGCCCGCAATGCTCTGAATGACATCAAGCCGACGTGGGCGGCCAGCGACTTAGGGACGGCGATGCTTGGCGTTGCAGAACGCATTGAAGCAGTCGATGACATGCGTCAGACACATGCAACCCTGCAGATCGTTCTTATCAGCGACCTGCAATCGGGTTCGAAGCTCGAAGCACTGCAGACCACCGAGTGGCCTAAGACCGTCCGACTGGATGTGAAGACGGTTGTGCCCGAGAAGGACAACAATGCCCGCGTTCGTCTGGTCGAAACGCCAGTTGACGAGGCGGAGGAAACGCCGTCTCCGCGCGTTCGCGTTCGCAATACCTCTGGCTCGACGACCGAACAGTTTCATGTCGTCTGGAGCAATGGCGTCCAGGATTGTTCGCGGCAGGTGGCTTTTTATGTGCCGCCGGGGGAAAGCTTGGTCCTGCCTGTCCTTTATGACGTGAATGGCCAGAAGCCGGATCGCCTGTTGTTGACGGGCGATGCAGCTGACATGCACTTTGACAACACGTTCTATGTTGTCCCGCCGCTGCAGGAGAAGATCAGGATCGCGTACTTTGGCAGTGATCTCGATGAAGACCCGGAGCAGATGCGTTTTTATCTCAGCCGGGCATTCGATGAGACGCCTGCGAGGAAAGTGGAAGTCACAACGATCGCAGCCGACCAGGTTCCCAACTGGGAGTTTGATGACGTTCCCCGGTTTGTGGTGATCACAGACAAGATCAGTGAAGCGCAGCAGAAGGCTGTCGACCAGTATCTAACTCGGGGTGGTCATGCACTCGTTGTTTTGAAGACAGAGGAACTCGTCAGTCAACTCGGGCCATGGCTGGGGAACGTGACGCTGGACGACGATGCCAGCGAGAAGTCTTCTTCCAGCGACTATGCCATGCTGGGGCAGATTGATTTCCGTCATCCACTGTTCGTGCCGTTCGCGGGAGCCCGTTACAACGACTTCACCCGCATCCGTTTCTGGAAGCATCGCGCGGTCAACATCGATGGAGTCGAAAACGCCAGCGTGATTGCCCGCTTCGAAGACCAGACGCCCGCCCTCTGGTCGACTCCCCGTGGCAAAGGGACTCTCTATGCTATGAGTTCGGGCTGGCAGCGTAGTGACAGCCAGTTGGCCTTATCAACGAAATTTGTGCCGCTGCTGACTCGCTGGCTGGAACTGGCCGCGGGGGGACGTCTGGCGGCTCAGTCGTATGTCGTCAATCAGCCGGTTCCTTTGCCAGAGCCAAAGGGCGACCGAATGATCCGGACTCCTGCCGGGGCGCAGGTCACGCTGACGCCAGAAACAAAAGTGTTTACAGAGACAACGGAGCCCGGCGTCTACACGCTTGTCGACAACGGCCAGCCGTACCCGTTCGCAGTCAATCTCGCCGATGCCGAGAGCGAGACCGAACCTCTGGGGATCGAGCGTCTCGAACAATTTGACATCGCGACGGGCGCTGCTCCGACTCAGGCTGAAGAGCTGGAGCGGATGCGTCAGCTGCGTGATACCGAACTCGAAAGCCGACAGAAAATCTGGAAGTGGCTGATCGTTACCGTGCTGGTGCTGCTGGGTGTTGAAACCTGGCTGGCAGCAAGACGTTCACGCCAGCCGATCCCAGTCACAGGAGATTTCGCATGATTGATCGCGAACTTCAACAACCACTCGAACGTGCCGCGAACCGCGTGCGTTCGTTTCGTTTCTGGACGGGATTGGGTGTCGTCTGGATCGTCACTGCGGCCGTTGTTGGTTTGCTCTTTGCGTCGACGCAGACGACTGGGCACGTCATTCCTGGTGGAGCAGCATTCGCGTTCCTGGCAGCGATCATCGGCTCGCTTTTGATTCTCATCTGGAGTCGAAAATCAGCTCGTAATCAGCGACGACTGGCTGAGCGGATTGAGGCTTATTTTCCTCAGCTCAATGCAACGCTGTTGACTGCGGTCGAACAGAAACCAGAGGAATCTACTGGCAAGCTTCGTTATCTTCAGCACGTCGTTGTCGAGAAAGCCATCAAGCATTCCGAAACGCATGACTGGGCTCGAATTGTCTCTGGATCGCAGATGGGGCTGGCGCGGATGTCAGCGGTGTTCGGGATGATTCTGTTTTGCGTGGCATCCGTGTTTTTGAACTCACTGAATAGCCAGTTAAAGCCAGGACTCAATTCCAACCTCGCCTTCAACGATGTCGTTCTCGATGGGGCTCAGTATGAAGCCAGCATCGAGCCGGGGGATGCAGATGTCGAGCGGGGCAGCAGCCTGCTGGTCCTCGCGAGGTTTGCCAGCAAACTTCCTCCTGAGTCGACACTGATCTATACGGGAGCAGATGGTCAGGAGCAGAAAGTCTCCATGGCTCAGTCGCTGGATGACCCGCTGTTTGGGGGACGCATCGCGACGGTGAATGAGTCGATCAAATACAAAGTCAGCTTTGGCGATCAGACAACTCGCTATTTCCAGATCAATGTCTTTGATTACCCCAGCCTGCTGCAGACGGATGCGAAGCTCGCTTTCCCCGGCTATACCAAGCAGGAAGAAAAGTTCCTGCAGGATGTGCGACGGATCTCTGCGGTTGAAGGAACCGATCTGACACTGTTGTGTCGAGTCAATAAGCCTCTTAAGTCGGTACAGTTCAAAGAGCAACTCGGTGAAAGTGAAGAGGTCATCGATCTCCAAGTCGATGCAGCTGATCCGCTGACGTACACGACGAGTTTCAAGCTCGAACGGTCTCGTGAGCTCATGCTGCATCTGACCGACGATGCGGGTCGCGCGAACAAATTCCCGACCAAGCTCGTCATCAACGTCGTCACGAATCGCCTGCCGGATATCAAGCTGGCGCAGCCGACGAAGGATATTGAGGTCTCGCCGATTGAAGAGGTCGATCTGGCTGCCTCCGCCTGGGATGACTTTGGAATTCAGCGTGTCGGGATCAACTATTCGATTCCTGGAAAAGTCGAGAAGGATATCTCTCTGGGCGATCGCTTCCCCGCGAAAGAACGGATCCAGGCTCAGCACCTGCTTGCCTTTGAAGATCTGAATGCAGAACCCGATCAACTCCTTTCATGGTATTTCTGGGCCGAAGACATCGGCCCGGCAGGAGAAATCCGACGGACCGCCAGCGACATGTTCTTTGCAGAAGTTCGCCCGTTCGAAGAGATCTTCCGTCAGGGACAGCAACCAGCCGAGGGAGAACAACAGCAGCAACAGCAACAACAAGGCAGCCAGAACGCCCAGCAGGCACAGCAACTTGCAGAGCTGCAAAAGCAGATCATCAATGCGACGTGGAAGATTATTCGTCGAGAGTCGCGCGAGAAGATGTCACCGGAGTTTGAAGACGACGTGCGGCTCATTGTGGAGTCACAGAAGGCTGCAATGGCGCAAGTCGATGAACTCGCCCAGAACATTCAAGACCAGCAGTCACTGTCTCATGTCGACACTGTCAAACAGGAGATGCGAAAAATAGTCACATCTCTGGAGTCTGCAGCCAGCAGCCAGAAAGCTCCAGAGTTGCAATCTGGGTTGGGGCATGAACAAGCGGCTTACCAGGCACTTCTCCGCCTGCGGGCGCGCGAGCATGAAGTTGTGCAAAGCAGTCAGTCCCAGCAGCAGCAACAAAGCCAGCAACAGCAAAGCCAACGGATGCAGCAACAGCTTCAGCAATTGAAGCTGAAAGAAGACAGCAACCGATACGCTCAGGAGCAACAGGCGCAGACCGAGCAGGAACAACAGTCTCGCGAGGACCGTCAGGTTCTCAACCGTCTGCGAGAGCTCGCTCAACGTCAGAGTGATCTCAACGAGCGGATCAAAGAACTGCAAGGGGCTCTCGAAGCCGCTCAGACCGAAGAAGAGCGAGCAGAAGCCGAGCGTCAGTTGAAGCGTCTGCGTGAAGAGCAGGAAGAGATTCTGCGTGATACCGAAGAGCTTCAGGAGCGCATGGAGCAGCCTGAAAATCAGGAACGGATGGCTGAGCAAAGCCAGCAGCTTCAGGAAGCTCGTGAGAATGTGCGTCAGTCTGCGGAGGCCCTTCAGGAACGTATGGTGACGCAGGCCGCCAATGAAGGGACACGGGCCCAGAACGAACTCAATGACTTGAAGGAAGAGTTTCAGCGTCAGACGTCGGGACAGTTCGAAGAACAGATGCGCGAGATGCGCCAGCAGGCACAGGAGCTCAAGCAGCAGGAAGAGAAAATTGGAGAGCAGTTAAAAAACCTCACCGAGGGCGGCAGCGAAGAGGCGAACTCTCTGCGTGAATCCAACGAGCGACAGGAGACTCAACAACAAGTCGCCCAGCAGAAAAAGCGGCTGGAAGAGCTGACCAACACGATGCGAGAAACGATCGAACAAGCGGAGGCAACTCAGCCACTTCTGGCTGAAAAACTTTATGACTCGATTCGTGAGACACGCAAAGCGGATCCTCAGAAGGCCCTCGAAGCGACTGAGCTGCTCATGCGGCGTGGCTTTCTCGAAGATGCCCTCGACCAGGAACAGACAGCACGTCAGGGAATCAACCGACTGGCTGAAGGTGTCGAACAGGCTGCCGATCAAGTCCTTGGCGACGAAACGGAGACATTGCGTCGTGCCCTGGGCGAGCTCGATCGCCTCAACACGGATCTTGATCGCGAGATTGCTCAAGCCGAGGGTCGTCAACCGGGACAGCGTCCCGGATCGCAAGATCCGACGAATCCACTTCGCAATCAAAGCCCACTGACCGATGATCCCTTGAACAGAAACTCCTCATCGGGCCAACCGACTCGCCCCGGCCAGCAGAATGACCAATCACAACAAGGCCAGCAAAATGGTCAGCAGCCACAGCCCGATCAACAACCAGGCGAACAGCAGAATGGCGAGCAACAAGCAGGTCAAGAAGCGATGACTCAGCAAGGTCAGCAACCTGGACAGCAACAGGGTCAACAGCCCGGGCAGCAGTCTGGCCAACAACTAGGTCAACCGCAGGGACAACGTCCTGGCGAGCAGCCGGGTCAGCAACCGGGCGGCCAGCAGCCAGGTCAGTCTCAGCAACCACAGCCTGGCGGTCAACAGCCGGGCCAACAACCTGGTCAGCAGCCAGGTGGTCAACAACCTGGAGGACAGCAACAGGGCCAGCAACCCGGTCAAGCCGGTGGGCAACAGCGTCAACCGGGTGGGCAGCGAAACGCGGGAGGCGGTGGTGGCGGTCTGGATCGGTTTCTTGATAACGGCAACGTCCAGCGGGTCAGCCCGTTTTCAGGCGATGACTTCATGAACTGGTCGGATCGTCTGCGCGATGTCGAAGAAATCGTCGATGATCCCCAGCTGCGTGCGGAAGCAGCTCGCATTCGTGAGGAAGCCCGTGAGCTTCGACGTGAGATGCTCAATAATCAGGCTCCTCCTCAATGGGACATCATTAAAGATCGCGTCGCCAATCCACTGACTCAACTGCAGAACCGGGTCGCGGAAGAACTTCTCAAACGGACCGGCGAGGATGTCCGCGTGCCAATTGATAAAGACCCTGTCCCGACACAGTACGAAAACGCTGTTCGCCGCTATTACGAACGATTGGGGAGCAGCCAATGATGGAGTGGTTCCAGGAGCAATTTCTTCTGGAGTGGCCGAATGTCTTGGCCTCACGGAGCTGGATTCTGCCCGCCTGCCTGCTGGGTGGCGCGGTGTTCCTGCTCGTGATCTGGGCGTATCGCGCGATCGATGCGCCGCGCTGGTTGAAGGTGACTTGTGCGATGCTCAAAGGCTTCGCCGTTACACTCATCGCGCTCACGCTCGTTGAGCCGATGCACAGTGAATCCAAACCAGTCCCCGGCGCGAACCTGTTTGCAGTCCTTGCGGATCGTTCGCAGAGTCTTCAACTGACCGATTCTGGGGAAACAGCCAGTCGAGCGGATCTTCTGAAAAAGCGGCTCGAACGTACGTCCGAGTGGCAGGTCCAGCTCGGCACCGATTTCGATGTCAGACGTTATGAATTTGATCGACAGCTATCGCCGGTCGCCGACTTCGATGGCTTCAAGGCAGAGGGAGAAGCCTCTTCGATCATGACGTCGTTGGCGTCGGTCGCAGATCGTTATGCTCAGCGCCCCACTGCGGGTATCCTCCTGTTGACCGATGGCAACGCGACCGATCTCTCCGAAACAGAAATTGACTGGAGCAAATTCCCGCCCATTTTTCCGGTCATGCTCGGCAGCGAAGAAACTGCCAGCGATATCGGCGTCCGACGCGTCACTGCCAGTCAGACCAATTTCGAAGCCGCCCCGGTGACGCTGACAGCGGAGATCGAAGGGACTGGCTTCAACGGCCAATCGGTCGTTGTGGAACTCCTCGATGAGAAAGGGGTCTCCCTCGAAGCGAAGACCGTCAACAGCATACGCGATGATCAGATCTTCTCGGTGCGCTTTCAGGTCAAGCCGGTACAACGCGGCGTCCTCTTCTATCAGGTCCGCGCCTATGCAGAATCACAAAAGGGATTGTTCGACAATCCGTCACGCAGCACGGAAGCGACTCTGCTGAATAACTGTCGAACGGTCATGGTCAACAGAGGACGCGGGCCCTATAAGATTCTATACGTCGCGGGGCGTCCGAACTGGGAATTCAAGTTTCTCAACCGTGCCCTTGCTGAGGACGATGAACTCGAACTTCATGGACTGGTTCGGATCGCCAAACGCGAGCCGAAGTTCCAGTTTCGCGAAAAAGATTCGAGTGCCAATCGCATCTTCACCAATACCGATGATGAGAAGAAAGAACTCGTCCAGCAATACGATGAACCTGTTCTGCTGCGCGTCGGCAAGCTCGAACAAGACGAACTCGTCGGCGGTTTCCCCAAGTCGTCCGATGAGCTCTTTGATTACGACGCCATCATCCTCGACGATATCGAAGCAGAGTTCTTCACCCAGCAGCAGATGTCACTCATTCAGGACTTCGTCAGTCGACGCGGTGGCGGGTTCATGATGCTTGGCGGGATGGAGTCGTTCGCAGAAGGCAAGTATCACCGCACGCCGATTGGCGAGCTTCTGCCCGTCTACCTGACGGGCGTGAAACCGGTTCCCGATCAGCGCGAATTCACACTCGCGCTCACTCGCGAAGGCAAGCTGGAACCCTGGGTCCGAGTCCGTTCCACCGAACAGGAGGAACAACAGCGACTCGATGACATGCCGCGTCTGAAAACTCTCAGTCCCGTCGGCGCGCTCAAGCCCGGAGCCACTGAACTTTCGACGGTTCGTACTTCGCGTGATGATTCTCGCCCTGCCCTCGTCACGCAACGGTTCGGCAAGGGACGCACGGGGGCATTCCTCATCGGCGATTTGTGGCGCTGGAAGATGCACCAGGCGAGCGTTGACAATGACGACCTCGAACGTGCCTGGCGTCAGACGGCTCGCTGGCTCGTCGGCGACGTCCCGCAACGTGTGCAAGTGGAAGCTGTTCGTAAACAGGATGATCCGAATCGCCCTTTCGAAGTCGCCGTCCAGGTCAATGATGAGAACTTCAAGCCGCTCGACAACGCTGACGTGACCGTCGAGATCACGACGCCGAACAATGAAAAACTGACCCTCACCGCAGAAGCCAAAGACGCTGTCTCCGGGCAGTATTCGTCGACCTACGTTCCGCGATCACCCGGTGCGTATCGCGCGACTGTGACCGCCAAAAATCCCGATGGCAGTGAGATCAACCAAAGTGAAACTGGCTGGGTCTCCGAGCCTGCAGGGGATGAATTCGTCACACTCAAGCCGAATCGCGAGTTCCTCGAAATGCTCGCTCAGAAGACCGGCGGCGAAGTGGTGAAGCTGTCTGCCCTCGAAGAATTCGTACGAACGCTGCCGGATCGCGAGATCCCGGTTGTGGAGCCGAAGATCCATTCAATCTGGCATACCTGGGGCGTCTTCACACTGGCAGTCAGCCTGCTCGCGTTTGAATGGGGACTAAGACGCTGGAAAGGACTCGCCTGAGATGAACTGGCTGTTGGCATTATGTCTGATGATAAACGCGACGGTCGCGCAGCCGGAGGTCACGACTCCTCCTACGGCAACCGTCATCGTCGTGGTCGGCGAGCCGGGCGAGGAGAAGTACGAGCAGCTGTTTGTGGAGTGGGCTCAGCACTGGGAAGAGGCGACTTCAAAAGCGGGCGTCAATCTGGTCAGTATCGGCCCGCCTCGCGAGAAGTCGTCTGAGAAAGAAGATCGCGATCTTTTCTGCGAAACGCTGACGTCGTTTGAAAAAGCTCCCCCCGAGACCTTGTGGATCGTCTTCATCGGCCACGGCACCTTCGATGGCAAGAAAGCGAAATTCAATCTGCGTGGGACCGACATCACCGCGACTGAACTCGGCGAGCAGTTAGCCAAGATCCCCTGCAAGACAGCGATCATCAACTGTGCCTCGGCGAGCGGCCCCTTCTTGACGCAGTTGTCGGCAGATAACCGTGTCATCGTGACTTCGACACAAAACGGCTCCGAGCAGAACTTCGCCCGCTTCGGTGGTTACCTCGCCAGCAGCATCGGCGATGCGTCAGCAGACCTCGACAAAGATGGTCAGACGTCGCTGCTGGAAGCCTGGCTGGCAGCGTCGAAGCAGACGCAGGAGTACTATGAAACCGAAGGCCAGCTCGCCACCGAGCATGCCCTGCTCGACGACAACGGCGATGGCAAAGGCACTCCCTACGACTGGTTCCGCGGCATCCACCTCGTCAAGACCTCGAAAGACAGCTCTCTGCCCGACGGAACATTCGCCAATCAGTTCATCCTCATCCCCGCCGGTGCTTCGTCGCAACTGACGGACGAACAACGCAAACAGCGCGATCAGTGGGAAGTCGAACTCGCACAACTGCGACAACAGAAAGTCTCCCTGTCGGAAGAGGAGTATCTCAGCAGACTCGAGAAGATCCTCCTGCCATTGGCGAAGTTGTATCAGCAGGCGAAACAGGCACCAAAGTAAGCCGCAGGGTGCTGGTGAGGCTTTGCGAACCGCACCAATTGTGATTTCAAACAACGAATAGACTTTGAGCACACATTTGGTGCGGTTGGAAGACTCACCAGCACCCTACCCGTGCGCACGACGTACAATGACTTATGCCATCAGCCGACTCAACACTCCGGCTGCCACTGGTCGTGGGCAGGACCAGACCAGGAAGAACAGCGCCTGCCTTGTCCACCGCTGCACGGGATGTGGCTTCGCGAACCCTGCTCCCTTAGCCATGAGCAGACTCGTCTGAGTGGCTTGCAGCGCGAGCATCGTGCATTCCTCACGAATCGCCATTGCAGCGTCTGCATCTTTGGGGGATTGCGCCAGGGCGTGGAGTCGATCGCGTGTCTGGTCGACAGTGACGCGGAAATGCGAAGCCACTGATTCAAGGTCGGCTCGCTTCTCGACTTCGCGTTCCAAGTACCCGGTCGCGGCTTCTGCCATCCCCAGAGCGAGGTTGGAGGTTTCCAGTCCGCCTCCTCCGACAGCTCCGAGGACTTTCTCGACGGGGCCGGCCAGTACATCGTCCACTTCGATCGCCACGCGATCACATTGCACAAGCGATGTTCGCGATCCCGTCAGCGATGCCAGTTCAATCGTCTCTCCATAGCTGACCCCCTGACGAGCACCCGGCAACGCGACGAGTATCTGCAGTCCATCATCCAGCGTCGCACCAACAATAATAACCTTCGCCTGATCGGCTCCCGTGACCCAGGGTATCTCGCCGTGGAGTTCATAGCGCCCCTGATCCAGGCGTGACGCGGTCAGCGAGGGCTTCATGTGTTGACGCGATGTCGTGAGCTGCGAAAGACCCACGGTCGCGTAGTCATCACCACTCGCCAGTCCCGGAAGATATCGCTGCTGGAGATGTGCCGGGCCTTTGAGCAGCTGGCGAATCGCGGCTTCTCGCTGACTGAGGATAAAGGCGGTTGTCAGGCAGGCGGTCGCGATATTTTCATGACCACGAAACAGTTCGATCGTGTTCTTGCCCGAACCGCCAAACTCAATCGGGATCGACCAGCCCAGCGCGCCCGCGGACTTGAGAACAGACAATGATTCGGACGGCCATGCAGACGATGAATCAGCCGCTTCGGCCCGGCTTGCCAGGGCGTCTAAAACGTCATCACTCAGTAAATTCATCGTGTTGACCACTCCAATGAAAGCCAGCTGCTGACTGACTCACTGTTTTCTCGCCGCGCATGAAAAAACAGCCCGCGCTCGACGCCGGACTGTTTTGAATTTCTGTTTCAGCCAGTCAAACTACGACAGTTTGATGTGCTTACGCTTGGCTTTGCGGGCCTGGGCACTGGCTGGACGCTTGCCGTGATTGGCTTTTTTGAGCTTCTTTTGTGACATTGCCATGATGAAAACTCCTTATGAATAAGTGTGAAGCCGACCGAGCCAGCTGCACCTGAAAATCAGTTTGAAAATCGAGCAGAGGAGAATAGCAGATCGACGGTAATTTTTCGAGTCAAGAAGGCTCTGTATGGAAATTCGCTGGGTTGTCGGGGCTCATGCAGAGGACTAGGATGGAGTGACAGCACGCTGACACGCAAGAGCATTCTCACTTAAGTCTCGACAGGATTGCAGGTTATGGATCGCCCGGCCAATCGCCTCATTAATGAAACCAGTCCGTACCTGCTCCAGCACGCCCACAACCCGGTCGACTGGTATCCTTGGGGAGCAGAGGCATTTGAAGAGGCGAAAAAGCGGAATGCCCCGCTGTTTCTCTCTGTCGGCTACTCGGCCTGCCACT
>SXPC01000067.1 GCA_005778225.1 Planctomyces sp. | reverse complement strand
TCTCGGAGAGGAACCCGTAGCCGGGGTGAATCGCCTGAACGTTGCCAACTTCCGCAGCGGCGATGATGCGCTCGATCAGCAGGTACGACTCGGAGGCAGCTGCCTTGCCGATGCAGTATTTTTCGTCCGCCAGTTCAAGGTAGTGCGCACCGCGATCGGCTTCCGAGAAGACGCAGACGGTCTGGATGCCGAGTTCGCGACAGGCACGGATGACGCGGAGAGCAATTTCGCCGCGGTTAGCAATGAGAATCCGTTGGAACATGAGTAGGGCTTAGTCAGTGAGGAAAGGATGAATGAGGAAGGATGAAGGATGAGTCAGAAAGAATGATGAACGGCTTTTACTCGTCGTTGAGTCGGGGGACAAATTTCTTTGTCCAACCCGATTCATCCTTCATCCTTCCTCATTCATCCTTTTCGCCGATGCTCAGCTGGCTTTGACTTCGAAGATTGGCTGGCCGAAGTCGACCGAATCGCCGTTCTTGACGAGGATTCTGGTGATAGTCCCGGACACATCCGCTGTGATTTCGTTGTAAACCTTCATGGCTTCGATGAGGCAGACGATCGTGCTCGCTTTAACGGGATCGCCCGCTTTGACGAACGGTGGATCTTCTGGAGATCGGGCTGCGTAGAACGTCCCGACCGTTGGGCTCTTGATGATCGATAGGCTGGGGTCAGCTGCTGGAGCAGCGGCGGCCGGGGCTGCTGCGGGAGCAGACGGGGCAGCTGCGGCAGGAGCCTGATGCATCGGTTGCATCTGAGGTGCATAGGCCTGCGGCATCATGGAGTAAACTTCAGCCGGCCCGCGACGCAGTTTCCACTGCTCGCCACCTTTGCGGAGATGAACTTCGGTCAGGCCGTGCTTTTCCATCATTTCGATGAGTTTGTTGAGCTTATCGAGGTCGAAGGATTCAGCAGCCGTGGGGTCTTGTTTATCCATGGAAGGTTTCGATCAATTGCAAACTAAGGAAGTGAAAGTAACGAAAACAATGTCGCTCAATTCGCGCAAACCCGCAAGGTCCGCAAGGTGAACTATACAGAGTTTCGAAGCGGACAGAAACCGAACCGGGGGTTTCAACCACTTGGGAACCGGGAGAAATCATTCACCACGAAGAGGCAAAGGAAACAAGGGTTGATACAGTGCGAAAAGGCGTAAGTATTTACTGTATATATTTTTGTGCCAGATTCTCGGGGCTTAAAGGTAGATCGTGTTTTCTGGCAGGGTTCGTGGCAGGCTCGTCAAAACCTCACAGCCTGTTTTGGTGATCAACACATCGTCTTCAATGCGGACACCGCCGTAGCCTTCCAGATAAATGCCCGGCTCGACCGTGACGACCATCCCCGGCTGCAATTCCTGCTTGGATGTTGATGAAAGTCGCAGCGCCTCGTGGACCTCCAGCCCAAAGCCGTGACCCAGGCCATGGCCAAAATTCTTGCCAAAGCCCGCCTTGCCGATCAGATCGCGGGCGATGAAGTCGATGTCGGCGGCTTTCGCGTCTGGTTTGAGCGCAGCGATGGCGGATTGCTCAGCGTTCAGGACGGTGTTGTAGACCTTCTCAAACTTGGAGGGAATGTTCGTCGAGCCTGCCGGGCGAGTGACCATCGTGCGTGTGATGTCGCAACGATAGCCCGATTTCAGACGCGCGCCGTAATCAATCAGCAGGATCGAGTTGTTTGAAAGGACGTTCTTGCCGGGCTTGGCGTGCGGGAGAGCCGACTGCTGATCGATCGCGACGATCGTTTCGAAACTCGTCCCTTCGGCGCCGAAGGTGTTCATCGCATGTTCGAGGATATTGCGGATATCGAGTTCGGTCATGCCGACCCGGAGTGACGAGCGCATCACTGCAAAGGCGCGCTCTGCGATGTAAACAGAATCTTTGATCTCCGCGAGCTCGTCCGCATCCTTGATCATGCGAAGTTCTTCGACCACGCCGTGGGAGGGCTTGAGTTCGATGCCCGTCAGTTTTTCCTGCATCGAAAGGTAATATTCGACAGTCAGCGTGGCGGATTCGATGGCTAGCGACGTCAGATCGGTCGTCTTGAACAGGCGGTTGATCAGGTCGAGCAGCGTTTCTTCGGTCTTGCGAATCTCGACGTCGAGGTCGGAACATTCCTGGCGGATCTGCGTTGTGTAGCGTCCATCGCTCATCAGGAGTACGCGTGTCGGCGTCACGAGAAGAGCCGCACTCGAGCCGCTGAAACCTGTCAGATAACGAATGTTCGGCAGGTGAGTGACGAGGATCGCTTTGAGCTGTTTGCTGCGAAGTGATTTCTGCAGGCGGGTACGTCGCTTGAGATAAGTCGAGGGAGCGAACGACATGAAACACATCCTTGTCAGCTGATGATTTGCGAGCCGCGAGTGTTATGTTCTAATGAACGGCCGGGACTTGCGGAAGTGTGAGAGGACTGGAACACGAGGTCGCGGAGGGGAGCAGAGGTCGCCGAGACGAAATGCGCCACACTTCTTCGCCCTGAAGGGGCGGGTTCAGTCAACCCAGGGTGAAACCCTTGGTAACGAAGTTAGATAGATTTCTTTCCACCCTGTAGGGGTGGATCAAATGAGAAAACAACGGTGAGCCGCCCTTACAGGGCGACATCGAGTCTTACTCCTAGCTATCCCAGGGTTTCACCCTGGGCTGGTAGAAGTCGGCCCTACAGGCCGAAGACAGTACATACCCTTGAAAGACGAATCGTGAGCATTGAACAGGCCCTTGACTCTCTCAAGTCTGCAGGACTGACGCTGGAAGAGGCGTTGATGTCTGTTGTTACTCATTGGTCAACTGGCGAGACCGAGGCGAGCCAAGCCACTTCCCCTTCGGTCCGCATGGACCTTTCCCGCCCGGAGCGCTGTGGGTATCCCGAAGTTATTTATGGAGCCGGTAAGTCGACCGATCAGGTTCTTACTGGCATTCAGCGACTGCTCGATGCGGGACAGATCGCCTTCGTCACTCGCGTGAATAAACGTCTCGCCAAAGAGATCATCAAGAACTTCGACGCTGCCGAGGTGAACCTGTCCGCAAAGACGGCGCGCATCGGCACGCCTGATCAAAACCAAACTCGCGGCCACGTCATCGTCGCCTCAGCAGGGACCTCCGACAGCCCGATCGCCCAGGAAGCGGTTGAGACGCTTCGCTGGATGAACTGCCATGTTGAGCTCATTCAGGACATCGGCGTCGCGGGCCCGCAACGACTTCTGGCCCAGGTGCCTCGGCTGCGCAAAGCCGATGCGATCATCGTCGTCGCGGGAATGGAAGGGGCTCTTCCGTCCGTCATCGCTGGCTGGGTCTCTTGTCCTGTGGTTGCCGTTCCGACCAGCCGGGGTTACGGGGCCAATCAGGAAGGAATGACCGCGTTACTGACAATGCTCTCCAGCTGTGCCAGTAACATCGCGACAGTGAATATCGATTCGGGGTTCAAGGGGGGGTATCTTGCGGGGCTGATTGCGCAGCGCAAATAGATGGAGTAAAGAATGACAGATCGCACAACATTTGATTTCTATTTAACGCTTCTTGAGCCGATCACATTTCCAAATTATCTAGTCATCAATGATGACTTCCAGCGACGCTATGACGACCAGGCGTTCGTTGGCGTCATACAGTCGATCGCCGCGCATGCGCTGGAACGAAAGGACGTCCACCGTCTCGTCTATGGCTTGGCAGATCCTCAATTCGACGTTCAGTACAATCGTATTCGCCAGGCGATTTCTGTGATCAAGCACATGGGCTCGCTGGATCGATTCGACTGCTTTGATTCGTTTTTGAAGCCTTACATCCTCGCAGAGACAATTCAAGAATTATCGAAAGACCTCCAGACATTCAGCCCCCGCGAGATTGATAGCCCTTACAACCAACTGCTCGATCTCGCGATCAAGTACTATCCGATTCGTAAAACAAGCCACGAGCTCAGCCACGAACAGTTCGAGGAACTTGAATATGCTGCCAGCCGGGTTAGGGAGCTCTACAAGGAACTATTGAAAGACCTCAAGGAACGAGAGCATTGGCCCGAGGGTGAGTTCATCTATAGTTTCATAGGATTTCTTGACGAGAATGATTTTGAAATTGGATGAAATCTGCTGAGGATTGCTGTACTACCAGGAAGGGCCCCGTGGGTTTAAGGCAAATACCGAATGATCGAACTAAATCACATCAACGCTGGCTGGTTACGAACGCCGGTTCATCCTGAGATCACCTGTCACTGTCTGATTCTTCGGGAAGGAGATCAATTCGCGCTCGTTGATGCGGGCATTGGGGTGAAGGATGCAGAAGACCCGGTCGGTCGGCTCGGTCAGCAGTTGATCGATCTGGCTGGTTTTACGTTTGATGCTGACGAAACGGCTTTTCGCAAGCTGGAGCAACGGGGTATCAACCCTCTTCGTCTTGGGGACATCATCTTGACGCACGCTGACCCGGATCACGCCGGCGGTCTGGCGGACTTCCCGCAGGCGAGGGTGCATGTGTCGCAGGAAGAACTCGATAACGTCAACACCGGGCATTGGCGATACGTCACTGCGAACTTTGCTCATGGTCCGAAGTGGACGCCTCGAGCGATCAACGATGCAGAGTTCTTTGGCTTGCCTGCTCGAAGACTCCCGCTGGGGTTCTCGCAGGACATCCTGCTCGTGCCACTTTTCGGACATACGCAAGGCCACTGCGGCGTCGCGATTCCACAAGGAGATCGTTGGTTCCTGCACGTCGGCGATGCGTATTATCTGAAAGCGGAGTTGACCGATCTCCACCATCCCGTCGACCAGCTGGCGGCGGTGCGAGCAGACGACAACGAGGCCCGCCTGGAATCCCTGGAGCACCTGCGACGAATCGCCCGCGAGCATGCCGAAGTGGTCACGATGTGCGGCTATCACGACGTGACTGAATGGCGGGCGTTTACGGAGTGATCAAGGCGTGAGTCGTCGACTCCAATAGCCGGGACGACGACGTCCGTGCATGACAGCAAGGACCTCCAGCTCCATGGAAGTACGCATGCGGAAAATGATCTGGTAAGGAAATCGACGAAACATTCGAACGCGAGTTCCGAGTTCATGTACGAGTGAGTCGAGAGGATTTGCCTGGACACGATCGACAGCTTCGTCCAGTTCATTCAGAAATCGCAAAGCCGCCGGAGGATCTTTCTGGTGATACCATTTCCTCGCCTCTTGAGCTTCGCGGATTGCCTCCTTGCGCCAGATGACTTGAATATTACTCAAGGTCATCTTCCTGGATCATTCGACGTGCTTCCGCCCAAGGGATGCTTTTTTCGGCCTCCTGATCCGAAGACTCGATGCGTCGTTTCAGCTCCGTCAACCATTCTTGATGGATCTCTTGCTCATCGTCGGAATCATCCTCGTCCAGACTCTCGATCAGCAATGTTGCCAGCTGAACACGATCTTCACGACTCATTTCCAGAGCCGTTTTCCAGATGTTGTTCTCCCCGGGCTGAATCATAAACCACCTTTAACGCAAGGATACTGTCGCTTCTTTCCAGTATCGTCCTGCTGCCTGAAAAGGTCAACGGCTTTCACTGGCTGTTGACATTTTCCGCATGTCTTCTGCCACTTTCCGCAATCGGTTTTGTGTCGCTCGGAAAGTCTTGCCAGTCACGATCTGCTTTGCGAAGATGCCGCCCACCTGCTCGCGGCACGTCTTTTTGCGTTGCCGATGTTTATTGCTTCGTACCTGCTGATTGCCCTGCTGGGAAGAGTCTCTCCATGCGCGCCCTTGATCTTTCGTCATTGGGTTTGACGGTCTCGAATGTTCTGCGTAACCCATCGATTGCGCACTTGTATGAGGAAGCAATTCGTTATGACAAGAAAGCAACCCTCTCAGATCGTGGCTGTCTGATTGCCTACTCGGGTGACAAGACCGGGCGATCGCCGAAGGACAAGCGGGTCGTCAGGCATACCAGCAGCGAAGCGGATGTCTGGTGGGGATCAGTCAACGTTCCGCTGGAAGAATCGGCGTTTAATATCAACCGCGAACGGGCGATCGATTATCTCAACACGCGCGACCGACTTTATGTCATTGATGGCTACGCAGGCTGGGACCCGCGCACGCAGCTGAAGGTCCGCGTCATCTGCTCGCGACCTTACCATGCCCTGTTCATGACCAACATGATGATTCGACCGACGCGTGAACAGTTCGAAAACTTCGGCGAGCCCGATTACACCATCTTCAACGCAGGCCAGTTCCCCGCCAATCGTTACACGACCGGGATGACGTCGAAGACGTCCGTCGATCTTTCGATCGAGCAACGCGAAATCATTATTCTCGGAACCGAATACGCGGGCGAGATGAAGAAAGCCATCTTCACCGTCATGAACTATGTCGGCCCCAAACAGGGGATTCTCTCGATGCACTGCTCGGCAACGGAAGACAAGAAAACTGGCCGCTCGTCAGCCTTGTTCGGCCTCTCAGGAACCGGCAAGACGACCCTCTCTGCGGATCCCAAGCGTTATCTCATTGGGGATGATGAGCACTGCTGGTCGGACGACGGGATCTTCAACATCGAAGGGGGCTGCTACGCGAAGGCGATCTACCTGTCCAAAGAACGGGAGCCCGATATCTTCGAGGCGCTTAAATGGGGTGCGGTTCTGGAGAACGTCGTCTATGACGAATCAGATCGCAATGTCGATTTCGACAACACGACGATCACTCAGAACACGCGCGGGGCTTACCCCATCGAGCACATGAAGAACGCGAAGCTGCCGTGCGTCTCGGGGCATCCATCCGACATCATCTTCCTGACCTGCGATGCCTTCGGCGTTCTCCCGCCCGTTTCAAGACTCACTCCCGCCCAGGCGATGTACCACTTCATTAGTGGCTATACCGCCAAGGTCGCCGGCACGGAGGTCGGCGTTACTGAACCTGAGACGACCTTCTCGCCGTGCTTCGGAGGGCCATTCCTCGTCTGGCATCCCGGCAAGTACGCTGAGTTGCTGGCTGAGAAAATCAAGCAGCATCATGCAAACGTCTGGTTCGTCAACACCGGTTGGACCGGCGGTCCATATGGTGTTGGACAACGCATTTCTCTACAGGCTACGCGTGCCATCATCGACGCGATTCACAGCGGTGAGTTGCAAGACGCGCCGACACAAAAAGATCCGATCTTCGGCCTGAATGTGATCACCCAGATCCCCCGCGTCGATTCAAAGATGCTGCAGCCGGTCATGGCCTGGCCGGACAAGGTCGCCTATACACTGACGGCCCAGAAACTCGCCGCTAAGTTCGTTGAGAACTTCAAGAAGTATGAGTCCGGGGTTTCGGTCGACGTGCTGGCAGCCGGGCCGATGCTGTCAGCGGCTAAGTAATGTTTGAAATCGCAGTCGACAGTCCCCCTAGCAATGACGGGGGGACTATTCATGAGCACGAAACTACGGCCAGATCTTGATCTCGACTTCCAGATCGACGCCATGCTGGGCCGCGACTTTAGCTTTAATCAGGTCGATTAGGCTGAGGGCGTCTTTGCTGGTGGCGTTTTCGTACGTCACGATGAAGTTGGCGTGACGATCACTGACGGCACAGTCGCCGATGCGGGTGTCTTTCAAACCTGATTGCTCGATGAGAGCGCCAGCGGACATGCCGCGGGGGTTTTTGAAGATGCAGCCCGCGGATTGCTCGGTCAGAGGCTGAGAGGCCTTCTTGCTGATCCAGAGTTTGCGCAGGCGTTTGGTGATTTCGTCGGGATCATCTTCATGGAGTTCGAGTTCGCACGAGAGGATGACCATGTCATCCAGGTTGCTATGACGGTACTCGAAATGAAGGTCCGCCGCTTCGCGAACGTGAATTTCGCCGCGGTTGGTAAGAACGGTGACGGATTTGACGAACTCGCTGATCTCGCCGTTGCGTCCACCTGCATTTCCACGCAGGGCACCGCCGACAGTTCCCGGGATGCCGGAGAGGACTTCAAGGCCAGCCAGTCCCGCTGCGATCGTACGAGAAATCAGATGAGACAGAAGAGCGCCGGCACCGGCGGTGACTTTGGTCCCGTCGATGCTGATCCGGCTGAAGATGCCATCAGACAGCTTGATGACGGCTCCGCTGACCCCTTCGTCACGGACCAGGAGATTCGAGCCGGAACCGAGAATCCGGACCGGGATCTCGTTTTCGCTGCAGTATTTGACGACTGCGGCGAGTTGTTCCTGCGTGTGGGGTTCGAAGAAGTATTGCGCCGGGCCACCGATTTTGAGCCAGGTGTAAGGAGCCAAAGGCTCGTTACGACGCATAATGTCTGAGAAGTCGTCGAGAGAAGTCATACGCAACCTGGTTGATATCGCCTGCACCTAATGTCATCAGGACATCGCCTGCCAAACAGATATCGTCTAAAGTTGCTCCCAGATGGTCAAGCGATGAGCAGAAACTCGCGCGAGTCCATTGTGCAGAGATCGTCAACGCGAGGTCCTGCGAGACGCGCCAATGGTCAAAATGCGCGTTCTCACGGGCTGCGTAAATAGGCACGATGACGACGTGATCAGCCGCGGAAAAGGCTTTGACGAAGTCATTAAACAGAGCCTGAGTCCGCGACAGCTGGTGTGGCTGGAACGCGACGATGAGACGCTGATCGGGAAACTGCTGACGGGCGGCTTCCAGTGTGGCCGTAATCGCAGTCGGGTGATGGGCGTAATCGTCGATGACGGTGATCCCGGCAGCGTGTTCGATGAGCTCGAAGCGTCGCTTGACGCCGGGGAAGGTTTTCATGGCATCGCGGATCGCGATGATGTCGCTGCCTTGTCCCATCGCGAGGGCCATCGCAGCCAGGGCGTTGGCGATCATGTGACGACCGACCACAGGCAGCGAGAAGTTGCCCAGTTCGACGCCGCGATAGATGACGTCAAAGCGACTGCCGGAGGGAATCAGTTCGATGTTGCGAACAGTCCAGTCGGCGTCAGTCTGGTCATCGAGAGTGAAGGTTTCCAGACGCTTTGAATCGAGTTCGACACCGCTGTGACGAATCGTCTGCAGGGCGGACTGTTCGATAATGAGATTACCGCCGGAGTGTGTCAGTTTCTGAGCGAAAGTCGCGAAGCTTCTGACGGTCGACTGGAAGCTGTCGTAGCAGTCGAAGTGATCGCTTTCGATGTTCAAAATGACCGCAGACTGGGCGTCAAGAGCCAGGAAGCTTTCCGTAAACTCGCAGGCTTCCACGACAAACCGAGACGTGTCGGAATCGCCGGAGATCTGGGAGCCGTCTAAATAGTCGCCGCCGAAGATCGTAATGGCATCGAGGTCGGCGCGATCGAGAATCCAGCCGAGCAGGGCGGTGGTGGTTGTCTTGCCGTGAGTTCCAGCGACGGCGAGCGTCTCTTTCGATTGCGAAAGCTGTCCGAGAAATTGCGGATAGGAGAGCTGGGTGATCTGCAAGGCGCTCGCAGCACGACGTTCTTCATTGTCGGCTGGGACGGCTTTGCTGTAGATCAGCAAATTGCAGGCTGGCTTGATGTTGGCAGCCACATGTCGAGTACTTGTTTCGATCCCCATCTCTGCGAGCAGGCAGGACGTTTCAACCGTCAGGGATTCGTCGCTGCCGGTGACTGTCCAGCCCCATTCCGCGAGGATGAGCGCGAGGTTTTTCATGCCTGTCCCGCCGATACCGACGAGATGAGCAGTCCGTGGGGTAGAGAGATCATCCATGACAAATTGCGTTTCTGACCGATTCAAAGCAGACGTCCTTCGTGAGAGGGTCAAATTGAATCGAATTCGTGAATGCGTCTGGTCAGCCATCTGACCGGACTTCCCCTCATCCTGAGGCGGGAGGGATTTATATCATGCGTATGTGTTTGGTGAAAGATCGGCTGATCGCAAGCGGGGAGTTGAGCGTTTCCAGGTGTATCCCGCCCTATCCGCGGATACCAGCCGGAATAACTTCCCACGGATAAACACGAAGAGACACGGATAAGAGAAGTGAACCGCAGATAAACGCGGGTGAACGCAGATGAGAGGCAACGAGTTAGGGAAAATTTTGTGCTCAAAACAGCGTATTTCTATTTTCTCTGATCTGAGTCCATCTGCGTTTATCTGCGGTTTATTCTTTCTTGCCTCTTGTCGCGTTAAACTTGACGTGTCTTACCGGGATCACCAATCAGAAAGCCACACATCGATGAAGTTGACATTTCTGGGCGCAGCGGGCGAAGTCACCGGGTCGCAGCATCTGATCGAGACGAAGCATCGAAGGATTCTGCTCGATTGCGGACTCTTCCAGGGGCCTCGACGTGAATCGCGGGCAAAGAACGAGCAGTTCTTTTGTGATCCGCGTAATCTCGATTGTGTCATCCTTTCGCATGCTCACATCGATCACTGCGGGAACCTTCCTCGCCTGATGCGATTCGGGTTTCAGGGCGAACTCTACTGCACGCCCGCCACGTCTGATGTGCTGGAACTGATGCTGCAGGACTCCGCGAAGATTCAGGAAGAAGATGCGCACTACCTCAAGAAGGTCCTGCACCCCGGACACCCGTCGGTCCAGCCGCTTTATGATAAAGATGATGTCCGGCAGTTAAGGAAGGCTATTCGCACGATTCCCTATGGTCAGTGGGAGTCACTCAGTAACGACATGAGGATTCGCTTTCTCGAGGCAGGTCACATTCTGGGCTCTGCGATCACAGAGATCGATCTGCTCGATGATGGGCAGTGGAAGCGGATTGTCTTCACGGGAGACCTTGGTCGAAAGAACCTGCCGCTGCTGGGCGACCCTCAGACGATTGAACGCTGCGATGTGCTGATCTGCGAATCGACGTACGGCAATCGTGTCCATCCTCCATCATCGGACATCAAGGGGCATCTGCATCGGATCTTCAACGAAGCCATCGTCACGGGGGGCAAGGTCATCGTCCCCGCGTTCAGCCTGGGACGAACACAGCATCTCGTCTACTTCCTCAATGAGCTGTTCAATGAGAAACAGCTGCCGCGGGTGCCCGTTGTCATCGACTCGCCACTCGCAACACGTCTGACGGAAGTTTATCGCGACCATTACAACGTGATGGACGACGAGGCAAAGAGGACACTGAAGTTCGACCCAGACCTGTTCGAATTCCCCGGCCTCGAATACACGATGAATCAGCAGGAGAGCATCGACCTCAACCACCGCAAAGGGCCGCTGGCGATCATCTCCGCTTCCGGGATGTGCGAAGGGGGACGCGTCGTCCATCACATCAAGCATGCCCTGCACACGATCGAAAACTCGATCGTCCTCATCGGCTTTCAAGCCGTCGGCACACTCGGCCGAGCGCTGGCGGAACGACGTCCGTATGTCAAAATCCACGACCGTCAGTTCGAACTCAAGTGCCACATCGAACAACTCGACGGCCTCTCCGCCCACGCCGACCAGCAGGACCTCTATCACTGGTTCGAAGCCGCATCAAACGCCGGCGGCATCGGCCAATGCTTCCTCGTCCACGGCGAAGCCGAACCCGCGAAGGCGCTGGCGGGAGTGGTGAAAGATTTTGTGGATGAAGAGGTAATTATCCCGCAGTTCAAACAGACGTTTGAGGTATGAGTTCGTTAGCATTATTCCATTAGTTGCCACTTGTGCATGCGGTCGCCTTTTGTAGAATCACATACATAAGGAGAACGACATGGACTTCGTTGATCGACTCAGACAGTTGGCAGATAAAGCACAGGTTGTTCGTCAGCAATTATTGACTGAAGAAGCGGCTAAGAACGCTCTCGTCATGCCTTTTATTAATCTCCTGGGTTATGACGTATTTAATCCAACAGAAGTGATTCCCGAATTCATTTCTGATGTCGGAATCAAGAAGGGTGAGAAAGTTGATTATGCCATCGTCAAGGATGGCAAGATTATCATTCTTATCGAGTGCAAACCGATCAACGCGGATCTGGACAAGCTCACTTGCTCGCAGCTTTACCGCTATTTCTCAGTCACCGATGCGAAGTTCGCGATCTTCACCAACGGCGTCCGATATCAAATTTATACGGATCTGGATTCCACAAACCGAATGGACCAGCGTCCATTTCTAGACTTCGATATCACGGAATTCCGTGCAGATATTATTGAAGAAATCAAGAAGTTCACCAAGGATGCTTTCGACGTCAGTTCGATTCTCTCGACTGCAGAAGATCTGAAATACAAAAAAGGAATTTTACGAATTTTAGATGAGGAATGGGCTGCCCCTTCGGAGGAGTTCCTCAAGTTGATGATCGGCAGAATCTACGACGGCGTTAAGACTCAGGCTGTTCGTGATAAGTTCGTCATCATCTTAAAGAAGGCTTTGCAGGAGTTTGTCTCTGAGAAGGTCAACAACCGATTGAAGTCTGCCCTTCAGCAAGATAGCTTCGCCGCATTTGACGTTCAGGAACCAGCACCTGCTGCCGTTGAGGAGAAAGTCGTCACTTCGGAAGAGGAGCTGCAGGGATATTACATCGTCAAGTCGATTTGTGGTGCTGTGGTGGATGTTCATCGTATCGCCATCCGGGATATGCAAAGCTATTGTGGCGTGTTGCTTGATGACAATAACCGCAAACCAATCTGTCGCCTCTTCTTCAACGGCAGTGCAAAGTACATCGGATTGCTCGACCGCGATAAGAAAGTGACTCGGCACCGAATCAATTCAATCAACGACATCTATTCCCACGCAGAGCAGATTCGCATGACTGTGACTCGCTATGAGAAGAACGAGATGAACCTCGACGCGGTAGAGCAGACGGAGCCTGTGGCGTCGTAAACGACTTTGTTGATAGTCGGTCTTACCCTGTGCGCTCCCTCTCGGTCGCGGCTCTGACTTTCTTACCTCTGTGCTCTCCGTGCCTCTGTGGTGAAAATTTCTTCTCACGGCATCGGCGTACAGATCTCAACAAGATACCCATCGATATCTTTGACATACGCGACCACCTGCCCCCAAGGTTTCTCTTCGGGAGCCTTCACCTTCACGGCACCCTCTGCGATCGCTTTCTGAAACGCGGATTCCACGTCATCGGTCGCGAAGCCAAGTTCGATGGGAAAGGTTGTCTTCGCAGTCGGCTTCTCGATCTCCAGTGGCGTCAGCGTGCAGGCAAACTCATACTTCGAGAGCCCCAGCCGCGTCTCGCCCGTCTCAAGTTCGCCGTAGGTTCCTTCGTCGGCAAGGAAACGACGCTTTAAGCCGAATGCCCGCTCATAGAAATCAATCGCGGTCGGGACGTCCTGAACGTAGAGGATGGTGTAGCCGAGTTTCATGAGATCGGTTCCTGATTGTTGAACGTCGATTTGAGGAGGTTCGCCGAGCCTCGCCAGCACCCTGCTTGAATTACCGCAGCGGCTGTAGCGGGCTCTTCTGGACCATGAAGGTCTCTGTGCGGCCTTGTTCGAATTTCACGGTGACGGTGCGCCTGGGGCCGAAGCCGCTGGCGGAGAGGACTTGGCCTTTACCGTAGCGGGGGTGGCGGACGGCGCTGCCGACGGGGAAGCCGGTCGGGATCTCGATGGATTTGTTGTTGCCGGCGAGGAGGTCGGCCGCGGTGGTCAGGGAGAAGTTGGCGCTTGAGAATGCGGGTTTCGAGCGTCGTTTGGTGACGCCGGGCTCGCGGTCTTCGAACTCGTCGCCATCCCCATCTTCGCCTTCGAAGGTGCCGAACTCTTCGACGGCGGTCGTCGGGCGTTTTGACTGGAACGAGTTGGGATCGAACGTCATCGCCTGGAATTCAAATTCACTCAGACGGTCGAGCGAGAGATGCTGCGGCTCGGTGAAGGTCGATGGAATCGTGTAAGTGCTGCGACCATGGATGCTGCGCACGGAGGCTTCGGTCAGGTAGAGGACTTCCTTCGCGCGGGTCATGCCGACGAACAGGAGACGTCGCTCTTCTTCGATCTCGCGCGGGTTGCCGGAGTTGATCGAGCGTTCGTGAGGAATCAGATTCTCCTCCACGCCACACACAAAGACGACCGGGAACTCCAGCCCCTTTGCCGCGTGCAAAGTCATCAGCGTCACCTTGCCTGCTTTCTCGTCGACGTTATCGAGATCACTGGCCAGAGAGGTCGTTTCAAGGAAGCCTTCGAGCGTGCGTTCTTCGCCGGCGAGTTTGTCGTAATACTCGGCTGCTGCGATCAGCTGTTCGACGTTCGTCAGTCGCGCGAGGTCGGTCTCGTCGCCCGAGCCGAGCCAGGGGATCGTGATCCCGGTCTTCTTGACGACTTCGCGTAACAGCTCCGCGACGCTGCCAGCTTTGGCGAGGTCGAGGCCGTTCATGATCTTGGCGAAGAGAACGGCCGAGAGCGCTGCTTTCTTGGAGAGTTGCGGAATGGAAGAAGCTTTCTCGAGCGCCTCCATCGGGGTCAGCCCCTCGACGCGTGCCCAGGCGAAGATGCGATCCTGTGACTTGGCACCAAGGCCGCGCTGAGGTTTATTGACGATGCGTCGCAGCGCGAGATCATCATCCGGATTGGCGAGGACGCGAAGATACGCGACGAGGTCCTTGATTTCTTCCCGCTCCCAGAACGGCATCCCCGCAACAATTTGATATGGAACCCCGGCCCGTTGAAACGCGACTTCCAGTGGCTGCGACAACGAGTTGACCCGGTACAGCATCGCGAAGTCCGACCAGGTCCGCTTGCCTGAGGCGACAACCGCTTTCATATGCTCAGCGATCAGATCAGCTTCGCGGTAGCCATCAGAGAAGCGGATCAGGCGAACGGGCACACCCTGCACATTATCAGTGACGAGCGCTTTGGCTTTGCGGTAAATGTTCTTGGCGATCAGCTGATCAGCGGCCGCGAGGATCGACTTCGTGCTACGGAAGTTCTGTTCGAGGCGGACCACTTTGACGTCGGGAAAATCGTTTTCGAAACGGAGAATGTTTTCAATCCGCGCGCCACGCCAGCCATAGATCGACTGATCGGGGTCACCGGTGGCACACAGGTTGCGATACGTCTGCGAGAGGGCGACGACAATGCGGTACTGCGCCTGATTCGTATCCTGATATTCATCAACGAGGACATACCGAAACCGCTCATCCAGCTGATCGCGCAGTTCGGGGAATTCCGTCAGCAGGACCGCGACATGAACCAGCAGGTCATCAAAATCGACCGAGTTGTTCTGCAGCAGAACCTTCTGGTACTCCGGATAAACACGCGAGACGACCGCATCCCAGTGGTTGCCAATCGATTCATCGAAGTTGCGCTGGAAGACCTCGGGGGTGATCAGGTCGTTCTTGGCTTTGCTGATCCGCCAGAGAATTTTGTTGGGGGGAAAGTGAGTCGTATCGAGATCGAGGTGATGCATCGCACGACGGATCGCAGCGGTCTGGTCACCCGTATCCAGAATCGTGAAGTTCGGCTTGAGCCCGACCGCACCAGGATACAGACGCAACATCCGTGCACAGAACTTGTGGAAGGTGGAAATCGCCAGACGTTGTCCGGGCACAAGCTTCTCAACACGCTCTGCCATCTCGGTGGAGGCTTTGTTCGTAAACGTGATCGCGAGGATCTGTCGCGGAGAGACCCCCGACTCCAGCATGTGCGCAATGCGGTGCGTGACGACACGCGTCTTCCCCGACCCCGGGCCAGCGAGCACCAGCATCGGTCCTTCAAAGTTATTGATGACCTGTGACTGAGCCAGGGTCATCGACGCGTCCCTGCTTGTCGCGTTTTCTCCATCCATGTCTGTCTGTTCCTGTGTCGCGTTACTGACCTTATTACTATACCGCCTTCGCAGGAGGGTGGAAGGAGGCGAGATGAAGTCACGAGATGCGAGTCGTGAGTCATGAGGAAGAAAATATCCAATGGCATTCCCTCATGACTCATGACACTATGTCACACTCCGTAAATTTTTCCGCTTAAGTAATTTGCGTAGGTTAGAAGCGGTCTGCTAGACTGCATGGTGGAAATGGAGTTGTCTATTTCCCGTAGATTACAGGTTGGGGAAATGAGTGGCTCTGGGCAATCTGGAGAGCATGGAGTTTCTGCAGCATGGACAGGGAGGTTGCGTCGCGTCTGGTCACAGTTTCGTCAGAATGATAATGACTGTGTGAACTGTCGTGACGATCTTACTGAAGGATCTTCCCCACTGGAGAATGGCTGACATCGCGCACACAGGTCCACGACGTGCGGTTTCAGTCATTCAAATGTTCTTCCAATCAATGTTCATCCAAGGCGATGAACGAGTTTGGCCAGTGACGATCGCCAGACCGGGCCATAGAAATCGCCCAGGCAAGACGCCTCCCTCGGCAGGATGCCGCTCTACCGCTCGACTCATGAACTGCTGACGTCCCAACGTCCCGGTTCGTGAGCGTGACAGCGATTATCCGTCGAACATTCATCAGATTTGGGAATAAAAGGAGTCGGGTTATGCTTTTGAGTTACACCAAGGGGCTGATCGTACGCTCGCGATCACTAAAAGGCCTCGTTGTCGCTGGCGCACTGGTCGCAGCCGGCTATATGTCGACCGCAACGGCTTTGACACAAGATGAAGCCGCAGGCCCATCACTGACGGGGATCGTCAGCGAACAGATCCCCTCTGATCTGGCCAACTTCAACTACGATAAACTCGGGCCAAACTGGCAGGATTTCAGCACTTCCCTGCAAGATAGCCTGTTCGCCCTCTACGGCGCTCAAAGCGACGCCGAGCGCGATGCCGCCGTCGCGACTCTCGAATCGAAGCTGAACGTCATCGACAAAGCTCGGACAAGTTCCAAGTACGTCATGATTCAAGGTCCACTGACCGACCTCCAGGGCCGCATCAGCCGACGTCTCCAACTGATGTCCGCTGCCCAGGAACTTCTCGCAACCGACTTCGCCGCTGCTCAGCAAGACGCAGTGACTCGTTCACGCGATGTTCTCAGCTCAGAAATCACCCGCCTGCAGAGCTACCTCAACCGCATCCGCGGCGGCTCGAACTGGGCTGCTTACCTCAATATCGACGCCGTTGCTGCTGATCTGAGTTCCGGTGACACCAACGCCTCGGGTGCCGCCGTCGCGGCTCTCCTGGGGAAACTGGACCCAGCTAAAATTGAAGACACCAACCAACAGCAGTTTCTCAACCGCGAGCCTCTCGATCGGGTCCGTTCTGCTGCCAACGCCTACACCGCAGCCACCAAGGCACAAGTTGGTAACGATGTTCAAGCCAAGGTTCGCGAACAACTCAAGAGCCTGTTCGTCGCTGTTGAAGCTTTCGAAGCCGACAAACTGACTGGTTCCGCCAATAACATTCGTTCGATCATGAACGAGATCAATGTCACGACCGGCGTCCTCGATAACGCTGTCTCTGAATTCGTGACGATCAACTACATGAACTTCAACTTCCGCGTTCAAATCGCAGAGTCGTTCCTGCAGACGATCGCCAATGACACCAAGATTGATAACGGACCGGTCCGCGATTTCATTCTCGGGGCTCGTGTTTCGGGTCGACAGACAACGACGACTGACGTCGGGGTCGATCTCCTGCCCAGCGACAGCGAAGCCAAGTTTGCTTTGACTCTCAATGGTGTTGTCAACTCGCGAACCGTTGGCGTGACCGATCAGGCAACCGTTCAGACGATGGGTCGTCACCGTTTTAATGCCTCGAAAGTTGTCTACTACAACGGCGAGCGATTCTCGACTCAACCAGCTTCGATCAACGTCCGTGCCAACAACACTACACTCTCTGCCCGCGTGAATGGGGGCTTCATTGCTCAGCTCTTCAACGGTTATGCCTTGAAGAAAGCCCGCGAAAAGACCCCACAAAGCAACGCGATCGCCGCCAGCCGGGTTCGTGGTCGTGTTCTGCCTGAGTTTGATGGTGAGACCAACAAGGAATTCAACGAAGCTCAACAGAAGATCGAAGACAACATCTACAGCAAGCTGCGTGAAGAAGGCCTCTTCCCGGACGTCCTGGACTTCAGCACGACCAACACCGAGCTGAAGATCAACGCCCGCGTCATGCACAACAACGAACTGGCTGCTGACCGTCCGCCAGAAGAACTGACTCCACAAGGTGGCCTGGTTCTCCAGATCCACGAAACCTGGATCAACAACGCCCTCGACCGCATGAATCTGCGTAACCGCACGATGACCGGCACAGAACTGCGTCAGGAATTCCAGGTTCACCTCGAGAAGCTTCTTGGTAAGCCACTCGAAATGGAAAAGAAGGATCAACCCGCCGAAGATGGCACCAAGCTCGTCTTCACCGATGCTGATCCAATCCGCGTGAAGATCCAGAACGGTGCCATTTATCTCGTCATTCGAGCTGGTCTCCAGCAGCCTGACAAAGAACAGATCCCCACTCAGATCGTCACCGTCCCGATGTTCCTGGAACTCAAGGGCGATCAGGTCGCGATCACGCGTGGCGATGTCGAAGTTGCTCCCCTGGAAACGCCTTCGAACACCGCTGAGCAAATTGCTCGTGCCGGTGTCATGCGAAACCGCATCCAGGATTCGATCCCTGGCAGCGAAGTCGAAGCCAAGAACAACATCGAAGTCGGCGACAAAACCATCACCCTTACGGCAAACGTCGTGAAGGCCTATGATGGCTGGTTGCTCATCCGAGCCAACTGACGAAGCCGGTCTCGATTTAACTCCGAGAATCGATGCAAACCGAACACCCGTTGTGAAGACAGCGGGTGTTTTTTTATTTGAACCCGGTACGATTTCTCTGCGTTCTTTGTCACAGGTCTCAAAACGCGTTATTCTGAGGGACCACCAACCTGCTAACGATTATTGAGGTGACCGCCAGCCGACAATGACAGATCTTGACGAAGAAGTCTTCCACGTTCGCGCCGCCCAGACTGAGGACATCCAGCCGCTGCTGGCGTTCATCGAGCCCTTTGTGTCCGAGAAGAGATTGCTGCCTCGCACGATCGAGGAAATGACCGAGCTTGTCCCGACCGGTTTTCTGGCCGAAATGGATGGCCTGATTGTCGGATTCGCGGCTTTGGAAATCTATTCACGTAAACTCGCTGAAGTCCGCTCGCTGGCTGTCTCGCCGATTTACCAGGGCAAAGGCATCGGCAAGGCCCTTGTCAATGCCTGTGTGCAACTGGCGTGTGAGAAGAACATTCTCGAAGTCATGGCCGTCACCGCCAGCGAAGAATTCTTCCTCGCCTGCGGCTTCGGCTTCACTCTCCCAGGTCAGAAAAAAGCCCTGTTCTACCAGACACGCGATATCTAACTGTAGGGTGCTGGTGAGTCTTCGAACCGCACCAAAACGACGTTCATTCGCACAATTGGTGCGGTTCGCGGAGCCTCACCAGCACCCTACTTTCAAGACGTGAGTTTACGGCGGGTCATATCCGCCGGGGTGAAACGGGTGGCAGCGCAGGATGCGTCGAATGCCTTTCCATGCACCGGGAAGGCTGCCGTACTTTCGGATCGCGTCGATCATGTAATGACTGCACGTCGGCTGGAAACGGCATTGGCCACCGATGAAGGGGCTCAGGGTCCACTGGTACACGCGAACCAGACCGATCAGCAGCAGCGACAGGCAGCCATCGATGTACCGAATGATCGCGCGGAACACCGTCATGCAGGCTCCGAGCTGGGACCATCGGAAGGCTTGTTTCGTTGTGCTTTTTTCTCGACGCGACGTCCGAGAGCAACCAGCAGCCTGCGGAAGTTCTCGAGTTCGCAGACATACTCTTTCTGCGGAATGACAACGAGATCGAAGCCGACAGGAAGATGGGAATAGCTGAGGCGAAACGCTTCTCGCATCAGGCGTTTGATGCGATTTCGCTGGACCGCAGGGCCTTGTTTGCGGGAGACGCTCAGGCCTAGGCGGGTTTCATTGGTTCCATTCAGACGGCCGATCACAAGGATGCCATCCTGACTGACTTTTGCCCCGTTCGCATACGCCGCCTGGAAGTCCTCACCGGATTTGATGCGACGATGTGGAGGGAAGTTAAGGTCAGACACGTTGCACCGAGATCAGGAGGAGAGTCGCTTACAGATCACCAACATCGTGACTGCCGCCACTTTGACCCCCGCCATCGCCATCATCGTCATCTTTGCGATGGTTGGTGTGGTTGTGACCAGGGTCTTTGAGGTACCAGAACGGGTCAGGTGCTCCTTTGCGAGGCGGGCCGGAGCGGGCGATGCGTCGATAGCGTCGTCCCAGAACAAGGGCAATGACGAGCAGGAAGATGCCGAGGATGACAATGCCGCTGAGCAGCATCATCGCGACTTCGGCATAGCGACGCTTCTCCTGGTTCTTCTCCTGCTCGCGAATTTCATCCAGAGACTTGTCGGGACTGGCAGGGGTTTCGAGAATCTGGCTGGCTTGCTCTGACGGGGAAGCGGTCTCCTGGGCAGAAACTGTCACGCACGGGAGGCTAAAAATCGCGATGACGGCGACGACAAAGAAGATGCGTGCGGCGGAAATGAATGCAGGGGAAAAAGACAGGGGGTTAACACCCCCCACTCGCCTTAAGAGGGAGTTATCCATATTAACTCCACATTCCCGCGCGAGGCATCAGAGGGGCTGATCGGTCGAACTGGCGGATCAGGTCTTTCGCAGCGTCATCGGTTTGTTTGGGAACCACAATTTTGACAACGGCAAACTGATCGCCACGCGTCCCGCCCGGTTTGTCGAATAAGCCTTTCCCCTTGAGTCGCAGTCTGGCTCCCGACGATGTTCCCGCTGGCAGTGTCAGGACGACAATGCCATCATCAAGGGTTGGCACTTCGATTTTGCCCCCGAGGACTGCTTCGCCAATCGTCACCGGGATATCGACGAGAAGGTTGTTGCCTTCGCGTTTGAAGTAAGGATGCGACGCGATTTTGACCGTGACCAGCAGATCACCCGCAGGACCACCCGTCTGGCTGGCGTAACCCTGTTTGGCCAGACGGATCGTGGCACCGTCTTTCAGCCCGGCTGGAATCTTGACGTCCAAGCGTTCAACGCCTGCCCCTTTATCGAGGGAAATCTCATACGTCCCGCCCAGGGCTGCGAGGTTGAACGGAACCGTCATCTCCGTCTGCAGGTTCTGACCGGGAGTAGCACGACTCTGACCTCGACCACGACGTCCGCTGCCGCCCGCCGCCCCGCCGCCACCGAAGAGGTCACTGAAATCGAACCCAGCGCCGCCAAAACCCCCCTGTCCGAAAATGGACTCAAGATCGACCGGACCGGAACCTCCAGCGCTGCCATAGCGTCCACCGCCAGCCTGAGCACCGCCTCGCCCCATGTTTTCAAAGGCCGCCCCATAGCGGTCGAACTGCTCGCGTTTCTCCTGATCGCCCAGGACGTCATAAGCCTGCTGGACCTGCTTGAACGTCTCGGCCGCCTGCTTGTCGCCGGGTTTGCGATCCGGATGGTTCTCGCGCGCTAACTTGCGGTAAGCCTTACGAATATCGTCAGCCGAGGCTTCGCGGGAAACTCCGAGGATCTTGTAGTAGTCCATAGTATGTCGGTTCAGGGCGGGGCTAACGTGGGACAGATACGGCAAAACGGTCGTGATTCAATTGTCACGTCTGGTATCATAGAGGCGGGGAAGACAGAGGAAAAGCCTCGCCCGACAATCGATTCTTCTGGTCTTCTTCGAGTAGCCTTCTTCGAGCAGATTTCTCTTATCCACCATCGATCCTCTACGAACCGGTCCGACATGTCGTCTTCTGACCAAAGCAGCAATTCCCATGATTTTCTCGAAAGTTCCGCGCATCTGGTCGCCTGGCCGGGCACGACGAAGCCACTTTCGATTGAAACGCTGATCGCAAAGATGTGCGCGGAGTTTGTCAGGCGGGAAACCAAAGACGTCGACGCGGCTATCAATCTGACTCTCGAACAACTTGTCCGGATCAACAATGTTTCCCGCTGCTATATCCTCGAGTTCAAGCCCGGCCAGACATTGCTGGGACAGCAGACTCATGAATGGATCCTCCCTGGGCTGACCTCCCGGATGTCCGAGTTTCAGTCCATCCCGCTCGCCGATTTCATGACCGAACTGAAGATGTTGCGCGATGGTATGCCGCTGGCCATCAACGATATCCATGCCCTGTCGCCGGAGCATAAACTCTCCAGGCCCTTTCAAGACAGCCCGACCCGATCAGTGCTCCTTGTCCCGATGATTGCAGCCGATCAACTCATCGGCGTCATTGGCCTGTCTGCCAATCACCCGGTCATCTGGCAGCCTCAAACCATTCAACTGCTGACGATTGTGGGAGAGATGATCGCAGGAGCGCTTGAGAAAAGGCAACTCGACCAGAAGCTTGAGTCCCGCCTGCGCTTCGAGAAGTTCATTGCAGAACTCGGAGTGAACCTGATTCACTCCGAGACGGAAGACCTCGACGCCAAGATCAAGTCCTCCATCGGCTTCATCGGCGAGTACCTCGAAGCGGATCGCTGTTACATCATGATGGCCAGCAAGGAAAAAGATCTGGTCAATGTCACACACGAATGGACTCGAGACGGGATCCCTGCTGTTATTGATAAGCTTCAACAGATCCCCATCGGCCCGAACTCTTACACCGTCCGTCAGCTCGATCAGGGAAAAGTGGTGACGATCCCCGATGTGGAATTATTACCCCCCGAAGCCGAGTCGCTGAAGCTCATCATGCGGGCCATCGGCACCAAAGCATCCGCCTATTTTCCAATGATGTATCACGAGAAGTGGATCGGTTCGCTCGGCGTGGCATTCGTTCGAACTCCTCGCTCGATCTCTCCAGACGACCTTTCCCTGCTTGTTTTGATCACGCAGATGTTCGTCAACGCCTTTCAGCGAAAAGAGATGGAAGACAAACTGCGTGCCTCCGAACAACGCTTTCGTCTCATGCTCGAAGCCATTACCGAGTATGGATACGATTGGGACATCCCCTCCGGAAATGTTTTCTATACGCGTCGTAGCATGCAGTCGGCTCGCCCGGATCGCCAGGAATACAACGGCAACCTCAAAGACTGGTGCAAGTCCATTCACCCGGATGACTTTGACAGAGTACAGAAAGTCCTCAACGAGCACCTCGAAGGGCGGTCTCGCTTCTATGAAGTCGAGTACCGCATGAAATATGTGGGTGTGCCTGACTATCGCTGGGTTCTTGATCGGGGCATGGTCGTCCAGCGAAACGACAAAGGCGAACCGCTTCGCTTCCTGGGAGCAGAACTCGATATCCACGACAGCCGGCAGATCCAGGAAGAACGCGAACGTCTGATCGCAGAGCTGGCGTCGAAAAACCAGGAGCTCGAGCAGTTTACTTACACCGTCTCTCATGACCTCAAGAGCCCATTGATCACGATTTCGGGCTTCATAGGAGCCCTTAAAGAGGATCTGAAGAGCGGGAATGAAGAACTGATCTACGACGCGATTGCGGAAATTCAGAACGCGACGGTGAAGATGCGTCTTCTACTGGATCAGCTGTTGGATCTTTCTCGCATTGGACGCGTTAGTGGGAAGATTGTCCCGATCGCGATTCATGAACTCGTCAGCGAGGCGTTGCGATCGGTGGATGGACCCTTGAAGGCCAAGTCGATCCAGGTCGACCTTCAGCCTCTCCCAGGGACTGTCGAAGGCGATCGGGTCCGACTGCAGGAAGTTTTCCAGAACGTGTTTGAAAACGCGATCAAGTTCTGCTCGCCGACCGGTGGGAGAATCTGTGTCTCCGCGATCAAATCTGGTGGCGAGATCACGATTTCAATTCGCGATAACGGGATCGGCATTGATCCGGTTTACCACGAGAAAATTTTCGGCCTGTTCGAAAAGCTGGACCCCATGTCCGAAGGGACCGGCATTGGACTGTCGCTTTGTAGAAGAATCATCGAACATCATGGCGGGAAAATCTGGGTCGAATCCACGGGAGTTGGACGTGGCACATCCATGAAAATTCGGCTCAAAGCCATTTCCGGACGTCATGAAAAGACGGAAACTACGACAGACTGATTTGAGTCCCAATGATTCTGTGAGGTTTATTGCCGACGTGAACTGCACCTCTGTGAAGTGTCGGATATAATTGCCTGATCGTTAAAGTTTCCCGCAGACATAGGCCCGCCTTCGATGTACCACATCCTCCTGATTGAAGATAACCCGGCTCACGCCAAGCTGATGTTTCGCCATCTGACCAAGATGGGCGATTACCTTCGCGCGACCCACCTGACGGATGGCGAAGCAGCTTATGATTACCTGCTGAACTGTGACTTCGCTCATGATCCCATCCACCTGATTCTGCTCGACCTGCGTCTGCCTCGCATTGATGGAATTGAACTTCTCCGGCGAATCCGCAGCAAGCCGATTTCGCTGCAGGTCCCTGTGGTTGTTCTGACCTCTTCAGAGCGCGATGAGGATATCAGGGAGGCCTACGCCGCTGGCGCCAACAGTTACCTCGTCAAACCCGTTGCATACGACAAAGTTCAGGAACTGATCGAACAATTGACGTCCTACTGGTTCCAGCACAATAGGATGCCCTCGATGCCGTAGAGAACCTTCAGGCATCATTTCTGCGCAGTTCGGACGATTGAGAAATTTTCTCATTCAAAGAAATCATGCAGTCAATTGATCAGGTAAGCTTGATCCGATCGCCCGAGTTCACAAAATAATAGGTAAGCCTTTGCTGCTCCGCCACCGCCTGCGCTCCGTCGGAAAGATTGCTCTTCTATGTCCAAACCGCTTGTGCTGTGTGTCGAAGACGAAATCGCTCACGCGAAATTGATCGAACGCGCTTTCCGTCGCGACGAATCCCAATTCGACGTCCGGATCGTCTACTCCATCAACGAAGCCCGCACAGCCATTTCTGAACGGCGCCCGCAGCTGGTGGTCGCTGATTATCTTCTCACTGATGGCAAAGGTGTCGACCTCGTTCTCTCGCGTGAGAACCCCGACGACTTCCCGGTCATCATCATCACCAGTCAGGGGAATGAAGGCATCGCTGTCGAGGTCATGAAAAAGGGGGCCATGGATTACGTCGTCAAATCGGAGACGATGTTCCAGGAGATGCCTCAGATCGCAGAGCGGACGCTGCGCGAATGGAAACTCGTTCTCGAACGTCGCCAGCTGCATCGCCTCATCACCGGCGTCATCGATTACCTGCCCGAGCAGATCATCGTCATCAATGGCGAAGGAACGATCCTGTTTTCAAACGAAGGGATCAGACGCATTGCACCGTCGTGTGAGTTTCTGACGCCTCTGCTGGCCAAGGGAGGAAACATCTTCGAAGTCTGCCGCAACCGGACTGACACGGATCGCTGCGATGGCGGCTTCCTCAATTTTCTCGCCGGGGACCTGAGGGACTCGCAAAGTTCCGGCCAGGCGATGTTCCGACAGGAGCACCATATCGAGCAGAAGGACCAGGAAGCCATCTGGCTGGAATACGCGATCTACAAACTCGAAGAAACCGGCGACGCCAAGACAATGATCACGATCGCAGAGATCACCGAACGCAAACAACAGGAAGAACAGATCCGCGATCAGGCCGTCCATAAAGCTCGTCTGGAAATGCTCTCACCGCGAGAGAAAACGGTCGTCGAAAAAGTCGCGCAAGGTCTGCCCAACAAAACGATCGCCGTCCAGCTCGACCTCAGCGAACGAACAGTCGAGAAGCACCGGGCAGCGGCCATGAAGAAACTCGGCGCCCGCTCGGTAGCCGATGTCATCCGTGTTGTCCTTCATGCAACGTAAAGCCTGACTCGTCTTCATCATTTCTTCATCGAATGACAGTCTCAGACGAGCCAGTTTTTCGTCATACTGACTGGGTGATTCTGTTCACCCTTTCCTGGTCGTCATTTCGATTGTGTTCATTCCAAAATGAAGATTCTGTCTGTCTGCCAGCGAGTCCTGTTTGCCAGCTTGATGGCCACCCTGTTCACACTGGGCCAGATCGCTCATGCTCAACCACCCGTGGCTGCAGACTCCGTCCCTGCGCTCCCGGCAGTGATGACTTTCCGCCTTCAATCAGAGAATCCCATCACTGTTCGCGCTCGGGTTGACGGCATTGTTAAAAAGATTCATCTGCAGCCAGAAGCCAGCGTCGCGCCAAATACAGCTGTTCTGGAACTCGATGCAAGCCGACTCGAACAGCAACGCGAGCCATTGAAGTCAGCGTTTCTGGAATCTTACAAATCCTTTCGTCTGACGCAGAAGGAGAATGATCCTCTCGCCACAGTCGAGGCACAAGCGCGTGCCCAATCGGATGCCTCCGCGTATGACATCCTGCTGTTCGACATCGGACAATATCAATGCCGGTCCCCAATCGGCGGTCAGCTCTCTTCCATCAGCGTCAAGGCAGGGGAGTTTGTACGACAGGGACAGACCGTCGCCGAGATTCTCGATACCAGCCGCTTTACGGTTGATGTGCTGCTCCCATCTGGGAAAGGACAGCTGGGAGATCACGTCGCGCTGATCATTGATGGCAAGCTGGTCGACGGAACCATTGAACAACTTCAACCGGTATCCGGTGATCAGAACGCCGCCGCTCGACTCGGAGAACAACTCGTCACCGCAACGCTGGCGATCAAGAACAATGGCCAACTGCAGCAGGGCCAATCGGTCATCCCGGTGCAGCAGCTTTATGCCAACGTGCCGACGAAGTCACTGGGAACAGCCGAGGATGGCAGCCCCGTTCTGCGCGTCATGCGAGGGACCGAGACGCTCGAAATCCCAGCCGTGCCGTTGACTGCCCTGAAAGAGGGGGAGCAGGTCGTAATGGCGAAGCTGGAGCCGGGAGATCTGGCCGTCGTTCCTGGACAACTGGCGAATATTCCGCAGACAGAACCATTGACGGACTTCAGTCCCACTGATGCCTCGCAGCTTGCTTCGACTCAGTCATTAGCAACCGGGAATTCATCATTGCTCGAAGAGTTCCCCGCAGCATCGCCCGCCGCTTCAGGAGAGAATACAGTTGCTGTCGATACTCCCATTTCACTGGCGGACATGAATGTTCCTCTCGGCCTGGCGGGCATCTTGTCGCCCGATCAACTCCCCCTGCCTGATTTGACACTCGATCCGCTTCTATCGGAGATCAAACTCGCTCCCAGTGACCTGCTGGCTATCGAACAGCTTCGAACAGAATTCCAGGCCATGCTCGATGAGAAAGGCCTGCACATCAAAGAGCTCGCCGACCTGAAGGACATCGAAGGGATCGCAGAGTACGAACAGTTCCTGGTCGCCATCCGTGCGATCAATCAGGACTACGCACAAGAACTCTTGCGTGAGCTCCCCGAAGAAGCCTCCAGTGAACTCCAGACGTCTCTGCTGGAGAACATCGGCCTGACCGCGATTCCTGAAAATGTCCTCGAGGTGGACGAGCAGAAAATTACAGAGATTCAAAAACAGTTCGAAGCCGAGCAATTTGAAGTCGTCAAAAAACTGCTGACCTCCGAAGCGACCATCGATCAGTCGCGCGAGACGATCAAAGGCCTGCTGGACAAAAAAGATCAGGCAGCCATCGATGCTGTTTCTGCAGACGCGAAAAATGCCCTCGCAGTCAATATGCAGCAGCGGCAGGCCCGGTTCAATGCCCTCACCGCAAAGCCACAACCTGAGAAGACTCCCGGGACCGCACCTGCCAATCCTGGGGACAACGTCAGCGGTCCGCCCTCCAAAACTCCCCTGCCCAAATTCGTCCCTCCGCCGCTGAAAGCCGATGTCGATTACGTGATGGTCGGGATGTTTGCCGTGATTGGACTGCTCGCGGTAGGTGGGCTTGGTTACTTCCTGGGACTGTTCAAGTTGATCAAGTCACTGATGACGCGTTCTCCGACGGCTGGGAAATCCAAAAAACGCAAAGACAAGCTCAAGCACGTCCATCGTGTCGAAGTCGGGGCGGACAAGGCGTATCAGACGATTCGCGATGCCCTGACGGCTGTTCGTGAGAACCCGTATGTCAAAGACGAGATTCCCTGGGATCGTCACGAAGTCGTGATTCAGCCCGGCATCTACAAAGAAACGATTCACCTCGACGAAAACGACCCCGCCGGTATTCGCATCATGAGCGAGAGCATGGGGCAAGTGACGATCGTCGGCGATGGCATTCACCCCGTGATCGAAGCCAGTGCGCTGACGGACTTTGGCCTGGAAGGCCTCGTCATTGATGGAGATGCTGCGCCGACTGTGATTCAGCTCCGCGATGTTCAGAAACTCGCGTCTTTCTCGCAGATCATCATTACAGGGTTCAAGCAGTTCGGTGTGAGAGTTTCCAGCCGTGGTGGGGAAGGTGAGTTGAAGGTCTCGATGTCCGAAACGGTCTTCCTCTCCTCCATGCTCGAAACGACCGGCATGTTCATCGACTACGGCAATCTCGAATCGAGCACACTCGAGATGGAGAAGTCTCGCTTCCATGGACAGATGCAGGTCGGCATCCAGTTTCGTGCTCCGCTTCACAAGACTTTGATTCGTGAATCGATCTTTGCCTACCTGGGAACCGCGATCTCGATGCCGGGCACAGGATATCCGTTCGAGTTACTCAAGCTTTCCAATAATACGTTCTATCGCTGCGGCAAGTGCCTGTTCTTCCGTCGCATTGACGCATTGACCAAAGGGACGCGAGAAGTTCTGCTCGACAATAACCTGTTCTCGCAGTCCGAAACTGCAGACGCCGCAGTCTCGGATGTCATCGATGCTGACGTGGTCGAAGAAGTCTCGAACTTCCTGCATGAGCATAGCAACGGGAATCTGACGGATCGCGCAGACGAATCCGATTTCACTGCTGGTGTCATCTCGCTCAACGGCAAAGCTGCTCGCGTCTTTGAGGACTTCAAGTTTCGCTCGGTCGAGATCGATGAGCCTGACTTCCTGATGCCGACCCCCGATTCCCCTCAGCGTCAGGCGTGGGCGAAAAAGGGGCTCCATGGATACGTCGGTGCGCTCGGGCCAAAATCGGTCGTCAGATCGGTCATGGAAACGCAGTCCTAGATCTGACCGTTACTTCGCACGCGTGACAAACGCATCAGCATGGATCCGGTTCAGGTCAGCTCCGAGCAGATAAAGCTTCTTGCGCAACTGATTGACCATCGTCGGGCTGCCACACAGGTAGATCCGGGATTCAGGCCAGGCATGCTCACCGCCCATGATCCTGCGAAGCAGTTCGCCCTCCGCCTGTTCGGTGACTGGTAAGTAACGCAATGATGGCGATTCCGACGACAACTGACTCAGGTCATCATGGAGATAATGATGTTCCGTTGACTTCGCCGCATGGTACAGCGCGATCTGGCCCGGATAGCCAGACCGGAGGGCATCGCGAGCAATCCCATACAGCGGAGCCAGCCCGGTTCCTGATCCAATAAGAACCAGCGTCGAGGCATTGTCTTCCGGCAGATAGAAACACTCTCCCAGTGGACCTCTCAGCGAAACGGTCTGCCCGACCACCTCCCCGCTCGATAGCCACGAGCTCATCTGACCGTTTGACACGATTCCGACATGAAGTTCGATCAACCGCTCGTCCGGCAGGCTGGCGATCGAATAACTTCGCGAAAGCCCGTCCTCTCGCACCAGACTCACATACTGTCCGGCCCGATAATGAAACGGCTTGTCAGGCCTCAACCGGACACGGGCCACGTCCTCGCAAAGTCGCTCCACCGACTCGATCCGGCAGGAGGTCGACTCGATTTCATTGCCCAGTCCGGCAATCTCCAGATCCCCGTCCGGCACACAGACACACGGCAGGAAGTACCCCTGCGATACCCAGCTCGCTTTCAGCCCGACCTGAGACTTCGACGTGACCTCGCCGCGAGTCGCCTTCATCAGACAACTCTGGCATAACCCCGCGCGACAGCTGTAAGGAACACTCGGATCGATTCGCAGGAGAGCATCCAGCACCGTCTCTCCGGGCAGGAGATCCGTCTGACGACCTTCATAGACAATTTGAGCCATATCACACCCACCCTCCGGATAGCCCGGGTTGTCTCAACCTGGAGGACGAAGTCGCAACAAAAACCGCTACCGCGTGACGGACAATTGCCGACGATCAACCATTTAAGAACGTCTCGGCCTCGACTGCCCATCTCCCCGAAATCTAGCGGTTCAGAACGTCATCCCGCACGCTGTTGGCAAGCGCCGCGACGGCATTGATCTGCTCATCACCAACGCCCAGTTCTTTCAGCGTACTGCCGAGGTGCTCGATGATGATGTCGACGTGCTGGTCGTTCAGCCCCATGTCGACGAGGTGCTTGTGACCGACACGCATGTCTTTACCGGTGTAGTTGTTGGGCCCGCCGGTGACCATCGTGAGAAAGCCAATCTGCTTGGCGCGCTGGCGGTCCATGTCGACCCCATCAAAGAAGTGGCTCACCCGATCATCAAGCAGAACTTTGCGGTAAAACCGATCGACAGCAGCCTGCATGGCGGACGCTCCGCCGAGCATGTCGTACAGAGAAGAAGATGCGACGCTCATCACAAAACTCCTGTTAGCAATAAAGGACAACTTTATCCATTATAGATCGGCGTTTCTTGCTCGTCAATTCTGTTTTTCTTGATGCAACGGAGAAAATTCTGTCGCCACAGGTTCATGGGTTGGTCTGTTGGTGGGCGATTGTTAGGATGCCATAGCCCCCATGTCGGGAGGGCGAAGCTCCGTCTGAGCCGCAACTTTGCATTGCGAATCTCTAGCCGCGAGAGGAAAACACCAATGGCCTCGCCGTTCCTTTAGGTTGTTTGCCCCTCCCAAATTTACTACTTCACAGGATCCTTCGATGTTTTCCCAGACCGCAGAATATGCCATGAGGGCGATCGTCTGGCTGGCGGAACATCGCGACAACGAAAAGATGTTCGGTCACCGCGAAATTTCCCGCGGCACAAAAGTCCCTGAAAGCTATCTGCCGAAGATCCTGAATTCGCTGGTCAAAGCAGATCTGGTCATCTCGAAACGAGGGGCCGGCGGAGGCTTTCGTCTCTCACGTGACCCGGTCGCGATTTCTCTGCTGCAGGTCATGAACGCCGTCGACCCGCTCCAGCGCATTCACAGTTGCCCCCTCAAGCTGAAGGCTCATAAATCACAGCTTTGCCCCGTGCACGCCAAGCTCGACGCGACGCTCGCCGAAGTTGAGAAAACTCTGGCAAACTCGACGATCCAGGAAGTCCTCTATCAGCCGAACTTCCCCCACCCGCTGCGCGAGTAACCGGCCAGCTTACTCGAGCGTCGGCTGCAGGATGAAGCAATGCCATCCGGTAGTATAGGTTTCATAGCCAGGCGCCACCGCATACGCGATACATGTTGGCTGACCATGAACTTCAGCGACCCGAAATCCCCTTCTCTCACCGAGCATCCGGGAGAGATCAGGAAGATTCAGCTGCTGGCCAAATTTTGCGCGATCTGTGTCTGCGAGAATCACTCCATCATGATCGCAGAGAATGAAGCGAGTTTGATCTCCCGCTGATTGATGCTTCTCGACGATCGTCTGACCAAGGGCCGCCCAGTTAAAGACAGCTCCCAGGACGCCGAGTAATTTCCCCCGAGTGTCTCCATTTTCACGAATGCCGCAGGCATAGATCAGCGCCGTCTCCCCACTGACCAATGAGCTGTGATGGGCCGTCTGGAAAGCAAAGTGATCGCCGCTCAGGGTCATCAAGGCATTTTGAAACCAGCGACTATTCGCCTGATTCGCTCCGCGCGAATGATACCGTTCAGGACGACCATTCGCGATCACCACGCCGTTCAGATCACAGACGACCAGGTCATAGTAAACGGTGTAGGAGCGCAGTATGACCGCCAGACGCTCGGACGCGATGCGACAGGCATCCGATGTCCGGGAATCGACGGCCTCGACGATGCAACTGTCGGTCGCCCACCAGCGGACATCGCAGCTCCGTTCATAAAGGTTGCGATCGATCAGGTCGACGTTGGAGAGCGCAAGATCCGCCAGACGACTACCGCGAGCGTTGGTGGACAGAGATTCGACTTCTGCCTGGATCTTCAGAATTGTCTGGCGACTGTCCTCAGACAGTTTTGTAGTCACGTCGCCGGTGTTTCGCGCCAGACCTTGAATCTCCTGCGCAACAATCCCAAACGCTGCCCCCACGGTTCCTCCGGCGCGGGCAGCTTCGATGCGGGCATTCAGCGACAGCAGCTTTGTCTGAAAATTGATCTGCTCGATCTCGACGATCGCCTGCATCAATGATCCCAATAGTTCATCAATCAGCCGTCCCAGATCGCGTTCATCCTGCTGATCAGCCACGATGACAGGCGCGTTTGAGGCAGCCAACGAAGATCGCAAGGTGGAAATCTGTGTAAGCATAGTCGCCAACAGGAACGGTGAAGTGACTTCGTCAGACGGGGACGTGTAGTCATCATCGACCCACCCGCAGCCGGGGCTGCGGTCGATTAATTAGCTGACAAATTTCTGTTCAGAACAGGTCCGATTGCAGCGAACGGTAGGCAGATACACTTACGAATCACGATTTTTAATCGTCACTTTCGGTAACATCGGAGAAAGCAGCAAAGTTTGACATTACCCGTGCGCCCGTCTAGTTTGGACAGCTCATATCAAGCAGGATTACTGCGTTCTTTCTTCTCTTCCTATAAATGACACGAGGCCTCGCCATGAAAACACTGATCCTGGGATTGATCGCCACGATACTCCTGGCTGCGTCTGCCTTCGCTCAGGACACCTCAGCTGCCAAGGAAAAAATCCAGGAACACTGCGACAAGCTGAACATCGATGTCCAGTTCGATCAGGCGTACGCAGGCAACGAGAATCCTCGACAGGCACTCGATATTTACCTGCCAAAGTCCCGCCAATCGGAGAAACCGATCCCCGTTGTGGTCTACATTCACGGAGGTGCCTGGATCAGCGGTGATAAACTCGCCGTCGCCAACCGTCCGATCCTGGCTGCCTCCACGGGGCAGTATGCCGGGATCAGCGTCGCCTATCGACTCAGTAACGAAGCCAAATGGCCCGCACAGATTCATGACTGCAAAGCCGCCATTCGCTGGGTACGCGGCAATGCGGAAAAGCTTGGCCTGGATGCGGATCACATCGCTGTCTGGGGCACGTCTGCCGGCGGACACCTCGTCTCGATGCTCGGCACATCCGGGGGCGTCGAATCACTGGAAGGGGATCTCGGGCCTTATACAGACAAAAGCAGTCGCGTGACCTGCGTGATCGATGAATGCGGACCGACCGACTTTGAACTTGCCCTGACATATAAAGACGGTAAGCCCCAGGAGGAGGATGTCGCGGTCGTCGGATTACTCGGCGGCAAACTGGCTGACCATGTCGACCTCACGAAATCGTCGTCACCAGTGACCTATGTCACGCCCGACGATGCCCCCTTTCTGATCCTTCATGGAACAAAGGATCTGCGCGTTGACTTTTCTCACGCTACTCGCATGGATAAAGCGCTTGAGGAAGCAGGCGTTTCGTCAATTCTCATTCCGGTAACAGATGTCGGCCATTCGCTGGGACACCCCAAGATGATCGAACGCATTAAAAGCTTCGTCGATCATCATCTCTGCGGCCTGGACGTCGAAACTCCAGAAGAACCGCTCAACCCGATCAAGTAAGTCGTCCAAGTCACGCCAGAACAACACGGGCGTGACAGGGATTCGACGTGACTGGGTTTCAATGTCTCAAATCAGCATTGAATCCAGCAGCATGCGCATCTTTCGCATTTCCAGAGGACGATCGCTGGCGGCGATGTGCTGCGGATGCAGGCAGACGGAGAGGATCCGCTGATAATCAAACTTCTTGAGCCCGGTCATAATCCGGCTGTAGTCGATCTCACCTAAGCCGACGGGAATCTGAAACTGATCCGGGAGGCTGTCTCGCAGGTGGGCGTGATAGGTGTATGGGTAAAGCTTATCCAGGTTCTGAGTATGCGACGGCCCGGTCAGGTAATAGCTCGGGTCAAGAGTCAGCCCAAGGCCTTTGACGGCCTGGCAGAGTTCGACTGCCGTATGTGGATCTTCCGTCAGGCAGCCATTCGTTGTGCGGATCGAAAGTCGAATCCCTTCCTGGCTGCACATCAGCAGATTGCGTTTGAGGCGATCCAGTTCGGAATTGAACGGCGTTCCGAGTTCCGCTGAGGGAATAGTGATCTGTGTAATCTTGAGGGCTTTGGCGATTTTCGTCACGCCTTCCAGCTGAGCATCCGTCGGCATAGCTTCAATATCAATCGCGACTGATAAGAGTCGTGATTTATCGCGAAACTTTGCAACAAATCCTTCGACATCAGCAATGGTCTCATCCAAGTTCAGGTGCGTACCGGCGGCATCGAAAAAGAATTCGACCTTTTCATACTCCAGGTCGGTGAGCTGTTTGCAGGCCTCTTCAAAAGAAAGATCGCTAAAACATTGCGTGGAGGCTGCGATGAACATGACGGTTCGATCCTTCTAACGGTCATTCTACGGGGCGAGATGCGGCAGGACTTGCAGACATATTAGGCATAAAGCCATGTTGATCAACAAGTTAGAAGCAGAGGAGGCTGATTTCCTGCCTGTTAATCTATGACGATTGTAGGGATTCTGCAAGTCCGTCTGGTAATTCTGGGTGAATCGAATCTTCCTTCAATCCTGTTTCTGCAAGTTATTTCGATTCTCCAGCCGATAACAATGGTAGGTCGCACGGAATTTCCGTGACCGACTTCACTTTTGATCCAAATCCCGACGATCTGATCGACGGGATGAGACGATAAAGCCACCTCATCGATGGGACGTTTGGCCGTCGGTCGTTCACCGTCTGGTCAGCCAAGGGAAGGGACTGCCATGATTCATCTCAATCTTATGACGCTAAGCGTCGGTTCGTTGCTGTTGCTGGCGACCGGCTGCAGCACCATGCAGGCTGGTAAACAGCCAGAATTTCGTGGACAAAGCCCAAGCGGCGGGATTGTTCAGGCTTATGGTGAGGATCTGGACAAGAATCCAACCATCCAGCAAACCTCGGAACAACGTCTCCACGACGCTGGCGCTCGCCCGATCCATGACTTCGTCCAGACGCACCCTGCGTACAACACGACTCGTCACGCCGAACCAACCGTCTATCCACAGGCTGCTCCGTATGATGGCGGATACGGCGGCGGATATGGCGCTGGCAGCTGCCCACCAGGTGGTTACGGTAACTATCCTCCTTACGGCCATGGCTGTCAGAACGGCTGCTTCCAGGGTATTCACCACAATCACTCTTATCAGGTCCGTCGTCCCAACGACCTGAGCTACCCACCAGCCAACATGCCCGGTGGAGTCACCGTCTATCCTTACTACACCCACAAAGGCCCAGATTGCTTCTTCCTCGGCATGAAGGAATATTAACGGTCCTTCGCCCGAAGCACGTCCCGACCATCGATGAAAAAACCCCGGTCATTAGGCCGGGGTTTT
>SXPC01000008.1 GCA_005778225.1 Planctomyces sp. | reverse complement strand
TTCGATTCAACCAATCCGGATAAACAGCCTGCACAGTTTTCACAGGTCAAAGAGAGCATTGGCAAGCCTTCTTCAAAGGCAACGGTCACCACGGCCGGGGAACTGATCGAAATTCAGAATCTGCGACCAGACCCCAAGAACCATGACCGACCCGCTGAACCTGCCAAAAAAGATGCCAGTCAAAACTTTCTGGTTCGACTGCCGGAGAACGCAGTCTCGATCGGCGACAGTTGGGATGAAGACTATCAAATCACCATTGATGGTGGTGGAATGCCTCTGCCGTTGAAAATGAAGCGGACATTCAAGCTGACAAAAGTCGAAGATCACCTCGCAACAATCAGCATGAAGTCCGGCGTGTTGAGCCCGATCAACAGTCCTGAAGTCGAAGCCCGGACAATTCAACAGGCTCCGTCCTGTGAGATTGTTTTTGACATGAAAGCCGGTCAGATCGTCAAGCGAAACTGGAGTGTCAATAAAGTTGTGATTGGTGGCTTCGGACCCAATACCTCGTTCAAGGTGGTCTCGTTGCGAGAAGATACTCTCGTCCCAGCGAAACTGACCGATGCCTCACAGAGTACCGCCAAAGCCAATTGATGCGTGTTTCAGCAGCTTGTTTTGCAAATTTTTCTGTTTGGCCATGATTCGAGTCTTGGTTGTTTTCCCAGACGACAGTAGCTTTCAGGAGAAGATGAAACAATCAGCGCAATCAACCACGCTGATTCAATCAGATCACCTTACTTCACTTCTTTAACGGCTTGAACCCTTTTCCATGAAGCGTGTCGAGTTCACTCCCGTCACCCGACAACTGCTGAAATCAGCAGCGGCGCTCGCGGACGAACTTGCCGTCGAAGCCGTTCTCTTTCTCGTTGATTTGCCGCATCCGTTCAAAGAATTGACAAAGATTTTTCCTGGTAAACGCCTCGTCATCGCGGCGGCAAAACAAGATGTTCTGGCAGCTGCCCGGGAAGACGAAGTCAACGTGATTCAGCTGGCCCAGGAGCCAGAGACACGCCAGATGCAGCTCGGCCAGGCGCTGCTGGAAGGAATCGCGGATCGATTCTTCCATTCAGGCAAGAAAATCATCACGGTCTACACGCTGTTTGATCGCGAACACCTCGATACATTTAGTGTGATTTCGCTCAATGAGCAACTCTCAAAGCTCTCTGCCCGAGATCTCCAGCGTCTGGAAACTCAGGTCCCGCTCCCAACATTGAGACAGGTGGTCGACCTCGCTGTCGAGATCGGACGAGAAGGACGTGAAGGCAAGAAAGTCGGAACGCTGCTTGTTGTCGGCGATCATCGCAAGGTGATGAAAATGTCTCATGAAGGGGTCTACGATCCATTCAAGGGATACCTGAGAAAAGAACGCTTATTTAAGCTGGGGCGTGTTAAAGAAAGTATCAAGGAACTCGCGCAGATCGATGGTGCCTTCGTGATCTCTTCAGATGGAGTCGTCGAGGCAGCCGGGCGAATTCTAGACGCCTCTGCTGAAGGACTCTCCTTATCGAAAGGCCTGGGAGCACGTCACTGGGCCGCGGCGGCGATCAGTAAATGTACTCAGTCAGTCGCCATTGCTGTCTCCGAATCGACTGGAACGGTGCGTCTATTTCACAATGGAAATGTCGTCTTGAGAATTGAACCCATGGAGCGGGCGATGGTCTGGCAGGAACTCCAGACAGAACCACCATTGATTGGTGACTCGAAGGCATAGTCTTGAGCCTCAATACATCCGAGCGATGTTAAAATAAGACGATTTTGCTGAAGATAACGGTCATAGAGGCCGATAAACAGGATAGCGGCACAGAACCGCCCGCCTGAAATCACGGCCTCCTTTACAGATCCCTTCAGTGAGATTGACCATGAACCTGGATGCGACGGCTCAACGGCTGACCACACCACTGCGTGCTACGATGATTGTCGCAGGCTGTCTGCTTGCCAGCTGCGTGTTGACTGGCTGCCAGTCCACCGTCGGCGGCCAGACTCTTCCGTCCGCAAATTACCTGCGGGACGACGTCCAATTCTTCCCGGCCGGCAGTGAAGATTTGATCCCGAATCAGCGTCGCGCTTTGGAAGAATACAATGCCGAGCAGAAGGCCTATCGCGCTGGCACCAACTGACCGAAAAGAATCAAAAACAACAATTGATTCCCTTGTCGCACAATTTGCGAATGAACACCTCCCGAACTCTCCCGGGAGGTTTTTTTACGCGCGCATCACGACCACACCAGATTCCGCAAATGCATTTTTGGCAATGACTTATGACGAAAATCGAAACCTGCCTCGCGTCTAGAGTATTTTACCTCAAATCTTTTTTGAATTCCGTTAGTTATTTATTGTGAAATCTATCGCAAACAACGGATCAATATATAAAAATAGCCGATACTTAATCTTCATCATCCGTCGTGCAATCTGCATTCACTTGAGAAGCTTTTGTCCACAATTTGTCTTGTGTTTTTTTCTTAAGGACTCCCGTTATGCGTATGAAAAGATCAGGCTTTACGCTTATCGAGCTTTTGGTGGTCATTGCCATCATCGCGACTTTAGTTGCGATTTTGCTGCCAGCTGTGCAACAAGCTCGCGAAGCCGCTCGTCGCAGCAGCTGTAAAAACAATCTCAAGCAGATTGGCATCGCGTTCCACAACTATCACGACACACACAACACACTTCCCCCACAACACATCCGCTGTTGGGGTGGAGGCTGCGTGACTGGCACGAATCAAAATACTTGGGCAGGGTCTGGACCATTCGTCCAAATCCTTCCATTCATGGAACAGGCAGCACTGTACGACGCGTTCGACACCGATAACGACTACACCAACGGGACCAACAACACGCTTCGGAACAATAAAATTCCAGCGTATCTGTGCCCGACAGATATTGCTTACGGTGGAACCCAAGCCGGGATGAACTACGCAACCTGCGGTGGCTCAACCATCGATTTCTGGAACGATACGAATAACGGCATGTTCCAGCCGCGCCGAATCAACCCGTTTTCAAACGTGATCGACGGCTTGAGTAACACCATCATGGCTGGTGAGCTCCTGAAAGGCGATGGAGCACAGACGACAACATCTGACTCTGATATTGTCCGAATCGATAGCGCCTCAGCCACATTTCTTGTACGCGCTACCCCCACCGTCGCTGAAATCGAAACAGCGGGTGTGACCTGTGATGCCGCATCAACAACTCTCGAGGCTTCCTTAAGTGCCTGCGGCAGCTCGTGGTCTTCACCTTACCCTGCTCAAACTTTCTTCAACACCGCCGCTACCCCCAACTGGAAACACCGCACATGTGCAATGGGTGGGGGCTTCGGACAGTGTGCGGACCGAAACGGCATCTTCCCAACCCGCAGTCGTCACAAAGGTGGCTCGCAGGTCACTCTGGGTGATGGTGGCGTCCGGTTCATCTCTGAAAACATTGACGCAGGAACCTGGCAGCGCCTGGGACGTCGTGAAGACGGCCAAGTTGTCGGCGAGTTCTAATTTCTCTGAACGGACTGCCCGGCATTTTCGGGGCAGTCCGTTCTTTTTTATTTCGTGAGAACAGGTCTGAAGAACACCATGAATCGCATTGTTTTGATACTCGCCTTTCTTATGACCACCGGCTGCCAAGAACAACGATCAACCGGTCCCGTTGGTACACAGACAACATCAGCCGTCGATTCCCTGAGGTCAAGCCTGACCAACTATTCCAAGACGGGCGAAGGCGACAGTGGCGTTACGATTCTTCCAGATCAGATTAAGAGCCTGAAGAATGACAACGTCGACGAATCGGTGATCACCAAGCTCGAAGCGCAGTACGCAGGACTAGATAAGCAGGGGCTGAAGAAAACAGCCACAGAAATGCTCGATACCTTGAATAAGGCCGTTCCGCCGAAAAAGTAAGAACTGCTTGATTCACTCTGAGCACCAATCTCCACTCACGGAGATTCCAAACAGGTCGAATGAAGAAACGGATTGTGACATTTCACAATCCGTTTTTCGATTCCTGCTTGGAACTGTGAACTTTCCCGACGTAAGATGTGAACACATCCGCTAAAGGAGAAGTTCACCACATGCTTGATCAATTATCTCGTGCGAACGTTCGCACGCTGGCTGCCGCCGATCGTCAATCACAAATCGGACTGACAGCCCAATGGATACTCTTTGCGTCCTTGTTTCTGACTTTATTAAGCTTAAGTACAAATCGAGCCTCGGCCGGCGAAGCGACACCTTCGCAACTTCGAATTCTCAAAGATCTGCAGTATCTCTCTTCCGACGATCTGCAAGGCCGTTGTTCTGGTGAAGTCGGCCTGGAGACGGCAGGCGAATATGTCAAAGAACAGTTCAAAAGCGCCGGTCTGACGCTTCCTAAGAACGATGACGACGGCTATCTCGAGTTCTCGATCAATCGACGTCCCTCGATGGGCTCTCCCAATAAGGTCACCGTCTCTGATGGCAAAGGCTGGTCCGAAGAGCTCCGCGTCAATCAGAACTTTATGCCGATGTCGCTGGGCGGCAGTGGCGAATTCAAAGGCGAACTTGTCTTCGCCGGCTATGCCATCGATGCCCCGGATCTGAAGTACTCCGATTTTGATGGAGTCGATGTGAAGGGCAAAATCGCCATCGTTCTCCGCAAAGCCCCTCGCCAGGATCAGGCGGCTCTTCATACACCGTTTCTGGATGAACAGGGAGTCTTGATTCCTGATCATGCCTCGTTCAAGTCTAAGATCGACCAGCTTAATAAGCGTGGCGCGATTGGCGTGATCTTCGTCAACGAAGCCTACTCGACTGGCAAACAAAAAGCCCGGATCGAAACCGAAATCGAAACGATCCGCGAGCAGATGAACGACGCGCAGACAAACGAAGAGCGCAAAGCTCGTCTGCAAGAAAAAGTCGACGAACTGACGTCAGAACTGAATGCAGGAAAGTACGATGATCTCCTCCGATTCGGCTATGGCGGAGCATCCAGCGAAACAACGATGCCCGTGTTTCAGATGAAATCCTCAGTTGCCAGTCAGCTGATGGAAAAAGCGGGAATCGGCTCTCTGGATGACGTCCAAAAAGCCATCGACGAATCCCTCAAATCACACAGCGCGGCTCTACCAGGCATAACAGCCGAAGGCGTCTTGACGCTCAAGAGCAACGAAGCCAAAGCCAATAACGTCATCGCCGTCCTCGAAGGAGAAGGGCCCCTCGCCGATGAGACGATCATCATTGGTGCCCACTACGATCACGTCGGCCTCGGGGAGTTCGGCTCGTTGAGCAACAGCAAGGGAGATATTCATAATGGGGCCGACGACAATGCCTCAGGCAGTTCGCTGCTGATGGAACTGGCTCGTCGCCTGGGATCTCGACAGGAGAAGTTACCTCGTCGAATCGTCTTCATCGCATTTGCGGCCGAAGAAATGGGACTGCTCGGATCAAAAGCGTACTGTGAAAAGCCCCTCTATCCCGCCCAGCAGACCGTCGCCATGTTCAATTTCGATATGGTCGGCAGGATCAGTGATAACCGCATCGTCGCCTTTGGAACGAAGACATCCAATCGCTGGGAACCAATGCTCGACACGCTCGAGAACAAATATCACATGCACATCGTCAGACAGTCACCAGGACGGGGGCCCAGCGATCACCAGTCGTTTTACGACATCGGCGTCCCTGTGCTTCACTTCTTCTCTGGCTTGCATGGCGATTACCATACCCCTGCTGATGACTGGCAGAAGATCAATGTCTCGGGTATCGACCATCTTGTCGACATGATGGAAGATGCCATCCTCACCACTGCCAAGAACACTGAGCGTCCTGGCTATCAGAAGACTACTGGTTCAGCAAACGTCTTCAACGCAGCAGGTGGCTATCCGTTCCTGGGAACGATTGGCGAGCGAAACTTCACTGGAACCGGCTATCAGGTCCAGCAGATTATCCCAAACAGCCCTGCGTCTCACGTCGGGATGCAGCCAGGGGATGTGATTGTCGAGGTGGCTTCCAACAAAGTAACGACGCCTCTGGAATTCAGCGATGCCCTCAAGAAGCAAAACAATACGGCGACGATCACCGTCAAAGTCAAACGCGGTGATGAGACGCTCCAGTTTACGCCAAAACTTCAGGCAACCCCTAACTGATCATTCAAAAATCAGATGACTCTTTCCAGAAGCGGGGCGTCTTATCAGGCGCCCCGTTTTATTTTGTAGGCTTCTTTCGACATGCCAAAACGCTTCATTTTCATGTAGAGAACGCGCGGATCCATCCCCGCTTGCGTGGCCGTCTCGCCAACTTTGCCACAGCAGTTGCGCAGCTTCTGATCGATGTAGACCCGTTCGAGGGCTTCCACGACTTCTTCCAGCGGCTTTTCCAGCCAGCCCGATTTCAAAAACCGCTCGATACTCTCCTGCGTCGAGACCGACAGTAAGTTCGGCGAACTGGAGAACGTCTCGCCAGCTCCGCAGATCTCCACTGGCAGGTCCGTGAGCTGAATCTCCGAGTCCCGACACAACAGCATCGCCCGTTCGACGACGTTGATCAGTTCCCGAACATTCCCTGGCCAGTCATAGCGGGTCATCGCAGCCCGTGCCGGCTCTGAGATCCCAACCGCGTTGTGGGCCATCTGGGTGCGGAAGAAGTTGATGTAGCTTTCCACCAGCGAGGGAATGTCTTCTCGTCGCTCGCGTAGAGGCGGAATGTGAAGTGACACGACACTGAGTCGGTAGTAGAGATCCTTTCGGAACCGCCCGGCGTCAACTTCATCCTGCAGATCCCGGTTGGTCGCAGCCATCAGGCGGATGTCGATCGGAATGGGACGCTCACCGCCGACACGCTGAACTTCGCGTTCCTGAAGAACGCGCAATAGCTTTACTTGCAGGTGCATCGGCATCTCACCGATCTCGTCCAGGAATAAGGTTCCCTTATGCGCCAGTTCCAGACACCCTCGACGCGAGCGAGTCGCGCCGGTGAAAGCCCCTTCCTCGTGACCGAACAGTTCGCTCTCAAGTAGTGACTCCGTCAAGGCAGCACAGTTAACTGCAACGAACGGGGCGCTGTTGCGGGGACTCTCGTGATGAACCGCTTGAGCCAGTCGTTCCTTCCCAACACCCGTCTCGCCCAGGATCAGCAGGGTCGTATTGCTGGTCGCGACCCGTTTCACGACCGTCATGAAGGTCCGCATCGTTTCACTTTCGGAAACAAAATCCGAAAGTGCAGCCTGATTGAGATTCGCCGAGCCGACATCAATTCGCGCCATCGCTCGTTCTCGTCGTCGAGAAACCAGCGCACTCAAAACACTCTGCATCGAGCTTGTCTGCAAATCCTGATAGAGGACCGCGACACATCCCTCTGCCAGAAGACGAGCGCGTTCTTCCGGATCTTCATAGTCGCTGACGACGATGACATCAGGATTCTCCGGCAATTCGTGGATCTGCTGCATCAGATCCGCGCTTACGAGACTCCGGCTGATGAGGATCAGATCGCTGCTTTCCCGCGAGATGCGACGGAGAAGTTCATCCTGAGAGCGGATCGCGTCGGTTAGCGCGTCCATCTTTTTGAGGAGTTCGGTCAGACGTCTTTTGACCTGTCGGTCTTCAATCAGCAGCAGCGCCTGAATCAACATAGGAGGTTTATCACGATGAAAACGGATATTCGGAATTTGCTGCCGATCCGATTCGGCAGGTTCTACCGAAAATATCGACGGCCAAAGCCGTTTTTGTAATTTTTATCAACGGCTCAGGCCGTTCTATATCCCAAAGGTACGAAAATCGCCAGATCTGGTCTCAGATTTTCGAAATTCTCACGTTTGGCACGCCCGGTGCGATAGTGTTCTGGCATGAGTCGATAAAGGATTGACTCAACTCTCAGCAAGTTTCCGTACAAAAGGAATTCGTACCATGGCAGGTAAACCAGCCGCTAAACCAGCTTCAAAGCCAGCTTCTAAACCAGCTACCAAGCCAACCAAGGGCGAAGCCAAACGCTAGTCTTTGATTCGCCATTGATTTCGATCAATGACATGCCGGTCGCGGACGAAAGTCCCTTCCGGCATTTTTTTTTGATCCAAGCTACCCTTCCATCCGTTTCGGAGCGATTCTATGCTAACGGTTCACGCCTGAGCCTCCCTCCTCTATCAGCAAAATTGATTGTTCCATGGAAGTCGCGATTTGGATTGGATTCTTTGCTCTCATCACGTTCTTCATTGGCCTGGACCTGGGAGTCTTTAACCGTAACGACCATGTGGTCACGCTGAAAGAATCGCTGCTGTGGACCTGTGTCTGGGTCACGCTGGCTTTGTGTTTCAACGGAGTCGTCTATTACCTCTACGAACAGGGCCTCATGCACCCGCCAGGGGTTGAGGGTGGTGGGCTAGGCAAGAAAGCCGCGATCGAGTTCTTCACCGGCTACCTGATCGAGTACAGCCTGTCGATCGACAATATTTTTGTGATGGCCGTGATCATCGGTCATTTTCGAGTCCCTCAGAGTTATCAACACCGCCTGCTGTTCTGGGGGATCCTGGGAGCCGCGATCCTCCGAGCGATCATGATCTTCGCCGGAACTGCATTGATCACCGAATTCAAATGGCTGATCTATGTCTTTGGCGCGATGCTGATCTTTTCAGCCGTCAAAATGCTTGTCACCCGAGATGAGACGCTGGATACGGATGAAAATTGGTTTGTCAAACTCGTCGGACGTGTCATTCGCGTCAGCAAGACCTTCCATGGTCACCATTTCTTCGCCAAGGAAAATGGCCAGCGAGTAGCGACTCCGATGTTCGTCGCGCTGATGCTGATCGAGAGCACCGATGTCATGTTCGCGATCGATTCCATTCCTGCAGTCTTCTCAGTGACCACTGATCCGTTCATCGTCTTCACATCGAACATCTTCGCGATCCTGGGCCTGAGATCACTCTACTTCGCGCTGGCGGGAATGATCGACAAGTTCCATTACCTGAAGATGTCGCTGGTGTTTCTGCTCGCGTTCGTCGGTGCGAAGATGCTGCTTTCCGGCGTCTTTCATATTCCCAATGAGATCTCCCTGGGAATCATCGCCGCGATCCTGGCTGTCGGTGTCTTAGCCTCTTTGTTCGACCCGTCGAAATCGACGGATGAGCCATCAAGCCACGCACGTGGTCACCAGCCTCCCGACAATGACGATCAAGATCATGAATTGGACAAGAAGGAATGGAGCTAGAATGCTTCCGTAGGGTCCACTGGGCGGACCGTCAATGGGCGTTTAATTCCTGATTGTCTTTTCGACGATCGCGAACTCTGTCTTTCTGGTAACAACGAGAATACATGGTCCGCACAGCGGACCCTGCATGACCTAAATCATCCCGTAATACTTCAGGCCCTCCAGAATGCCTGCCGCGTAGTTGGCTTTGGCGAAGTAACAGCGTTGGCCGTTCTCGCGCAGACTCTCCAGTTCTTTATCGTAGTTGCCCACCACGATCCCTGATGTCTGCCCGGTCAGCATGTCGTAATCATTGCCAGAGTCGCCCGAGGCCGCGATGTTGCTCAGTGGCAGGTGCCACTTTTGAGACAGGTAACGAATCGCCTTCCCCTTTGAGGCTCGGTGAGGCAGGATGTCGACGAACGACCCGTGTGAATGAATCAGCGAATAGGCTGAGCGCGTCTTATCCAGGTGAGTGTGAATTTCGGACATGACTTCCGAAGGCGTGACGTGATCGTCCAGGTTGTAGCTGACTTTAAACTCGCGCTGCGAACCGGGCCCGGTCTGAAGAGACAGATAGGGAAGATTAGCGAGTGCATCGCGAATCCGATTAGGATACCACTTGTGACGTAGTCGGCTGCCCCAGCCTTTATCCGGCTGACAATCACGGCCGTAATAGATCTCGGAACCGACCGACGAGATGATGACATCGATCTCGTGAATATTGTACTTTTCGAGGACCTCAAGGATCAGGTTCAAAGACCGACCCGACGCAACTCCAAACGCAATGCGCCCCCGTTCCCTGTGGATCAGATCCAACAAGTTGGTCAGCGCATCGTCATCACCCAGAAGCGTGTTATCGATATCCGTGATCAGCATGTACTTGACGTTTTCGAGACGATTCCCCAGCGAACGTGCAGAGACGCCCGTTGATGGAGCAGGCTCGTATGTCTCGACCACTTCTGAAAGAGCTTTCAAATACTCTTTGCAGTGAGTATCCCAGGAGTAATGCTCGCGCACCCTGTTGATGCCATTCGCAGACATCGTATTCCATTGATCATGATTCGTCAGCGTGGAAAGCATGGCCTTCGTCATTGCTTCCTGGTCGGTGACATCGAGAATGATGCCGCATTCACAGTTCTCGATGATGTCTTTGGGACCACCATCATTAGTTCCAATAAATGGAAGTCCGGTCGCGGAGGCTTCAATAAACGTCAGCCCGAACAGTTCGATAAAGGCCGAGTTGACGAAGACCCCTCGTCCGCTCGCCGTGAGACGATACAGTTCCGGCACATCGAACTCAGAATCGTGCTGCTTGGGGATCGCCATCTTGCCATAAAGGTCATAGCGATCGAGCATCATCAGGATGTCGGTGAGAACTTCTTTCTCGTTGTCTGACATCTCCTCAATATTGCTGCGAATTCCGGCAAAAACAGCGAGATTCGCAATCGATTGCAGCTCCTTCGATTCCCCATAAGTCTTGATCAACGCCTGGATGTTCTTACGACGATCAGGACGACACAGCGAAAGAATCAACGGCTTATCAGGATTGAAGAAGAAGCGCCGCAGCTCGTGTACCATGCGCATCCGCGCCTGCTTGAAGCGTTCATCGACAGTGTGAGGTGCCAGTTCATATTCGTAGTAGGGGAAGAATCTCGCCAGGTCCAGACCCGGCGGAATAATTTCAAAACGAAGTGACTCGTCTTTGTGATAGTTCTTGTACTGGTCGTCTCGTTCGTGCCGGGTCGACGTGATCACAAGATCCGCGACCGACAGGCAATCCTGCTCGACCTGAATGCGTTTCTCGATATTGAGTTCCTGATTCGCCTCTTCGAGTGTCCAGCCGACGCTCTCCAGGTATTCCAGCTTTGGTTTTCCCAGAGAATGCCCGGTAAAAACAAACGGCACATCGAAGACCGATGCCACTTCCGCAGCCACATACCCAGCATCGGCATAATGCCCGTGAACGACCGTCGGCGGTTTTTCCTGGCGTCTGGTAAATGAAATCATCTGATCGATGAATTCATCCAGGAATGACCAGAGTTTTTCTTTCCGGACGTAACGCCCACCGCCGCAAGGGAGACGCACGATGCGACAGTTGGGGCCGAGTTCTTCGAATGTCTGTGAATAGTCTGCAGTAACTCTCTTGTCTTTCAAACGCCTTGTAAACAGGTCAACTTGCGTGACGCCGGGCTGCTCCGCGAGGTTCTTTGCCAGTTCAATCACATAGCGGACTTGCCCACCGGTATCGGCGTCGCGTCCCATTTCGATATTCTGTCCCCGAATCAGTCCGTGCATGCTGACGAGCTGGATGTACATCGTTGTTGTCTACTCCTGGTTGTCTGCGAAATGAGGGCGGGCCCGCGAATGGTCCAACCTGGAGCATGGCCCGCTCCGTCCTCTCGCAATCATTGAATGAGCCAGCGTCTCATCAGAGACGCCCCATAGCCGCCTGCAGAAATCCTTAGCAGGCACAGTGATTTGGATTTCAATTATTCTCATCACGTTTATCTAGTGTAATCGATCAGGGAGGACGAGGCACCCCTTTTCCGCGTGTCCGCGGAAGTTCAGAACGATAAATAGCCAATGTCGTGCCAGTTTTCCGGGCTGGAACAAAAACTGGTCATCACCACATTCACTTATCAGCTGAAAGAGGCCTTCAGGGCTTACTCCCTGTGAAATCTGGGGGTTCGTGGAAGTTCTGCGAAACTCTGCGGAATTTCCGTAGGTTATAATTGAAGAAGAGGGATTTTTGCTCCTGATGACATTTTCTGGACGATGACACAAGGGCACGCAGTCAATGAAATGACGGTCTCTCCACACTCAGCAACCCGATCAAACCTCTGATCTGTCAGCGACCACCGTGATTGAAATGACGCACACGCAGGGACCATCAATGCACGCATTTCGAACGCTTCTAACCGCGTTACTTATAACCCTGACGATCGCATCCCGTTCCCCGGCTGCGACGGGAATTGTCGGCTCATTACATGATATTGACGCGGTCGCTGCGGAAATTGATACGCTTCTCGAGGCTGAGTTCATCGCGAAAAACACCACGCCTTCCCAGATCATCTCCGATGAGGATTTCCTGCGTCGGGCCTACTTTGACCTAGCAGGTATGCCGCCGAAGGCCGAAGAGATTGCGGCCTTTGTCGAAAGTAAGCATCCGGCAAAACGCTCCGAATTGATCGATCGCCTCGTCGGCTCGCCAGAGTACGCAGAGAACTTCGCCAGCTACTGGAAGACCGTCATCTACTTTGCAGCGACGGATGATCGGGCCAAGGTCTTTCAGTCGTCGTTCAAAGACTGGATGACCAAACAGATACTTCAAAAGCGTACCTGGGATCAGATCACCCACGATCTGCTGACGGCGACAGGTGATGTCCAGTCCAATGGCCAGACAGCTCTCGTTTTTGCTCATCAGGGAGACGCAGCCGAGATCGCAGGGGAAGTCTCAAGAATCTTCATGGGCGTCCAGATCGAATGTGCCAACTGCCATGATCACCCGACGGAGAAATGGAAGCGGGAACAGTTTCACGAACTTGCTGCCTACTTCGGACGAGCAAAAGTCGTGATCAATCGTGATGACGGACCTCGTCGATTTGAAGTCGTCGCGATGAATGAATTCAAGGAAAGTTTTGCCAACGCGATTCTCAGCAACCCGGCACTTCTTGTTCGCTTGATGGACGCCAACGGCGATCGCATGATCAGCAGAGAGGAAGCAGCCAAGCGCCCCAAATTCGCTGAACACTTCACCGAACTGCTCGAGCACTGCGATAAAGACCGGGATGGATTGCTGACCGCGAAGGAACTCAGTGAAGCGCCGCATCCACAGAAGCGATTCACCGGACGTGCCGAGTATTTCATGCCCGACCTGAAAGATCCCAGCAGTCAGGGGACTCTGGTTTTACCATCCCTTTTCACGACCGATAAAGCCAAACTGCGATTCGGCGCCACCGACGAAGCGCGTCGACTGACGCTCGCCCAGGCAATCACCAGCCAGGACAATCCGCTGTTTGCTAAAGCCTATGTGAATCGGGTCTGGAGTCTGTACATGGGGCACGGCTTCGTCAATCCCATCGACGATCTCAGCGAACTGCATCCCGTGAGCCACCCTGCTGCGTTTGATCTTCTCGCGAAGGCATTCACGGCCAACAAATACAACATGCAATGGCTCGACCGCGTGATTACGCGAACGAAAGCCTATCAACGCGAAGTTTGTGAGGTGGATGAAACCCGCGAGAAAGTGCTCTTTGCTTCTGCGATACCTGTTCGTCTGCGGGGTGAGCAGATCTACAACTCGCTGGCGAAGGTCTATGGCTCTGACCTGATGGCAGCAGCTCGCAACTCCGGCATGGGTGGCGGAGGCATGATGATGATGTCTCGCGATCCCCAGGATCAGTTTGCCAATCTGTACAACGTCGATCCCTCAATGCCACAGGATGAAATTCCACTCGATATCCCGCAGTCGCTGTTCATGATGAATTCGACGCAAGTCCATAAAATCACCAACGGCTCGCCGACATCTCCTGTCAGCCTGCTCAGAAGCAAGTATCCCGCTGACCGCGATTACGTTCGCGAAGCCTATCTGCTGGCGTTGAGTCGTCACCCGACTGATCGCGAGTATGAACTCATGACGCAGTATCTTTCGACC
>SXPC01000066.1 GCA_005778225.1 Planctomyces sp. | reverse complement strand
CTTCGCGAGCAGTTCCTTCCGCTCTTGCAACAATCTTAGCCCTGTTTCTGCTTTTGCGTCTTCTGAGAAGCCCGCTGACCGACAGCGCAGCTTCCAGTTTGCTTCAGCCGTTTGCACTGCCGGAGATAGCCCGGCAGCCTTGCGATCAAGGCTCGCCAGTTCTCCTCTCAGTTTTTCAAGCCGCTTTCCAATAGCGCTTCGTTGCCCGGTCGATTCTTCCCCCTTCTGAACCCGGCTCCTGGCTGCCTCGAATAGAACCGCGTACGGCTTTTCGTCTGAATCCTCCAACGCCGTAGCCAAAGTGGTAGTTGCTTTTTCGACTTTCGCATTCTTCGCTCGAACTTCCGCTTCCGCATCTCGGAGCTTGCTGATCGTTTCCCGAAGCCCAATCCAGTTCTCACGCCATTCCTGCATTTCGTCAGGCGAACGAGGAGCTACACCGATTGGAGCCCATTCTGACTCCCACGCGGACTGACATTCTTCTTTTTCGCGATGCAGTGATGCGAGTGTTACATTTGCGTCAGTGATTCGCTTCTGGCTGTTTTTGATCTGAAGCCGTTTCTCTTCTGCTTGTGCTACAGATTCCGCATCCGATCGCAATTGATCGGCGATGTTGTCAGCTCTGATGATCGAGTGAGGAAACGCTTCCTCCAAAGGCGATCCTTGCTCAAACTCATCCTTCGCGCCGTCGCCCTTCCATTCCGCAAGGACCAACTGCCAGCCATGATCCCTATGTTCTCTTGCTTGTTTGAGGGACTCTTCGGAAGGCAGTTCCCCCCGACGCTCAAGCCGTTGCAGTTCGTTCTCTAAACTGCCAACCGTCACATTCGCCTCACTGATCAGCGTTTTTGCCAACTCAATGTCGCGTTCGAGACTAGCAAATCTCTCGCGGAACTTGCGAATGGTGGCAGGTGCGGGAACGGAGAGTTGTGAAATGACATCCAAATCCTCGGGAGCACCTGGCACTAACACTCTTTCGGTTGCAATTTCGCGGCGCAGCTTATCGACCGCCATTTGACTGACCGCAAGCGTCTTGTTCGCATCAGTGGCTTCCGCCGCATCAACGAGCGCTTCTCGAAGCAGTGTTAAGTCCGTTTCCGGAAGTAACGCCAACTCAGATTCGTCATGTTCAATGTCTTTCTTCAACTCTTCAGACCTAGCCGAATGCGCCGACTGATTGCTCAGCGCAGAAAGCAAAGCATTCGCAGCCTCTTCAATACTCAGCTGCACAGCACTGCTCAGCCGCAATCCCTCCAGCGTCTCAAATCCGCCCGATACTTCCAGACTCTTCATCCCCGCCAGCAGATTCGGTTCGATTCCAGCCAATTCTTGCTTTAGCTTTGACAACGTCTTTTTCTGTTCTCGATAAGCCCCAAGTTCTTGGTGCAATGAATCTAGAGCATCAGCATTGGCCAAAACCTCCGGGGCAGTTGCACACTTCTCAAGCTGAATCTCAAGTTGTGAAATCCGCTCCTTAAGCGTCTGAACTCTCCCGCAGGATTCACCTACAGAGGTCCGGGCGGCCTTTGCCCGCTCCACAAAATCACTGGCAACTTCAGGCAGTGCGGGAAGCTGGCTGAGTAACTTGATCTCGTCGTTCAATCGTCCGACGCTCGGCAATGCATCGTCACACCGATCTATCCAGGCGATCTCACGCGAAATCTTGTCGATTTCCTCCACCAGAGTCTCTTTTGCTTTTGACTGTTCCGCCAAGCCTCTTTCCAACTGATCCCACGTTTCCGCATTGACCGTCGCGTCGCGACACCTTTTCAACAGTTCTTTGTAACGATTCACCGCTGGCCTGATCGCGACATTGGCCGTCGCCCGGCCTTTGAATAGACGCTCGGAATCAGCAACCAGCGAGTCCAATACCCGCTGGATGGGCGTCCCACCAAGGCTGGCAGAAAACAGGGCATTGCCAATCTCGCCCTCTCCCTTGAGCAGTTGAGCGGCTCCATCACGGAGTTCGCCCGCTCCGAGCCCAAACATCGTTGAAAAGTAGGCTAAATCGACACTGCCCAAAAATGGACGGAGTGCGCTATCCTGAAGAGCCGTTCCATTGTGGTCCAGAAGTGTGTTCTTGTTGCCCTTACGGCGTTGAAACACAAGCCGATCACCAGCCCGATTTTCAATTTCGCCATGCAGGCGGAGCTGCTTGTACTCGTGCAGAAAATTGTCCGATGATTGGCCATGAATGCCAAACAGCAGGTCTCGAATCGCCCGCAGCAGAGAGCTTTTCCCGGCTTCATTCTCGCCATAGAACACATGCAAGTCGTGTTCGGTTGACGGAAACGATAAGTCCAGATTTGTAAACGGACCAAACGCGGGAATGTGCAGTCGTTGAAATCTCATAGCGTGCTACCACCCTTCGTTTTGAGTGACTCCAAGATGATGGCACGCACATCGCTGACCAGTTCTGCACGATTGCCAATGCCCCATTGCTCCGCCACATCACCACGCACGTCTACTGGCAACACATCGAGCATCTCGGTGATGTCAGCCGGAAACTCACTCAAGTCGTGGGTCTCCTTCTCCAGCGTTTCTAGCACGATCTTTGTCAGGGCATCGCGCTCAGCCAGTTCGCTAATCTCATACACAGGTGACGTCGACACCTTGACCTGTTCAATCCAGACGCAGTCTTCGCCGAAATCCTGCGCGATTGCCAATATCTCAGCTCGCCAGCGCTCTGCCTCACGGTGCAGACTTCCGTGTAGTTGGCTTGACCCTGCCAAAGTAACCCTGGCTGCCAGCAAGCGTTGCTCTGCCGTTGCAATTGCGTTGGCAAGAGTTTTGCGAATTGCTTGAAGCGCTTCAGCTTCCTTCTCCAATCCATTGAGATCCACCCGCGCATCCTGCCAGCGCACCACGTCTAGCGTCCGCCACTCGACGCTTTCCACTTTGCGAGAATCATTGACGGTAACCAATCGACAGCCTCGTGGCCCCGTCTCTCTGGCGTGTCGTCCCTGACAGTTCCCCGCGAAGACAATCCAAGGTTCTTCGCTGATTACCTCAGGTTGATGAACATGTCCCAGCGCCCAATAGTCATACCCCTTACTGACTAGGTCCTGTTCGGAACACGGCGCGTATGTGTCGTGCCCAGGTCGCCCGGTGAGACTGGTGTGTAATAGCCCCACATTAAATGTGCCTGGAACGGCTACTGGATACTCGGCCGCAAGATTTTCAGGAACGGCACGATTGGGAAATCCGCGTCCATGAATCACAACCGGCAGGTCTGGCACAGCGAATGACTCAGGAGCACGTGTCGAAAACACATGCACGTTGTCTGGCAAGCTGAGTTTCTTGGAAATCACCGATGCCGCGTCATGATTCCCGGCAATCAGGTAAACCGAGATACCGCTGGCTTTAAGGCGGGCCATATGATTGCGAAAGAACAAGCCGGTACTGTAGTCACGCCAATCGCCGTCGTAGAGGTCGCCTGCAATAACAACGAAATCAACAGGCTCGTTAATCGCGAGCTGAACCAGATTTTCAAATGCTCGCCGTGTCGCGCCGCGAAGGACGTCAATTGGCGCGCCGTCATCAGATTCCAGTCCCTGGAGTGGACTGTCCAGATGGGGATCTGCGGCATGGATGAATCGAAACATGGGCGAGCGTAGGTTAGACATATTTCTGGACCGTTCTTTTCTTTGCCAATCGGGAACGAGCGTCTCTCTGGTCAGTCAACAAATCGGCACGAGAGCAGCAATATCGTAGCATTCCCAGCATTCAACTTCCGTTGCCGCAATGCCCTTATCATCGAATCGCTTTGCCGATTCCGTCGCGGATGTATCGTTCAACATCCACCTTCGCCCCCTGGTCCCACAAACTGCAATACCAGCAGTTTTTCCGAGGTGCGTCCACACTCACGGTCACTTTGCCGCTGTGCCCATAATAGGTGCTGATTGCTTTGGGCTGACGAAGTCCGGTAACTACCGCCATGAATTCCGTGACCGCAATTGAAGCCATCATGCCATTGATGGATACGACCGATGGTCCCGATCGCCCCACCGCTGCACGCGGGACACCGTAAATCGCCTCCCGATTGCGACGTTCCGCTTCGCCTTCCAGATCCCGAGCCGCTTCATCCATATCAAGGACGTTCAGGCAGACGAGGCAACCATTCCCGCACTGAGAAACGCACACACGCCCGCCATACGCTGGTGGGGTGGGCTGTGGATTGATGTCGCTCGCCACATCGGTGTATGGCCGACCGTAAGCAGAACACAGTTCGGTGAGAATCAGCCGAGCCCCCTCGCAGTCGAGACAACCGAAAACCCAATCGGCGGATCGAATTGCAAAGAAGCCTGCTTCGCTAACGAATGAATCGAAAACCTTCTGCACCGGAATCGTCGGGTCGATGGAATGCGCCAGCCGTTCGCCTAAGTCCACTTTTCGGAATCCCGGGACGGGGTCGTCATGGCGCAGTCCCACGTAGCGGTTCCGATTCGTCGTGTCGATTTCCTCGCTGTCAATCAGGTTCAAGCCCCCAACGCCGAGGAGCGACAGTTGTTGTACGACCTGGGTGCCGAGGCCGCCGACGCCGACGACGGCGCATGTTGTCCTTCGAATGCGATCCTGGCCGTCTCTGCCAAAAAACATTTCATTGCGGTTCAGTCGCTCGTTATTCATACGTTGTTTCCTCCTGACCCCAATTGGAGTGAGTCGTCCCAGTGGGCTGCTGAAGCGTCCCATCATCGTGCCGGATCACGATCGAAACCGGAGACTCGACCGACTCGAACCAGGCCAACGAGTCAAAGGAGTTTCTCGCCACAACGACCGCTGCGTATGGACGTTTCTTCAATCGCCAGAGCATATGCGGCACGAACTCATGAAAGCCCCGGATATCGCTTTCTGAAAACGCGGCATTGAGCTGTGACGGATGGGAATGAATTTCAATGACGGATGCCGACAGATCGTGTGCCCGCTTGATAACCATCGCTCGCGTCTCATCCGTTAGCTCCAAAAAGAATGGCGACCGGTGAGCAAACCCTTCAGGCGGAACAAAGTAGGTTTCTAGCAAAATGAACACACCGTTTGCTTCGGCGCGGGCGAAGACAAATACCGCTTCCTCGTTACGCGAGTTTGTCGGTAGCACGTAGCGAACGATTTCGGAGTAGATTCGACGATCGATTTCGAGAATTGCTGGGACAGTCATGGTTAGCGCCCCTGCCGAAATCGCGTCGCGAAACCGTCAACCCACGTTAGGATGTTGTGTCCCCCTTGAGGCTCGGCGATGGCAAACCACTGCTCCGCTTCCCACGACAGGAAGGCCCACGTGCCACCGAACGGTGGCTGGAGTTCAGCCACGTTTCGATAACTTTCGGGAAGCTGATTGTCGTGGCGAAGTTCTTGCGGAATGTAGATGCCGTAGGGACCGGTGCCTGGGTAACCAGCCCGCAGGTAGGCTACGACGCTGACCTTGTCGTGGCTCCATCCGCTCGGCAACGGGTATTCGGGAACGAAAAACCACATCCCGTTGCGGATCGCACCTGGATACTTGCCTTGAAGAATCTGCAACTCACGATCGAGTCGCTCTTCAAGGACGTAACCTCGCTTCCAGCGGATCTTCTTCGAGAACCCCAGTCCAGGCTTGAGCTGGACAATTTCACCCGGCTGAAGTGTCCGTTCGTTGTTGTCCTTGTCGATTTCGATCACGCCTACGGTGGCCTCCCAGCCGCCGAGGCTGGCAATTTCTTCCGTCGTGATCGTGTCTTTGTCCCACGGGTACGAGGTACCCTCGATGTCAATTGTGTACTTTGGGCCCTTTGGCTGGCCCTGTTCTTTGTCGTTCATGATTTGTCCTTTCAGGTTTGCTCCAATGCCGCTTGCACTGGCTTCTGAAGGACTAATCGCTGCGACTCTGACGGACCGGTAAACTATTCCGGCATTTTTTTGACGAGAGGACCGGCGGGCAGGTTTCCGCAGACGAAGAACGCCGGACACCGAGGGCAAGTGGGGCTCTCTTTGAGAGGGAAGTACCCCTTTGTTACCGCGGCAAGCATGCTGGAAATGGATGCCTTACGGTTTCCCAACTTGCGATCCTTCATTTCAATCGGCGTCACTTTTTCATCACCCAGATGCACTAGTTGCACGGTGCATCCTGGCGAGTGAGCGCTGGCGGCTAGTTGGAAGGCTGCCGTAGAAAGACTCTCATCTTCGTCCGACCTTTTGTGTCCAGTTTTCACTTTACGGAAGTGAACCTTCCCATTAGCGTCGGTCAGAACTTGATCGGGAGTGACAACGATCTCCCCTTCCGTAACTGCCAAGCGCAGGGCGGATACAGGAATACGATTCATACCGGAGTGCGAATTGACAAGATACCGAACCAATTGTCGGGCGATATCTTGATACTCGTCCCCGTAACCATCGACATCAGGTCCGTGTGCCTGCCAAGCGACAGCCAACTTCTCCTCAATTTCCGCAATCGAAAGCGAACCCTCAAGATCTAGGCAGATGTCATTCACCACGTGTTGCACAGCAACATGAAGCTTCATAAACGCTGACTCCGTTCGGCGACCTCCGATCTCCAGAACATGCGTGTATAAAAACCGCCTAGGGCAGCGTTCGTGAAGGGCCAGCTGGTGGTCTGAAAAGCGACAACGTCCTTCCAAGGTAATTGGAACCGGCATTTCACCAACGTCCTGTGGCAGAGAGATCGCTGGTGTAATTCTGCAGACCCGTACGTTGTTGCCAAGGCGGTTGAGAAATGGAGAATGAGGACGTGATTTGCCGTCGACAGTTTTCGTCGGGTTGTACAAGAAAAGCCGGTCCCGCGCCCGCGAAAGTGCGACGAAGAACAAACACTCTTGTTCTTCACTCACTGCGGCTTTGGTCGCTTCTAGTCCAGAACCCGATGCACCGTCAATCATTCCATCAGGTGGCGAAATTGCTTTGGCCAAGGAAGAGTTCGGTGAACGCGGCATACTTGCAGCGGTTACCCCTGGAATGTGTACGACTTCAAACTCAAGCCCCTTACTGCCATGCATGGTCATCAGTCGAACAGCATCAATGCTTTGCGCCGCCGCAGGAAGTTGACGAAGATCGCGTTCGTCAGCCTGAAGCACCAAGCTTCTAATCCTTTCGAGGGCTATCACAATTGGAAGTCCCTTCCCAGGTGGCTGGTTACGCAGAAAGTTCATGAACTGCCAAATCGCGATACCGCGAGATCGTGCCTGAATATCGCTGGCTTCGGCAATGTCGGCAGCGATGCGACTCCGGTCGAGGAGCACCTCGGCCAAGACCGTCCACGGATTGGCGGTGATCTCAAACCCTTCGAGTAATTTCCCGATTCTTTGTATGCCTTCGACACCGTCCGCCGTCAGGCCCTCAACTGCCATCCCCTCTTGACCCCATTGTCGAGGCTCACTGCCATTTTCTTTCAAATGGCTGAGGATGACATCAATGTCGCACAAGCTAATGCTGTGCTGTGGCAGCGCGGCCAGACGCAATAGTCCCATCGCGCGTCGGTCTACCATTAAAGAGAGAAGGCAGAGCAGATCCTTGATTTCACTTCTCTCAAATAGACTCCCAAGGTAAAGGACGGGAACTCCGAGCCTCTCCAATCGGCGGGCATACTTCGCCAATTTATCGTTTCCAGAACAGAGGATGGCCTGGTCGCGGTAGTCATGTCCGGATGATCGCATCTCTTCGATCGCCTCGGCTACTGCGACGACCTCTTGCTCATCGGTTCCAACTTCCCGGCGTTCCGGAACGTGTCCCAACTGGCCTCGATGAGAATCCAGTCCAACCTCACCGCCAGCGACTACACGCATATCCGCTGCGAAAGTGAGAAAGGCATCTCCTACTTCCGCAACGCTGCGGTAATTCTCCGTGAGTCGCCCACGTTGCCCTCCCGGAAAATCATCCTGGTCGAACCGCTTCATGTTGAACGAGGACGCACCACGGAATCGGTAGATCGACTGCTTGGCGTCGCCCACCGCCCATAGGTTCTCTCCATTTCGCGTCATCGCCTTGAGCAATCGGACGCTAGCGCGATTCACATCCTGGAATTCATCGACGAGGATATGCTCGTAAACATCAGTCAAGTGCTCTCGAATATCTGCAAAGCCTTCGCACAACCGAACTGGCATCGCGACCAAGTCGCCGAAATCGACAGCACCTCTTTCCAGCTTCAGGCGTTCGTAGGTAGCGAATACTCTCGCCACTTCGAGACTACGCTCAGCGGCTTCGATAACTTCCGGCTCCGCATCTGGTCCGGGCATCGCTTCCGCCAAACTTCGGTATGTCTCCGCATCCACGACTTCGTCATTGGCCCGAGAGATCGCACTGAGGATCTGGGTCAGCGGTACCGATGGGTCCGAAAGATTCTTGAAATGTACCAGCCCCAGTCGAGGATATTCGTTTTCCAGGAGGTCAATGGCCTCGGTGCGGTCGAGTAATCGTGGTTCCGCAGCGAATCCCAATCGTTCATGAAAACGCCGAACGAGATCAAGACCAAAGGCATGAAAAGTCCCGATCCACATCGCTGCGGCGGCCTCGGGATGTTGCCGCGCAATACGTTCAGACAGCTCGCCCGCCGCCCTGTTTGAGAACGTCAGCACGAGAATTCGGCTCGGCTGGACTCCTGTGACCAAGAGATCGTTGATGCGACCAACGAGTGTCTGCGTCTTGCCTGTACCCGGTCCCGCTTCGAGAAGAAATGGCTTTCCCCGATGAGATACTGCCTTGAGTTGATCAGGATGCAGTGGTTTTGGAGGAGCGGTATCCGGTGCTAAAAGTGTTATCGATGGCAAAAGCAGAGCGTCGAAAAGCTGCTGGGCAACAACGGCATTAGGAGCTTTGCAACGCGTTGAAATCGCAGCAGCACTTAGCTGTTCCTCAAGATGTAGCCGACGCATCCAGCTTCTGGGTAGGAGGAACTCTCGTGCAAAGAGGTCCATTTGAACCTCTTGACGTGCCCGCCGACTGTAGTCGACCACTCGATCGACGCCTACTTGAGCAGCTTCAGCGGTTCGCAATGGATCAGCATTTTCGGTCACACAATATTCGTGTCCTCCGCCACACTCGACGTGTCCGATCTCGTGAGCGATCAGAAAGGCATGAATGAATTCGTCTCCGACATCCTCATGGAGAATCAGCAAGGCGTCGGGGTCATACAGCGCTCGGGCACCGTGCAACCGGACATCACCTTGAGGCACCTTCGCAACTTCGATATTCCGCCTCCCCGCCTCAGCCAATGCGAACGCCAAAGGCTGGGTGGGACACACGCCTGAAGCAGCGAGTGTCTTGTGAAGTTCCTCGGCTTTTTGGCGACTGACTTCATTCCTGTCCATTCTCCACCCAATCTCGCAGAAGAGCTTCTCGTTGCTTATCCGTCATGGCGGTGTCGTCGACTAACTTCCTGAATGGAACTTGCCCTTGATTCGCGGGGCGGTTGTCCGATTTGAACTGAAGCCCAAGTGAGGTCACTGGTGGCAGAGCAAGATACTCATGTATTGCCTTGATCGGGGAATTCGAGGCCGTGGCCAGCCGACTGAGAAATCGCATGGGTATCGTCGAAGGCTCAGCAAGTCTGTCACGAAGTGCAGTAAGAAGCGCACGAGGAATGTCGAGCTTGGTTGCCAGCTCCACCAGCGCAGCCCCTTTGAGGCTTGCAAAAAGGCTGTTCTGCCCTGTAACCGAACGACTCGCTGGCGCACATTCGACGAATGCTTTCCATGCTTCTTCCGCTTTTCGATCGAGATGAGGTGCGACATCCGGGATGCTATGGATGGGAATCCTCAACTCGTGCGACAAATCGATCAAATCATCAGCCATCTCTGGATATCTAAGGAGATACCGCTCCAATGTGGCACGATCATGCTTTGGTTCGATAGAGAATGCGTAGAGTACGTCGTCTCGTGTCTTGGATTCACTCATTTCCTTTCTCCTGCTCTAATGCGGCACGCAGCTTCAGAAACGCGCGGTCTCGTCGATTGCGTACAGTCTTCTCCGAGCACCCAAGGATCTTGGAGATCGTCAAGACCTCCGGGTCAGTCGAGTCGATTAAAAAGTCCTGCAATATCAACTCAATCACTCGCTTCTCGTCATTGGGTAAGGTGTTAATCGCTGCCAGCAGCCGAGACCGGTAAAGGAAATCCGGCATTTCTTCCTCGCCGAAACCTTTCAGCTTCGTCAGGGCCGCTTCCACCTCGGGGGAGGGAGCATTTGTGTCCTCTTCAGGCGACATCGATTCGGTTCGAGAGTCGGTTCGCATCACCGTCCGGCGGGCCGTCAAACGCAGGCGAGCCAAGGCGGAATTGAACCGTATCTCGAAGTAGTCGAGTCGGTCGTCGTAGTCATTCCGATCCTTGCAGAGCATCTCATTAAACGCATCCAAGACTCCTTCCTGAATGCTGACATCGACCGCTCTCACTGCCAGCTTCGACGTGCCAGCACTTCTCCGCTCCAACGCTGGTGTCGCCGCCAGAATCCGTTGTCGTAATGAGAGGAACAATTCACGAAAATCGTCGATTTCCGTGCTTTTACGAGTGTTCCGCAGGAAATGCAGCAGGCATTCCGACGGAAGATACTCCGCTGAATGCGGGTCGAGTATTTTCGATCGCTCAACAATTTCCTTTATTGGCAACAACTCAAGGGCTGCAAGTGAGGCTTCAATCTCGCTTGGACGCTGGTACAGAGAACCATCGGCTCGCTTCTTTCTAAGTGGTTCCGGCAATGTGTGTTCCCCCTTATCGGTAAGTCCCAGTCGCTGATTCCTGCTTTGAGGCTTTTCGGGAATCGTGAGTTCTGCCAATCCAGCGTCGCGAAGCTGCTGAATTGCTCGGGAAAGGTAACCGCTGCGACTCGATGACATCCCGAGCATCTCAGCGATTTCCGCTCTGGATTTCGGCTTTCTAGCCAGAAACACAAGGATTTTTGCCTCGGTTTCGCTCAGTTGCGGATGTTGTCCCCCGTCTTGTCCCTCATCATGTCCCCTCTCTTGTCCCTCGACATGCCCCAGATCGAATCCGGTCATTTCTGGGTGTACCGGCAATTCCGCCAGAAAGTAAGTACGCCCGTCATCCGTTGAAAACTTCGGCGGTGGCGAGCCGTTTTCGGCCATTGCTTGGCGAATCGTCGGAATGCCCGTGCAGCGGCCTTCGGTGAGATCCAATTCCTTTAGAAATTCGCCGATTCGGCGGTTTCGATACCGGCGTGCGACGATCTTTTCGCCGTTCAACGCATCGGGTCGAATGGACGCATCCGGTCCGGGATAGCTCAAAATCTCGATGCCATCTGGATTGACTCGCACCTCAACGGGTTCACGTAATTCGTAGCTCCGGTGGTAGACCGCATTGACGAGAGCTTCCTCCAAGGCGGCGAACGGGTAGTTCACAATGCGAGTCGCTTCCGCTCGATTCCGATGCTTGACGACCTTTTCTCTCAATACATGGTTTTGCAAGAACCTGAGGGCTGCTCTCACCTGCTCGTGCAGTGGTCCACGAAACACCTTTTCGTCCAGTTCGCCGCCCCCCGGCCCTTTCGGGAAAATCACGACATCAATCTGGGAGCCAGGTAAGAAGTTCGTAGGCTCGTCATTGAAGAACAGTACGCCAACGTTGCGCGGCTTCACATGTTCATCAGCTCCGTCCACGATATTCATCTGTCGACAGAGATCTGCCAGTGGCATTTTTCCAGCATCACTGTGGAGGTCGCTGCCGACTTCCTTTAGATACGCCTGAATCAGCGGTAGTCGCAGGTCTTCCAGAGCCGCTCTCTGGCACTGCCGGTCATCGAAAGGAACCGTCGCGGTTAAACGCAAAAGCTCTTGCTCATCCTCACTGTTCTGTCCGACTTCGACCGTGCTTGAAAAACGGCGAATGTAATAGTGGTACTCCTTTTGTCTCGCCGTGACGGCGCGCGGAGCCTTGTAGGGCCGGTTCTGTCCGCCAGGTGCCCAGAGCACGATCAAGAAACGCTCTTCAAAACGTTCGACACTCAGGTGCGGGAAATAGCTCGGCTGAATGGCATTACAGTGGGCCAGGAGTTCGCGCTGAATTCGGTCCAAGTCTTGTTGAGCGAGACCAACAGGTGGGAACACTGGTTGGCCATGCTCATCGCAATCCTGGCCGATGATGATGTAGCCACCCCCGAGATTCTCGAAGTCATTCGCAAATGCGCAAAGGGTCTTGATGGTCGCGTCGGGATTCCAACCGGCCTTATACTCAATGCGATCTCCTTCGACTGTTCGCTGGCGAAGCAAGTCTTCCAGGTTCAGCGGCAACTTGCTGCTCATCAACAACTCCATCCATGCGCGGCAGCGGCCTTTAGGCAGTCGCCCAGAGTTGACTCAGCGATCCCGATGCGTTTCGTGGTAGTCACTTATTCCGTTCTCCGACAGACTTCGCTGCATCCTCAACCAACAACGCCGCAACTTGCAAGGGACTCACTCGACGCTCATTTGTACTCAGCGCTTCTGCAAGTTGTTCCAGCATAGCCAATGTCTCCTCACTCATCGAGAGTTTCCGCTGAACGGTCCAAGACGGACCGCCTCGCCATCAGCTGTTTCCTTTGCCCTTCATTCTTCGTGCCTGACTCGTCAATTGCTTAAGTTGCGCAGGTGTCAGGCCGCTCAATTCACGCAGTAGCTCGGGAATTTGCTTCGGATCTTGTTGAATGATGGCTGGCAAATCGTTGGGAACCCGGCCTGCGAGTGCAATCCACTCATCGACATCAGCTCCCAGTAGTTTGGCCATTTCTGTAACGCGATCAGCTGTCGGAGGGTCGATGTTGCCCTGTTCCACCTGTGAGAGGTATGTTGGACTCACCCCCACTATCGCGGCGAATTTGCGCAGAGTGTGCCCGCATTCAAGGCGTTTAGCCCGGAGTTCTTCTCCAAATATCACATCCCTGCCTGCCATGATGAAGCCGACGATTGCGGAACAAAGGTGAGCTGTTTATGCTCTGCTAAACAAAGATGTTAACCTCCGTGTATCGCGATGACAAGTACGGTCCCAACAGCGCATTTTAACTGCAGTTTTGGGGAGCATCGCAGTAGTTAGGGACGTGACCATTGATGAAACTCGAAGAATTGAAGCCCGGCCAGCCCCTTGCTGGAATCGAGCCTTCGGTGATCGTAACTGCTGTGGCGGTCCTGCCGCTGGGAGACGGCGCGATACAACTGATCTACAAGACGCCCGACGGGCTTCTCCGTGAGCGGCTATTGAATCATGCTGACGAAGGCAGATTCTCTCAGGCGACAACTGATTGTCCCTGGTCTTTTGACGGCGATGGAGCTGCGTTCCAATTGACTTGCGAAGCCAAACGGATTGATCTGGCATTCCTGTTCGACCCGATGATGGCAGTTAACACCTCGAACGTCGACCCTCTGCCGCATCAAATCACAGCAGTCTACGAATCCATGCTTCCCCGGCAGCCACTGCGGTTTGTCTTGGCCGACGATCCTGGCGCTGGT
>SXPC01000007.1 GCA_005778225.1 Planctomyces sp. | reverse complement strand
GCTCAGCACTATATCGGCGACATCGGGATGATCGGGACAAAAGTGGAAGTCGGCGACGAGATGGTTGACGGCTATCACGTCTTTGTCGGTGGAGGGTATGGAGAGAAAGCAGCGATCGCAGAAGAGCTGTTCCGATCCGTGACCGAGACGGAGTTGCCGTCGAAGATTCTGCAGTTGCTGGAACTGTATATCGAGCAACGCATGGAGGGTGAGCAGTTCGTCGATTTCGTGAGTCGTTTTGGAATAACGGAACTCCGACGACTCTGTCTGGAAACGACCTTTGTCACCGCGTAATCGAGTAATCATTTCTTTCTGACTGAATGTTTCACCTTATCTCCAGGGCGTGACAATGACTGCAATGCTGATTCCTGAAACAGCTCCCTTCTCCAGCGAACAACGGGCTTGGTTGAATGGCTTCTTCGCGGGCATGCTCGGTCTCAATGAGACCAATGGAACGATGTCGCCCGGGCTCGTAGCATCGAGTTCGTCAGTGGTCATTGAGCAGACTGTTGAAGAGATCGCAGACACGGATCTTCCCTGGCATGATCCTGGCTTGAGCATCGACGAGAGAATGGAAGCCACGAAGGATCAGCCGGTTGAAATGAAATTGATGGCAGCCATGGCGCAGTTGAACTGCGGTGCCTGTGGTTATCTCTGTCGAACCTATTCGACCGCGATCGCCACAGGAGAAGAAAAAAGCCTGACGAAATGCGTCCCTGGAGGAAAGCCAACCTCGAAGATGCTCAAAAAGATTCTTGAGGAGAATCCCGTCAACGTCAGCAGTTCGATGACGTTAGAAAAAGCAGCGACAGAACCGGCGTCACGATTCAGCCGCGATACGCCGCTGCTGGCGAAGCTGGTTCAAAGTTCCCGACTCAATGCAGAGACATCTGAGAAGGATACGCGACACGTTGTGATCGACCTTGGAGAAAGTGGGCTGACGTATCAGGTGGGAGATGCACTCGGCGTTTATCCTTCCAACTGCGATGAACTGGTCGAAAGTGTGATGTCAGCCATTGCCGCAGATAGGACAACAACGGTTGAGTACGCAGGCTCGACGATGTCACTGTCTGAGGTGTTGACGCATCACGTTTGTTTGAAGGGGATCAGTGATGACTTTATCGATCTGGTCAAGAAGTCATTGAAAGGGGAAGAACAAAGAGCAGAATTAGAGACCTTGATTGACGAAGATGAGGCGGGAGAACTCGATATTCTGGATGTCTTACACAATTGTCCCGGCATGGTCATCTCTGCTCAAGAGTTTGTCACCTCGCTGTCGCCGCTGTCGCCTCGGCTTTACTCCATTGCCAGTTCGCAGAAGATCAATCATCGCGAAGTTCATCTGACAGTCGGTCGTCAGATTCGCCATGTGAAGAATCGGATACGAAAAGGGGTTGCATCCACGATGTTCTCGGATCGCCTGCAGGCGGGAAGTGACGTCAGAGTTTACGTGCATCCCGCTCACGCGTTTCATGTGCCAGTCAATGATGACAAGCCGTTGATCATGGTGGGCCCGGGAACGGGAATTGCCCCCTTTCGTGCCTTTCTTCAGGAACGAGCAGCCAGAAACGCCAGAGGTAAAAACTGGCTGTTCTTCGGCGATCAACGATCGGAGTCTGATTTTCTCTACCGCGAAGAGCTAGATACTTATCTGCAGACTGGTCAGTTGACACGTCTGAGCACCGCTTTTAGTCGTGATCAGGAACAAAAGGTGTATGTGCAGGATCGGATGATGGAGTCAGCAGTTGAGATCTTCGAGTGGCTGGAGGAAGGGGGCTCATTCTGTGTCTGTGGCGATGCCAGAAGGATGGCCAGAGACGTCGATCAGACACTTCATGCGATCATTGAACAACAGGGGAAGATGACTGCTGCTCAGGCAAAAGCCTATGTATTGGAAATGGTGAAGCAGAAACGATATCTTCGCGATGTCTATTGATGAGATCGCTGGACTTGCCTTCTGCCCCTCAAAAAACATGTTGCTTATTGGACAAGATGTCAATTCGAGAAAATCAACCGATCCGATCCCCTAGCGGCGTCGTCCAGACGCTGGTGGTCGTTGGCAACGGGCCAGTCGGTTTCGCTTTTCTCGACAAGCTGACGTCTTTTGAAGAAGCAGTTGAGTGGACGATCATCGTCTTTGGAGAAGAATCCGGACCGGCTTACGATCGGATTCGGCTGAGTGAGTTGTTCGGAGCAAGTCCAGACGTTCCATTGGATCTGGCTTCCTTGCAATGGTATGCCGATCGCCGGATTGAACTCATTGCAGGTGATCCGGTGACCTCCATTGATCTCGGCAGGCAGTTGGTCATGACCTCACGGGGATGCTGCGTTCATTACGACCGCCTTGTGCTCGCGACAGGAGCAAGTCCGTTTGTCCCGCCGATTCCTGGCATCGAAAGCGAAGGCGTGTTTGTTTATCGGACACGAAAGGATGTCGAAAAAATTCGCTCATACGGAGCAAGGGCGACGTCCGCAGCAGTTATTGGCAGCGGGCTGTTAGGACTGGAGGCAGCCAATGCTCTTCGACAGATTGGCCTTGAGACGCACATTGTCGAGGTGGCATCGGCGATTATGCCCAAGCAACTCGATACGGAGGGAGCAGCGCTGCTTCGAGTCCAGATGGAACAACTCGGACTCACGTTTCACTTGCTTCATCGCACACAAGCCATTATTCGAGATCGTCAGAAACTGGTCTTAAATTTTGATCTGTATGAACCGCTGTCCGTTGATATGGTTGTGGTTGCAACGGGCATCCGGCCTCGTGACGAACTCGCTGCCGGTTGTGGTCTGAAGTTATCCGAGCGTGGAGGAGTCATCGTGAATGACAATCTTCAGACTTCGGATCGCCGAATCTTTGCGATTGGTGAATGTGCCGTGCATCGTGGCATTCATTATGGACTAGTCGCTCCGGGGCGTCAGATGGCTGATGTCCTGGCCAGCAATTTTGTCGGCCACAAAACCTCCTTTACGGGCAGTGACTTTTCCACTCGCTTGAAGCTGATGGGTGTCGATGTCTGTACGTTGGGGGATTATCTGCAGTCGGGCGCGAATTATGATCATGTGAGTTGGTCTGGTGAAAATGTCTATCGAAAAATCGTATTGAAGTCGGGACGAATCGTCGGGGCGATTCTCGTTGGCCAGGCAGCGGAACTCTCGCGGTTACATCAGGCGATTTTGAATCACGAATCGGTTTCACTCTGGCAGAAGAATCGCTTTCGAATTCAGGGACGAATCTGGGATCGTGACGTAGCAGAACATATTTCCCGCTGGCCGGGCTCTGCTGTTGTCTGCAATTGTGCGAAAGTAACGAAAGCTCAATTAACCGCGGCCTATGAAAATGGCTGTGTCAGTGTCTCGCAGCTCTCCGCATGTACGCGAGCAGGGACCGTCTGCGGATCGTGTCGACCGTTGCTGTCTGATTTTGTTGGTGATTCTTCGATCGAACGTGGTCGTCTCAGCAGCACTCGCCTACTGATCTGCTCGATCTCGACGCTGGCGTTCATTGCCGCGTGGATCGTCATTGGGCCGATCCCTGCTGCTCAGTCTGTCACATCCGCATGGTATGACTGGCAGAAACTCTGGAATGATTTTTATTACCAGCAGGTGACTGGCTTCTCGGCTGTGGGAGTGCTGGCAGCCGGAATGGTGTTCAGTTTGAGAAAGCGCTGGAAGCGATTCCAATGGGGAGAGTTTCGAGACTGGCGTCTGGCTCACGGCGTGCTGGCGTTGTTCGTAGTCATACTCGTCATGGTTCACACAGGACTGCAGTTCGGGCGAAACTTCAATGGAGTCCTGCTAGCAACATTCTTACTTGTCTCAGCCTCAGGAAGCCTGGTTGGCATCGCGAGTTCGTTGTCGGATTCCAGCCCCAAGTCAGGAGTGCGTCTAAAAACTCGCTCGATGATGTTTGGGATTCATGTCGCGTTGTTCTGGCCTCTTCCGGTTCTCTTAGTGTTTCATGTCATCAGTGCCTATTACTTTGGGAATTAGTCAAAAGCCTCCCCCCACATGTTGAAGTACTCATTCTGGATCTGGATTGGAATCACCATCGGGCTGTCGATTGCCCTGTCGCTGGCGTTTCCATTGTCCAAGGGAATGAATGCCTCCGCAGCTGTCTTTCTACCTGGCAAGACATCCCATGGACATCATCAGATCGAGCTGAAGTGTTCTGCATGCCATGATGCCATGATGGGAGTTCGTGAAAATGCCTGTCTGCAATGCCATCAGGCGGCGCTGAAAGCATCACGTGATACCCATCCGAAATCCAAATTCGATGATCCTGCGATGGCAAAGCATCTGAGCAAGATCGACGCGCGGAGTTGCCTGACGTGCCACAAAGAACACGTTCCCGAGCAGACACACGCCATGGGCGTCACAATGCCTGCCGATTATTGCAGCTTTTGTCACAGCGACATCGGCGAACATCGAATTAGTCACAAAGGATTTTCTTTCCAGAGTTGTTCGACGTCTGGATGCCATAACTACCACGATAACACCTCGCTCTATGAGAAATTCCTGACGGATCATGCTGACGAGCCGAGCGTCAAAGAGAATCCACGTCTGCCAGTCAGAAAGTCCACAGTGTCTGCGAAATCACTGATCCTGGGCCAGCAGGATGTTCCACTAAACATGGTTGTCGAAGGATCGATTCTTGAGGACTGGGCGCAGACAGCACATGCAAAGGCCGGCGTGAACTGCCAGGCGTGCCATACGTCAAAGAGCAAGTCACAGAGTCTGTGGTCAGACCAGGTGGGAATGGAATCCTGTCAGGCATGTCATAATAAGAATGTCGATGGTTTTTTAAATGGAATGCATGGAATGCGACTGGCCGTTGGGTTGTCCGCAATGACCCCCGCTCAATCAAACTTGAAGATGTCACCACATTCTCTGCACGCAGAATTGAACTGCATGGCCTGCCATGATGATCATCGCTTCGATACACAGTTCGCTGCGGTAGAAGCCTGTCTCAAGTGCCATGATGACACCCACTCACGGGCCTATGTTGGCTCATCACATGAGCAATTATGGCGAGAGGAATTGGCTGGGAAGGCGGAAGCAGGGAGTGGAGTGACATGCGCCAGCTGCCACATGCCACGCGAAGTCGACCGCAAAGGAAACGTCGCCGTTGTGCACAATCAGAATGAAACCTTGCGACCCAATGAGAAGATGATTCGTACGGTCTGCATCAACTGTCACGGACTTCAGTTCAGTCTGGATTCTTTGGCCGATCCTCAACTGGTCGACTTGTGTTATTCGCAGACACCTGACATTCATGTCCAGAGCTTGACGATGGCTGTCGAGCGAATGAATTCACGACTCAAATCGAGAACAAACGCTAAGAAATAATCCCCGATTCAATCATTTTTCGACTTACGGATACGCCCATCGTGATAACTTACAGCCCCTCGATCTTTTGGTTTCGTTATGCAGTCACAGTGACCGGACTCAGCTTCCTGATCGGTGCAGGCTGTACGCACTCAGAAATGAGCGTCGATCCCAAAGCCTCATCAAGTACAAACTCGGGAGGCATCTCTCCGCAGAGACTGGCAGATGCGGTGCATGCCGTTGTCATGGCGGATCGGACAGTTTACGCCACTCATGTCGTCTCGAATCTGCAGGAGCAGAATGCACCTGTGATGCCCAGCGAGTATTGGGATTCAGAAGACCATAAGGTTCCTCTTCCGGCGCAGATGTTTCGCATGGGGGCAGAACTTGTCAACAAGAACCCTGACATCGGGTTTACTTATGGGTTGAAATCAAAATGGCCTCTCAACAGGCAGAACAGGCCTGGCACAGATGTGGAAGAGAAGGGACTCGAGTACGTCGCTGAGCATGTCGGCGAAAACTTCTATGCCGACGAGGTCATTGAAGGAAAGAAGTACCTCGTGGCTGTTTATCCAGATAAGGCGGTGACTCAGGCGTGTTGGGACTGCCACAACACTCACGCCGAGCGAGGTGATGACTATCCTGTCTTCAAAGAGGGAGATGTGATGGGTGGAGTCATTGTCCGCGTCGTTGTTCCTTAAACCCAGCGATTTCTTTTGTCATCATTTTCTCTTTCTTCTCACCTGGATTGCCCATGACCCCAGAACAAAAAACGCTCGTACAATCATCCTGGAAACTGGTCTCGCCGATTTCCAGCACTGCAGCCGACCTGTTTTACGGACGGCTGTTTGAGTTGGATCCATCATTACGCAGTTTGTTTCCCGACGATATTCATGAACAAAAGGTGAAGCTGATGCAGATGCTGGCGTACTGCGTTCATGGGCTGGATCATCTTGACCGAATTGTCTCGAATGTGCAGGCACTTGGTATTCGTCACAATGATTACCGCGTGAAACCTGAGCACTATCAGACCGTGGGGGCTGCCCTTCTGTGGACTCTTGAGCAAGGACTGGGCCCGGCATTCACCGATGAGACCCGTCAAGCATGGATTGAAGTCTACACGATCCTCTCAAGTGTTATGATAGAAGCAGCCCGCCAGTCTCCGAATGCCATTCTCGAGTAAACTGCGAAATACCTGACAGCATCCCGAGTCGATCATGCCCTCTTCTTCTAAAAATGACGCAAACGCCGTGTTGGCTGAAAATCAGCGACTCGCAGAGAAGTGCGCGCGACTCGAAACCCGATTAAGCGCGATCGACCACAATTATGAGCTTTACCGAGTCCTCGCGGAGACTGCGACTGATGCAATCATCTCGGTCGACAGCGCAGGGTTGATCATCTACGTCAACGAAAGTGTGGGGAAGCTTTTCGGAGTCGAGGCCGGTTCATTGGTGGGGCGACCATTGATGTCGCTTATCCCAGTCGAGTTTCAAGCGAGTCATGAAGCTGCTTTTGCAAAATTTCAGAGGACTCACGAAAAAACCATGAACTGGTCCGGCGTGGAAGCGCATATTTTCCATTCCTCTGGAACAAAGATCCCCGTTGAGATCTCATTTGCATGCGTTCAGGATGCGTCAGGAAAATACAGTTTCACTGGCTATGTTCGGGATATTCGGCAGAGAAAGGCGACCGAAGAATTCATCCGACGTCGAATTGATGACCTGGCTCATGTTCATCGACTTAATACCGTCGGAGAACTTGCAGGCGGTCTGGCACATGAACTCAACCAGCCGCTATCTGCCATCTGTCTGCAATCAGACCTTCTCCGTCATCTGGTTGCAGAGCGAACTGATGTCGAACAAAACGTCATTGATACTTTGTCTGACATCGCCATGCAGGCCGAACGTGCTGCGTCCATCATTCGCTCCTTACGCGCGATGGTTCGAAAGTCAGAACCGAGCCGTGCCCCTGTCGATTTGAATGAGATCATTCGCTCTGCTGTTTCTTTCTCGAATCACTACACCAACCACGGCAAGGCTGAGGTCAAGTTACACCTGCAGGCATGTCTTCCGACAGTCTATGCGGACCGGACGCAGTTGGAGCAGGTTCTACTTAATCTGATCTACAACGCGCTGGACGCAATGCCTGTCAGTCAGAAAGACGATCGGGTCTGCATCATTCGGTCCCAGTTCGATCCACAATCACCTTCGATTCTCATCGAGGTCGCTGACTTCGGGCAGGGAATCACGGGAGATGACTATGAGAAAGTCTTTGAGCAGTTTTACACAACCAAGATCCATGGGATGGGACTTGGGCTGGCGATCTGTCGCCGAATCATCCAATCCCACGGCGGGCGACTCACATCCGGTCCCAATCATCCGCGTGGAGCAATCTTCCAGATCGTTCTTCCTGTCAGCCATGCGCAACTGGAGCAAGATTCACAACTATGAGTACTCCAGTGGTCAATGTTGTCGATGATGATCCAGCCGTGTCGCAGGCAATCGCGATTGTGGCCAAGTCGTTGGGTTATGGCGCAGCCGTTTATCGAAGCGCGGAAGATTTTCTTTATGGACACGACCCGGAACGCCCGGGATGTCTGATTCTTGACATCAAGATGCCAGGAATGAGCGGACTCGAACTGCAGAAAATGCTTGTCGACGCAGGGGTTTGTCTTCCCGTCATTATGATTAGCGGACATGCCGATATTTCGATGGCGGTAACAGCGATGAGCCGAGGGGCATACACGTTTCTCGAGAAGCCGTTTCGTCTTGATGTCCTTCAACAGCAGATACGCGGGAGTATTGAAAAAGACAGACTCATCCGGCTGAAAAAGTCGAAACGTATTGATGCTCAGAACCGCTTAGCACGCCTGACCGACAAAGAGCAGGAAGTGCTCGAGATGATTCATCAGGGACTGACCAATAAGCAGATGGCAGAGAAGCTGAACTTGACTGTAAGAACGGTGGAAGACCGCCGCTCGCGAGTCATGCGCAAAGTCGAGGTTAACACGCTCGCCGATTTATTTGAGCTGATGTTCGCAGTGCGCGATGAACCTTGCGTTTGAAAGAATCCTCGGGGCGGAGAGGTTCAAAGGAAATCACGACGGTACTAGGAGAGTTATTGTCAGCTGCTTTTTGATTGCAGGCCCCAACAAGTTGGGCTGAGCAATTGTGGAAATTTGCAGCATTTGTGGCAGAACTCAGATTTGCAACCACGACGTAAGGTAATACCACGTAATGATTTGAGGGATTTCACGCATTCCTGAGTCCGTATTGAACCGGCAGAGACACAAAATCTGAGCTATTATGATTGTGGTTTCGCGAGTCCAATAACGTATTTGTTGAGTCGCTTAAATGACTCTGGCTAAAGGAGATCCATATTCTCATCAGAATTATTCTGACTATAATTTCCGGGCTATTCATCCAACTTGATCGATTGTTCGTTTCAACGATTGACGTTACCACTTTGACTCTCGATTTTGAGGAGAACTCGTGAACCCCACCTCGACCAAGGGCTCGGCCGAGCAGGTCACCGCGATTCTTGAAGCCGTCTTGCAGAACTGCGGACAGGCAGTCGAACGATCACAAATCAGACGCGTTGCCTCAGACGCATTCACCTCCGCGCAAGAAGCACGACGGGACGACTGGTGGCGTCCTGCGATCGAGACGACACAAAGTCTGGGCCTGAAAGCGAAGGTTATCGACTGTAACTTCGCGCAGTTTATTCAGTTGGCGCGCGAAGGCGCAGCCCTGGTTACCCTGCAGGATTCGGACACTTGGAACGCTGTCATTAAGGTGAAGTCCAAGAAGTTTCTGCTGGTTTATTTTGATGGGGCGACTCAATCCATCTGGCTGAGGAAGAACGAGCTCAGTGAACAACTGAAGGCTGATAAGACCACGATTCGATGTATCGTTATCGAGCCTGGAAATCTAGAAGCCTGTCCATCAGGTTTCGCACAGGCGAACAGCGTTCTGATCCCTGGTGACAACGATCCGACCCATGGCGGTCTGGAACCCGATGGTCGTCGACACAAGAAAAGTCATCACGACGATCATCAGTCTCCGTCGAAACTGCTATGGCGACTTCTGAGACCGGAATGGTCGGATATCTGGATCGTCGTTCTGTTTGCGATGGTCGCGGGTGTGTTGTCACTGGCGACTCCGCTGGCGATTGAATCGCTGGTCAATACGGTCGCGTTTGGAAATGTTTTGCAGCCCGTCGTGGTGCTGTCGGTCATTCTGCTGGCGTTCCTGCTGTTCCTGGCTGCGATCAAGGCGTTGCAGACGTATGTCGTCGAAATTATTCAACGACGACTGTTTGCCCGCGTGGTTGCGGATTTGGCATACCGACTGCCTCGCGCGGAAATTGATTCGTTTGGGCATCACGAGCCGAGGGAACTGGTCAACCGATTCTTCGAGATCGTAACCGTTCAAAAAGTCACCGCATCAATGTTGCTCGACGGGGTTTCGCTGGTGATTTCGACGCTCGTCGGGATGGCGGTGCTGGCGTTTTATCACCCTTGGCTGTTGGGGTTTGATATTGTCCTGCTGGTCGCTGGCGCAGTGATTATCTTTGTCCTGGGACGTGGCGGTATCAGAACGAGTATTGATGAGTCGTACGCGAAGTATGCCACTGCAGCATGGTTGCAGGATATCGCAGGCAATACGAAGACGTTCCGTCATTATGGTGGTGTCGAGTTTGCGATGGAGCGTGCCGACCGTTTCACGCACCAGTATCTGACCGATCGACGGCTGCAGTTTAATATTCTCATGCGACAGATTCTGTTCGCGCTCCTGCTGCAGGCGCTGGCGAGTACGGCGCTCCTGGGTATTGGAGGCTTCCTCGTCATTTCCGGTCAGTTGACACTGGGACAACTGGTGGCGGCAGAATTGATCGTCACGGTCATTGTGTCTTCCCTGGCGAAGCTGGGCAAACACCTGGAAGAGTTTTATGACCTGATGGCTTCGATGGATAAGCTTGGTTATCTGTTCTCGCTTCCGGTGGCTGAGCAGTCGGGACTTCTGTCGTTGCAGACAGGTAAGCCTGCTTCGGTTGAGATCGTCAATCTTGCTTATGTGACCCCTCATGGGCACGACGTCTTGAATCACGTCAACCTGATGATTGGTGCGGGAGAGCATTGGGCGATCACCGGGCCGAGCAGCAGCGGCAAGTCCACGCTCCTTAGTATGCTCTTCGGCCTGAAAGTGCCGACCCAGGGTCACCTGACGATTGATCGTTTTGATCCTCGTGATGTTCGTCCCGATGTTCTGCGTCGTCATGTCTCGCTTGTCTCGGAAGTCGAGATTTTTACAGGGACGCTCGCCGAGAATCTGCACCTGCAGCGTCCCGATGTTACGATGCCACAGCTACGGGATGCGCTCGAACATGTCGGCCTTCTGGATGAAATTCTTAAGCTTCCGGATGGATTGGAAACATCTTTGATTACCGGTGGGTCGCCTTTGACTCAGAACCAGTCGCGGCGTCTGATGCTGGCTCGCGCGATTGTTGCAAGACCGGGGCTGTTACTCATTGATGAGGTTCTCGATGCCCTGCCTGACGAAGAAGCAGAGCGGATCATGAGTTATCTGATTCGCCCTGATCATCCATGGACGCTGATCCTGGTCACAGGTCGCAAGCAGCTTGCCTCGATGTGCGAGTATCGCCTGCGACTGATGGGGCATACAGCCGTGCCAGAGATGTCCAGCCCGCGTCTGATTGATGCGACGTCGACTTGATTTTCTCGCGACTGTCGAATCCACGCCCTTCATGCCAAGACCGAACCAGCAGATAGAGATCGAGGTTGCACGATGAAAACGAAAACGGACGAACGAGAAGTCACGCGACGGGAACTGACGGATGTAGAACTCTCGCAGGTCCTGACACGTCCGGGATCGACTATGCTGCAGCCGGTGGCGTATGACGAGACGCTCATGCCCACTCTGCGTCTGGCTCGGTCGTCGCAGAAGGCCAGAAGGATTGCGAATGTCCTGATGTGGTCATTGATCGTCACGATGATTTTCGTTGTCTTTGCGCCGTGGCAGCAGTCGGTCAAGGGGACGGGCAACGTGATCGCTTTTAGCCCGACAGAGCGTCCGCAGACGATGCAGGCGACGATCAAAGGACGAATCGTTCGCTGGGGTCACAACATCTTCGAAAACGCCCAGGTCGAAAAAGGACAGTTCATCGCCGAGATCCAGGACCTTGATCCGGACTACGTCACTCGGTTGAATGATCAGCTTAACGCGTCGAAATCGGTCGTAGAAGCAGCTAAGAAAGTTCTCGAAGCCAACGAACAGAATCTCGTCAACGCCAAGCAGATTGAGCAAATCTACTCACAGCAGATCGAGCGTTACCGCACGATTCGTAGTGACACGCTCGACTCTGCCAACGCCTTAATCGAAATGACCAAGAAGAAGGTCGATGCTGCCGAGCAGGAGTACAGCGAAGCCGTCACGGCTAAAGAGCAGATCGATCTGGAGTTTCAGCGTGATCAACTGCTGTATCGCGATGGGATTTACAACGACGAATACTTCCAGGTCTCCCAACGGAAGATGAAAGAGGCCGGCATCAAAGTCGACAAGGCAGCGACCTACATCCAGATTGCCAAAGAAGAACTCAACAGCAAGATGAAGGACCGCGATGTCAAGCTGGCGCTTGCGGATATTGATATCGACTACGCACTGGGAATGGTGCAGAAGGCTCAGTCCGATATCGCTAAAGCATCCAGCGAAGTCTCGAAAGCACAGAGTGAAGTCAACAAAGCTCAGAAGGATTTGACGGAATCAGAGATCAAGACAGCCCGTCAGCAGTCGCAGACCCTTAATGCTCCTTTCGATGGGACGATTGTGAAAATCACGCCCAACCAGGGAGCAGCGATCCTCAAGGAAGGTGACCCGATCTGCGTCATCGTGCCTGAGACGGAGAACCGTTCGGTCGAGGTTTACTTGAAGGGCAACGATGCCCCGCTGGTCGACGTCGGTCGACACGTCCGTCTGCAGTTCGAAGGCTGGCCCGCGATTCAGTTCTCCGGCTGGCCTCAAGTCGCGGTGGGAACATTCGGCGGAACAGTCATCTCAGTTGATGAGACCGACGATGGCATGGGACGCTTCCGTGTCCTCGTTGCTCCCGATGAGACAACTCAGGAATGGCCGGAACCTCGCTTCCTGCGGCAAGGCGTCCGGGTCAACGGCTGGGTTTTATTGGACACCGTTCCGCTGTGGTACGAAATCTGGCGTAACCTCAACGGCTTCCCGCCTTCGATCCAGATCGAGAAAGACGGTAAGATCCCCAAGGCCCCGAAGCTGCCGAAGGTTTAAGATTAATCCAGCGCCAGCGCCGCCCGGTAGTCGGCTCGGGCGAGGAAGTAACGCAGCTTCGCCTCGACCAGAGTGATGGCAGCCTTCACGGCGTCTTCTTCGCGTCGATTCAGCAGAAACAAATCTGTTCGACCAACCGCGAAGATGCGTCGTTCGACCTGCGCCATATAGGTTGCCAGTTCGACGTTGCGTTCTTCCTGAGTGATGACCTGCACCGCAGCGTTGATCCCTGCGACTGATCTCTGGACGTCGATACCGATCTTGTCGGCAGTGAGCTGGCGTTTGTAGGCGACCTGAGTCATCTTCGCCTGGGTCGAAGTCAGTTTTCCTTTCGCCTTACGACGTTGCAGAGGGACTTCAAATGCGAGTCCTGTTTCGTATTCCAAACGGGATTTATCGCGGGACGGGCTGGTTGGCTCACCAACGTCTTGTGAGCTGATGGCGTAGGCATCGAGTGTCGGTTGCAGGTCGTTGGTTGCCAGGGCGTACTGGATGTCGAGGTCTTTCTTGACGAAATCGAGCACCGTCAACTCAGGGCGACGCGCCAACGCGAGATCCAGATCAATCGGTAATTGATCGGCAGGGAGTGAATCGATCACCGGAAAGTCGGGCAGTTGCTCCATAGTAACGACAAATGGACGTCCGGAGGGATCGCGATAATACTGTGACAGCTTGATGGCTGACTGTCTCACTTTCAGTTCTGCCTCAATCAACTCGGCCTGACGCAGGGCGATAATACGCAGGTTATCCTGCAGCACGGGCGGGTCTTTCTTGCCGCGTTCGACTTCAAGACGAATCTGCTCGTTACGATCTTCTGCGAGTTTCAGCAGGACGCTCTTGATCTGGTAAGCATGGCCAGCAGCCACCCAGGACCAGTAGGCATACGCTGATTCCTGGACGAACTGGATTCGCTGAGCCTGGATATCGGGCTCGACGGCTTGACGCTGCACGCCAGCCTGCCAGAGTTCTGCACGACGAGGATCGATCTCGAGGTTTCTCAGTAAAGGCTTCTCGATCCCGAGCTTGAACTCACCGCCGCCGTTGGTCTCACGTTCGCGATACCAAGGCTCGTAATAGCCTCGTCCAATGCGGTATTGACTAAAGACCTGGCCCCCATTGTACATCGGGAGATAGGCACCGACGGCTTGTCGGTAAGTCTGATAATAGCCGATGGGCTGGTTGTTCGAATCGGCGTAGAGCTTGGTGTCGAACTCGCCGGATCTTGTCACCATTTCGCCAAAGGCAACTTGACGTTCCTGCTCGGCTGCTGCAAGAGCAGGATAAGCACTGTAAACGGAGCCGATGACCTCATCGAGCGAAAGGAGCTGGCCAGTACCAGTTTTGTGATCGGCTTCGATAATTTCTTCATAAGGATTATCGCGATTGGGGTCGACGACCTGCCGCGGCGGAACATTTTCTGGAGCTGCGGGGGGCGGCGTATCAGGTGTCGTCACAGGAGGCTGTACTTCAGGAAAGACAACATTGGGTTTTTGACCGGTTGTTTCCTGAGCAGCGGCCGTCTGAAACGTCTCGCTGGTTTCTTCGATCACAACATCTGATGAAGCGACTTCAGCCGGAACAATTTGTTTGAGTGCTTTGATATTGTCCGGACTGCTGAAGCGGTGCTCAACTGAGAATTCCGACGAGGTCGATGGCGGAGGTGTGGAGGCTGTTTGTTGGAAGGTCGAGTCGACGTGACGCGACGTGCAGCCCGCAGCCAGAAAGGCAAGAGTCAAATACCATCGAACATATCCAGACACGCTATCGCTCCCTCAATCTTCGTGCGAACCGCACGACACCTTCCCTGGTGTGATCTTTTCATCGTGTTGGAATAGCGTGAATCTGAATGTAGAGCGAGCAAACCCTCAACAACCGTTCCTGTTACAGCTGCTGCGACCCGCAGCATTGATACAACCGTTAAAGTTTGACAGACGCACGGCGTGTCTGGAATCAGAATGGTCGGGATCCAGACATCATCTCGAATTTGGAGTCGCGAAGTTCATATCGTGACTGTGTGGGAATGCCTCAAAGGGCTTTGCAGAATTTCGTTCTCTTGGCACTGAGACGATTCTTTGTAACTTCCATCGGAAGAGTACAAAATATCCTTGGTCGAATCGATTTTCGAATCAGGCGCAATTGTGTTATTGCGTGTGCTTTTTAGGCGTTGTGACTGCGTCTTCAGGCCGCGTTGATCAGGAAATAGCCGATCAACCCCGAGCCTACGATCACGGCTGGTGTAGTCGATTTGCTCTTAAGTATGATCAATGCAGCGAGGGAGAATGCGAACAGGAATAACTGTGGCCAGCCTGTCACGACTTGTTGAAAAATGTTCAGGGCAGTGAGAGCGAGCAGACCGACGACGGCGGCGGAGATGCCTTCCAGGGCACCGTGAAAGGCGCGATTTTCGATCAGGCGTTCGAGTTGATGATGGCCAATCAGGGTGAAGGCGAAAGCGGGAAAGAAGATGCCAAACGTCATCAGCAATGCCCCTGAAAGTCCACCGGCGATGTATCCCAGAAATGTGCCGAAGATGATGAGGGGGGCAGGTATGACGTTGCCCAGCGCGATGCTGTCCAGGAAAACAGTCTGAGTAACGGCAGGGTAATGCCCGACCATGCTGTTTTGTAGGAATGGAATCGCGGTGTAGGCACCGCCGAAGGATAACAAGCCTGCTTTGAGGCCTTCAATGAGGAGATTCCCGGAACTGCTTGGATGGATCACGTTCGCGGTGGGGTAACGTGAAGTGATGAAAATCGCGAAGGCAGCAAGGGACATGCCCACGGCGATTGCAACGCTACGTCGTCCTGCTGACCAGAGTGTCTGCCAGATCGCCGCGACGAGAAATACCATCAGGAAATGCACGCCCATCAAAGTGAGTCCGACAGCAGCGATGGCAGCCACCCAGTGTCCAACGCTGACGAGTGACTGACTGCCCAGACGCTGAGCGGCGCGTACGATGATCGCTGTAACAGCTGGAGCCACGCCGACAAATAGCGGCAGCAGCACATCGGCTCCATAGAATGAATACGCCCAGGCCAGCAGGAGCATCAGCAGCAGTCCGGGCAACATGAAGCCCAAGCCGGCCAGGAAGCCACCCAGGCGACCGGCACGGATCATGCCGAAATAGACACAGAGTTCATGGGCTTCCGGACCTGGGAGTGCCTGATAGACCGCCAGTGCCCGCCTGAACTTTTCGGGAGTGATCCATTGTCGTCGTCCGACGAGTTCGTCCCGGATCATGGCGATCTGTGCAACGGGACCGCCCCACGCCAACAGACCGAAACGCAGAAAAATGAGGAAGATCGAAGCATAGCGATCGTCTTTCTCATTCATGGTGGATACGGCAGTGAAGGTGATGTGGTTTTGCCGACTGGCAGCTTACAGATAGGAAAAAGTTGCGAACCAAGTTTGCCCAGGGAGTAAAGACGTACCTTTTTCCGGTGTCAACTAAGGAACGAAGAACACTGGCACAGCCAGTGGCACCCAACTTGTGAATTTGACCGCTTATTCACGGACCGAAAAGCATGCTTGCTTGGAGGCGCAAGCATGACGTTTTTCACGAGAATGTCAGTTTCGTGAAACAGACCCGGTAACACAGACCATAATGTTTGTGTCACCGGGGAGCT
>SXPC01000065.1 GCA_005778225.1 Planctomyces sp. | reverse complement strand
GATAATCGCAATGACTACTAATAGCTCGATAAGCGTAAATGCTTTCCTGGCTTGAACTCTCCGCATGTGTGTACCCCATGGCAAAAAGGATAAAAAATTGAAATTGTCTGCTCGTATGGAAACGACGAAATGAAGACATACGTGCACTCCATGGGTATCTTACAAAGTTGTGAAAAGGTTCGCAATAATAGTGTTACATATTTAAATAAAAGTACGCATATGTGGCAGGATGTAAGTTAGTGTTCTCGAAAAACGAAAAAAGCCGCCTCGGTTTTCACCGAGGCGGCTCTTGAGTTTAGGAAAATTGTCGACTGATTGGTTTAGAATTCGCCAGTGACGAAACCGTCTTTACGGTTCAGCAGTTTGTCAAAGGTGCCCATGGTGTTGTCACCGTTGAGCAGTAGTGGGGTGTGAGAGACGTTTTCGCTGATAAAGCGAACGCCACCGTCACCCAGAACGACTTGCATACCACCCTTGTGCTGGCTGCTGTAGCCAAAAGAGCAAGCATCCAGGTTGCTACTGGCTGTGTTGTTTGGGAATGGAATCATCGTCATTTCACCCTTGTTGTTAATTCCACCAAAACCGCTGGCAAAAACGGCACGGGCAGCACCAACGGTTGTCGCAGTGCCCATCACACCCTGAGCGCCAGTGTCAGCTGCAGAATCTGTGTTGACCGCTGTTTGGAAACCAAAGATACCACCAGCATCGCAGCCGCGCTTCGTGAAACCTGGGTTGTTCATTTCCCAGCCGCGCTCGCCAATCAGGATGGTGTTTGACAGACCGTCGGTGACGTCAGCAAAACGGCAGCGAGAGTTACGCCAGAACACTCCGTTGGCTTGGTTTGATGTCGTGAACTGAGAGTTCACGGCGGTCAGAGTGGCTGTTGGAGCAGTTGCATAGCCTGTGATACCGTTGCGATCGTTGTTGGCAACATAGTTGGAAGTTGCCAGATCGATGGCTGTGCCGTTGGTAATCTGGTTCGGGTTTGGAAGAGAAGACTGTGTGTTTGCAGCTGGACCATTATCCGATGGGCAGCGGTATGTTGCGATCGGGCTTCGCAATGAATTTTGGACAGTTGCACTTGAAGGAGCAGCCGTTCCAGCAGCCTGAAACAGGGTCAGGTTGGCACCAAGAGTCAAGTCGTAAAGGGCAGGTTGTTCCATGAAAGGCAGAATCATGGCTCCCCAGCTCCAGGCGGCTCCGCCAGTTGAAGGGCCACCGTAGATATAGCCAGGAGGCAGGGTGTTGTAAGTATCGTGGTAGTTGTGAAGCGCGATACCGAGTTGCTTCAGGTTGTTTTTGCAGCTTGAGCGGCGAGCGGCTTCGCGAGCTTGTTGGACGGCTGGCAGCAGAATGGCAACCAGGGTCGCGATGATGGCAATAACCACCAGCAGCTCAATCAGGGTGAAGCCGTTTTTAGAAGCGGGACGGAGCATAGAGGCACCTTTCCGGGGGACCAAAGAAAGAGAAAATGAGTGGCTGAGCGAATATGCGAAGTGTGTTTTAGCGCCAGACGGGAGCAGTTCGTGACAGCCGATAGCTGATGATACCCTCACCAAAATTTTTTGCGATCAATTTTTCTAAAAAAATGACAGAATCAGGAAAATTGCGAGGGAGATTTTTTAACAGCGTGGAAACAATTGGCATGTCAGGATTTGCGTAGAACGACTGGCTGTATGTGATCTTGTGTTCCTCAGCGATCGACATGGAATTGTCATTCTTACAGTCAATTACTGTGACTGAGAATCGAATTCCAAGCAAACCCCCGTCCGTGGAATTTTTTGAGGCGGGGGTCATGTTCCTTCTACAACCCAACACCGTGGCATTTCTTATACTTCTTGCCGCTCCCACAAGGGCACAAGTCGTTTCGGCCAACTTTCGTCTGATCATTGACGATCGGATCAACCGCTACATCAGGTGCTCCCAGTTCGCGTGGGTTTTCACGTCGAGGGGCATTTCCTGCTGGAGCCGATCCTGGCGGCACATCGCCGGTCTGTTCCGTCGGGACAGCGTGAGTCGCTGCGGAAATTCTCCACAGGGATCCGACGAACTCTGCACTTTCCTTCTCGATGCGGAAGATTGCCGACGTGACCTGATTGCGGATCCGATCCCACATCTGCTCGAAGGCTTTCATCCCTTCTCGCTTGTACTCGACTTTCGGATCCTTCTGAGCATAACCGACCAGTCCGATGCCCGATCGCAGGTGGTCCATATACAGCAGGTGTTCTTTCCAGGCAGTGTCGAGAACTTCCAGAATCAACGATCGCTCGGTTTGAGAAAACTCAGGACGATACTTGCGATCAAATGCCTGTAACAGCACTTGGTTCAACTCATGCGACGTTCCCTTGGTCAGTTCCGAAGTCGGAATCGTGACCGCCAGATTCGCCTGAGCCCAGTCTGCGATCTGTTGAGCCTGTGCCTGTGATAAATGATCTTTATTGTCTGGTTCGAGTTCGAACTCTTTGCGTTTCGACTCGATCAACGCCAGCATTTCGCCTTTGCGATAGAACCTCGCCGACTCTGCGATCAGTTCTGCTTCGACCTCTGCCTTTTGACCGGCAACATCCTCAGCATCGAGATCCGTCGTCGCAAAGCGAGCACGACCCCACTGCAGCATTCCGTCGCGGTTGTAATACTCAGGTCCGCGTGTGTCAGACATGAAGTTGGTCATACCGACAGCGACCGGGAAACGGATCTCCTGATCGACGTATTTCTCACGAATCTTCTTCTGCAGAAGCGGAATAACTGCCGGGGAGTCTTTGCCTTCAAGTTCCGACAAAGGCACGACAACCGTGAACTGCTGCTGCATCCAGCCGACGAGATTCCGCTTGGGGAAATTCTCTTCCAGGAACTCCTCCAGCATGCTGAAGTCGAGCTTCTCCAGCGATTTATTAATCCGCTCCATCAAATGAGTGGTCAGGTCGCCACGTTCAATTTTTTTGAGTTCTCGGTCATTTGTATTCAGGCCGTAGCGTCCATTGACCCAGCGCGACAACGACAGGTAGTTCCAGTCTTTCGCTGGATCGCCGTTGGCTGGCAGAGTCTCTTCGATCTGCTCATTGACCATGTCTTCGGCTTGTCGCGAAGCCTGTTCGCGCAGATGCTGTTCGCAGGACTGTCGATCAAAGCCACGCAGGTCCGCTGCTTCCACATCAATGCCGTGCATGTTTGCGGTCCAGGCAGCGATCGATTCCCAGCGATATTCGCCCGAGAGCATTTCCTTGGTGGTCTTCTCGATCTGCTTGTCAATCATCGTCAGGATGAGAGCACGACAGTTATCGCCATCCAGAATGTTCTGGCGATAACGGTAAACCCGCTTACGCTGCTCATCCATAACTTCGTCGTATTCGAGCAGGTGCTTCCGCTGTTCGAAGTGGTGTTCTTCGCGACGCTTCTGAGCTTTCTCAATCTGGCGGGTCACCATCGGACTTTCGATGGCATCCCCTTCCTGCATGCCGAGACGTTCCATCAGCCATTTAACGGTATCGCCCGCAAAAATCCGCATCATGTCGTCTTCAAGAGACAGGAAGAAGCGACTCGTTCCCGGGTCACCCTGACGACCTGCACGACCTCGCAGCTGCAGGTCGATGCG
>SXPC01000064.1 GCA_005778225.1 Planctomyces sp. | reverse complement strand
ATTCCGTGCCGTGAACACGACCACTCCGTTCATCATGATCACCACCGAAGCCGAACGTGACCGCGTTCTGGCTGCGATTCAGGCGGGGGTGTCGGACTATCTCGTCAAGCCGTTCACTCCAGATGCCTTGCGAGACAAATTGGAAAAATGGGTCGGCGTTCACATTTGACGTGAAAGCCTCACTTTGGAATGACGAAGGATATAGCCCACGAATAGTGGGCTCAAATGAGTTGCTAGGACAGGCTCCTCTTTTCGCGGGTAACGAACGATATGCTCAAGATTGATTCCATCATCAATTCTCCTGATCTTCCAAGTCTTCCTACGGTCGCAGTTGACCTGCTCAAACTGCTGCGCAATCCAGATAGCGATATCAAAGACATCATCGAGCTGGTAAAAAAAGATCCCGCCATGAGCGTGCGGATCCTGAAAGCCGCCAACTCGTCTTACTTCGGCTTCACAGCCAAGATTAACTCGATCGCCCGAGCCGTCCCGTTACTGGGAACGACCGTTGTTACGTCACTGGCGTTATCTTTCTCACTGGCGGATGATTCACTCAGCCATGGACCGATGGCTGAGCATTACCAGAATTACTGGCAGCAGTCGATCATCCAGGCATCAGCCTGCGAAGTCCTCGGCCAAATGAAAGAGCCCGGACTTGAGAATGAATACTTTCTCGCTGGCCTTCTGATGGACGTCGGACGGCTTGCGATTCTGAAGACATCGCCTCGCGAGTACTACCCTGTCCTGCTGGCAGCTGATCAGCAGAAGCAGTTTCTCGTGAATGTCGAATATGAAATGCTCGGTGTCACCCACAGTGAAATCACATCTCAGATGATGACGATGTGGAACATGCCGCGCGAGTTCGTCAACGGCGCGAAAATTCATCATCTTCCTTTCAAAGTGATGAAAGAGACGTACGACAACTCAAAACCATTGATCGAAGTGGCGATGTATATCTCCTCGCTCGTCGGTGAGTATTACTGCAGCGTGCGACGAGAAGAAACACATCAACAGCTTCAAGACGCGACGGCCTATTATTACGGCTGGGACGAATCTGCACTCCGCAGATTCCTGACGGTCCTGGAACCAAAGTTCGCTCACGCTGGCAAACTGTTCTCACTTGCCAATGAGCAGCCCCCCTCCACTCAAGACCTGATGCTCGAAGCGAACCGTCAGCTCGTCCATATGACGATGATGGCACACGTCAGTAACACTCAGCTGGAAGCCCAGAAACTGATCGAGGAAGGCAAGCGTCAGCGTCTGGAAGAGAATCAGGAACTGCTCAAGAACGAAGCCAAAACCGATGCCCTGACGAAGACCTATAATCGGCGACATTTCGACCAGGTCTATGCCCAGGAGCTCGCTGACAGTCGCAGGACGGCCCGCCCGGTCGGCTTGATCTTCATGGATATCGACCGCTTCAAACAACTCAACGATAACTACGGCCACCCCTTTGGCGACCAGGTTCTAATCAAGGTCGCTGATGTCGTCCGGAAAGTCATTCGCTCGACAGACGTCCTCGCCCGCTACGGCGGCGAAGAGTTTGTCGTCATCGTGAATCAGCCGTCTGAGAAAGCTCTCGAAAAACTCGCCGAGCGAGTCCGCATCGCCATCGAGCGCGAAGTCATTCTCTACGACCAGTACCGAGTCCCGGTAACCGTCAGCATGGGCGCCTGTGTCGCGCTTCCCGGGAAGAACGAAGACCTCGCAGCCAAGTTGATCTCACAAGCCGATGAGGCCATGTACGACTCGAAAAAGAATGGCCGCAATCAGATTCATGTCCGCTCAATCATTCCGACCGAAGAGCGGGATATGCTGATAAAATCGAATCAGGCCCGCTTCAGTCGCTGGCTGGTATCGCAGGGGCTGATCGACGTGCAAAACGCCTCACAGGCATTGTCTCAGTATTCACATCAACATCAGAGAATCGGCGAACTGGCGGCTAATCATGGATTGATGACTGTTGAGCAGGTCAATAACGTCAATGACCATGGAGAACGCGGTGAAAAACGCTTCGGTCAGCTCGCCGTGAAGCTCGGACTGTTGACGTCAGATCATGTCGCCAGTCTCCTGGCTTTGCAGGCAGAAAATCCGGAAGCTCTCAGCAAGATCATGCTGAGACTGGGCTTCCTCCAGAACCAGAATCTGGCCCAACTCGTCGATCGTTATTACCAGACGGTCATGACGCCCGGACCGGCCGTTCTCGTCTGAAAATCGCTGGGTCTGATGCAGACTTGAGTCAATGCGACTACGCGGTCAGGCGTAGTCGCTCGCGAACATACATCAAGCCGTCGACGAGCGCGTCGATGTCGCTTTCCAGATTGTAGACACCTAGCGACGCACGAACCGAATTCGGAATGCCGAGGCGGTCATGCAACGGCATCGTGCAGTGATGGCCGTGGCGGACGAAGACACCCTTGCGATTGAGCAGTTGCGCGATGTCTTCAGGATGCGCCCCTTCCATCCGGAAACTCAAAATCGGCCCACGCTGATCAACCGGCGGGCCATAAATCTTCATGCCCGGCACTTCGTGCAGGCGATCCCAAGCGTATTGTGTCAGTTGGTGTTCGTAAGCTGCAATCTCATCCAGCCCCAGCGACAACGTAAAATCAATCGCCGGCTTGAGGGCGATCGCCTGTGCGATCGGAATCGTCCCCGCTTCGTACTTAGCAGGAATGTGTGCCCATTCCGAGTGGTCTTGAAACACTCTCGAAATCATGTGACCACCCCCAAGAAACGGCGGCATAGCTTCAAGCAGTTCACGTCGGCCGTAAAGAACTCCAATGCCAGATGGCCCGTAGAGCTTGTGACCAGAAAAAGCCAGGAAATCAATGCCGAGTGCGTTCACATCCAACTTGGTATGCGGCACCGATTGAGCTGCATCGACGAGGAACTTCGCACCGACAGATTGAGCCTTTTTCGACAGAACGCCTAGATCGTTCACCGTTCCCAGCATGTTCGACATGCCGGTCAGGGCAATGATTTTCACCCGCTCATTGAGCAGCTTGTCCATCGCGTCGAGATCGAGCAGTCCATCATCAGTGATCGGGATGCGCGATTCACGGGACGATTCTGGACAGAGTTGTTCAAGTTAATGGGCTCGAACTTGAACTTTTCAACCAGCATGCATCCACAAACCGATGGGCAAACTGAACGAGTGAATGCGTTGCT
>SXPC01000063.1 GCA_005778225.1 Planctomyces sp. | reverse complement strand
TGGTGCGGTTCGAAGACTCACCAGCACCCTACATTTTCCTGCCAAACATGAATAAGAAGACTGGCTCTTAGGCACCGTACTTCTCATAAAACCGCTCATCCGACATCGTCAGATAAATAATCCCCTCGACAAACCCAATAATCCCGGGAACCGCGGTCCAGAAAAAGAGCAAATAGATCACGCCCATGAACGTATTACCGAGATAGAAATGGTGAATCCCAAAACTCCCCAGGAATATCGCCAGCAACGCAGCCACGACCTTGTTCTTCCCCGAAAGACTGCTCGGCGGCGCCATCTGACGAACCCCGCAATGTGGACAAATCTCCGCATTGGCAAAAATGGTTTCACCACACGTACTGCAATGTTTCGTAGTTTGCCCGAGAGCTGATGGCATGATTTGATTCCCGATCAATGATGAAACAATCTTCTTAGAAGGCACTCATCATATCACAACGAAAAGTATGTCGAGTTTGATCACCCTCTTTTTCTAATGGTGTCCTAAGTTACACAACATTGACTCCCAGCATAAAACAACGAAATAACATGGTTTTCCGATCCCTTTTGCGCCGCCTCACTGATCAATCTTGAGTGATCAACAACCACATCCATTCATCATTACCCGTGATGCGTGGCCATAAAACGTGGTCTTCCAAGGAGTTATTTCCATCCAAGCAAAACTGGTCCACGATTCGCATCCAACTTTCTTCAGATTGGCACCCTGAAAGGAGTTTCTAATGAAGGCAATTATTTACAAAGACTACGGCACCTCAGACGTTCTACAACTGACGGACCGCCCCACACCAGAACCCGCCCGGGACGAGGTTCTCATTCGCATAAAAGCAGCTGGCCTGAACCCGATCGATACGCGCATCCGCGGCGGCGAAATGAAGTTCCTGCTCCCCGGCGGCTTCCCTCGAATCCCCGGCTACGACGTCGCGGGCGTGATCGAAGACGTCGGCTCGGAAGCCACCTACTTCAAAAAAGGTCAGCGCGTCATGGCCTTCCTCGATCACATCTATGGCGGGGGCTACGCCGAGTACGCAACCTGCTCGACATCAGCCGTGATCCCTATCCCGGACGAAATGAAATTCTCCGAAGCAGCTGCCCTGCCGTTAGCGGGTTCAACCGCCCTGCAATGCCTGCGAGACTTCGCCCGCCTCAAGGAAGGTGATCGTGTTCTCATCTCGGGTGCAAGTGGCGGCGTCGGCCACCTCGGCGTCCAGATCGCCTGTGCGATGGGCGGCATCGTCACCGGCGTCGCAAGTGAACCAAACCGTGATTTCGTTCTCTCGCTGGGTGCGGTCGGCTTCATTGATTACAAGACCGAGGATTACACCACCCTCGACCGCCACTGGAACATCATCTTCGATGCAGCGGGCAAAACAACCTACACGAAAGCCCGTAAGGCATTGACCAACGAAGGCCAGTTCGTCTCCACCGAACCAAACTTCCGTGGCCTGATCGTCTCGATGCTGACATGGCCGCTGTCTCAACAGTCTCACGTCATGCTCGCCCGCTCAAGGGCCAGTGACCTGGAGGCGCTGATTCACCTGTGGAGCCAGGGGAAGCTTCATCCACACGTCGGTAAGGAATTCGAACTGGCCGATGCTGCCCGGGCTCATGAGTATGCCGATGGAGGAGGCTTCCAAGGCAAAATCGTACTGATTGTCGAGTAAGGCGATTACTTGATCTTCATCTGCTCGCGCATGAACTGATCAATATCCTGTACCACGCGTTCGATCCACGGGTGACTGTTCCAATGCCCGTGGATGGCGTCCTGGTGGAGGATTTGATTTGTCCACACGCCGGCTGCTTTCAGTTGCTCGATCGCATGGTGATCCCGCCCCGGATTGTCCTTCGACCCTGTGATGAACAGTATCGGCGGGTCATCCGAAGTCACCTTCTCAGTCGCATCCGCAAGGTGGTACATCTCGGGCTTCTCATCGATACTCGCGCCAATCCAGTTCGTGGCATTCGACGTCATCCCGAGATGCGATTCCTTCTCGACAAACCCTGACGCAATATCCAGCGGCCCCGCCATATCGACGGCCGCCTTGACACGTACCGAAATGCTCATATCTGCATCCGGCGCCCTCAGCTTCGGCTCATTCCACCCCGTCGCCATCAACCCCACCAAGTGCCCACCCGCAGACCCACCGACGGCACCAATGCGGTCCACATCAATCTGGTACTCAGACGCATGCTTCGTCAGAAACTCCACCGATGAAAAGCAGTCCTGAATGCCCGCCGGAAACTTCTCTTCAAAACCCAGTCGATACTCAATCGACGCCGTCACATACCCCTTCTCTGCCAGCATGATCGCCAGTGATCGAAACTGCTTCTTGTCCCCCTTCAACCAGGCACCGCCGTGCACCAGTACCAGACATGGCTTGGGACCAGCTGGCATTTTCGGCACGAAAATATCCATCAAAACCTTTCGTGGCCCGGTCTGGTAATACGTCACATCTAGATGAGCCTCAATGTCCTCCGGAATCACCGTCGACGGACGATTCCCCTGACGCTCCGCCAGTTCCCCTCGAGAGGCCTTCTGTGGATGCACCCCATAAGCCAACATCGGCTGCATATACATCCCGCCCATCGTGCTGATGTAAAGCTGATCCCCGTCAAATCCCGCAAACGTGCAGTTGATCGGACGGGCAGGCATCTTCAGGCGATCAACTGCTTTTCCATCCGCATCAAAGACGAAGATCGAGTCATAGCCCGCGCAGTAAACATTTTCTGCGCGATCAACACACATCCCGTCTCCCTGCGGTCCATTTGGTCCCGCTTCCAGTTTCGCGAAATCTGCAACAGGTCCTGCGTTCCCATCCTCACCGATCGCTATCTTCACGATCCGCCCGGTCTTCGATTCCGACACGTACAACGTCCGAAGATCCGGCGACAATGTGATCCCGTTCGGCGTGTTCAACCCCTCTGCAAAGACAGTGACGTTGCCATCAGATGAAACCTTCCTCACCTGACCTTCTTTGGTCATCGTCACATAGATGTTTCCATCGCCGTCCACATCCAGATCATTCGGCTTCGCCTGATCCTCAAACGTCACCACGGTCGTGAACTGCTTCCCATTGCGAGACTTGACGATCTTCCCTGCCGGATTATCCACAGCATAGAGTTCTCCCAGCTGGTAGCACGTCGAAGAGAATTTCCCCTGCCCCGACGACACTTCCTCCCACACCGGCACGATCGTCTCTGCTCCCCCCGGTTGATCGCTCTTCACGCGATTCAGCTTGTAGACATACAGCTTCCCCTCTTTCACATCCGGAACATACATCTGGTTCCAGTTGCTCCACGCAGATCCATCACACAGACCAAACTCAGATCGAATGAGCTGAACCTCTTTGCTGTGATCAATCGGCCCCCCGGCATCGACAGTTCCCCAACAGGAAATGAACAAACCAGCAACAACAGCAACCTTCAGCAGCGAGCGCATATCAGTCAATCTCCAGACGGATGTTTCGTGGACCAGGAGACGACAGTATCTCAGACTATTTCAATATCAACAACCATTGATGCCTCTTTTCGGCACGACTTCTGCATCTTCGTCCTTCGCTCGTTCAACAACCAAGGAGATCCTCATGACTCACGTTTCACGCCCCAAAGACCCCCGACACCAATCCGATACCGCCGAAATCGAAAAAGATGCCCTCCCCAAGCAGGACGACATCCTCGACGAAAACACCAACACCGACATCGCAACCGGTTCCGAAGGTGGTGGCCCAGCCATCGGTTACGGCAAACCCGTAGGAGAAGAACGCAACAAAGAAAACAACCCCGACAAAATCTAAAGTAACTCCCAGACGATCCCTCTCTCATTCTGTCTCTTTTCCCCCGGGGAGAAGGTGGCCGAGCCTTCGAGGTTGGATGAGGGACCTATGCGTATTTCACTCAGCATAAATCCAGCAAAGCCCCCCATGCTCACCCTCACCGACTACGCCATCCGTATCGGCCTCTCCATGGCAGCAGGCTTCGTCGTCGGAATCGAGCGCGAACGCAAAGACAAACCCGCCGGGATCAAGACGCACATGCTCGTCTCCCTGGGTGCAACGATCTTCGTCCTCTCCTCACTCGAATTCGCCAACGACCACGACAAACTCCTCAACGGCAATCAATCTGTGATCCAGCTCGACTTAATGCGGGTCATCGGAGGATTGATTGGCGGCATCGGCTTCCTCGGTGCAGGAGCGATCATGCAGCGTCGCGGCGATGTTGAAGGCATCACCACGGCAACCACCATCTGGGTCACCGCAGCCCTCGGTATGGTCTGCGGCATCGGCCAGTTAAAACTTGCCTTCGTCTCCATCCTCAGCGTGCTGATCGTCCTCTACGTCTTCGGCGCACTCGAACGATATCTCGAAAAACACGTCTTCAAAACTAGAGGACCATCAAAGCCCGACACCCCGTAGGGTCCGCTGTGCGGACCGTTCCTCACGCCCTGACCACCCTATGCCTTAAACGCTTCTTTCAACATCGCCAGAGATTTCTCAACTCCCTCTTTCGGCTCCGCGTTCCCTTCAAATTCCAGCGACACATACCCCTTGTAATGATTCGCCGCGAGAATCTGCGCGACCTTCGGATAATCAATCTCCAGCGTGTACCATCGCCCGCCGCCGAAGTACGTCTTCGCCTGCACCAGGACCGCATGCGGTGCCAGTTCTTCGAGTTGAGGAATCGAATTCTCCAGGAAATTCCCCGTATCCATCGTCACTCGCAACCAAGGTGACTTGATCGCATTAACGACCTTCATGACCCCAGCCGAGGTCCGTCCCAGCCCCCAGTGATTCTCCAGCCCCAGCAGCACGCCGCACTTCTCCGCCGTCGGCAGACAAGCCGTCAAACCTTCGTTGACCCACTGAAAGCCCTGCTCTTCCGTGCAACCTTCGCGAACAGGCTCAATTCCCTTATTGGCCATCAGATCATCAAAATCCTTGCTCGTCCCCCATGTTCCGGTATTTACGCGAAGCGTCGGAATCCCCAGTGCATAGGCCATTTCAATACAATGAATCGTGTGATCGACATTCTTCTGCCTGACCGCAGGGTCTGGATTCAAAAAGCCCTGGTGAGTTGAGAAGCCACACAGATCCAGCCCATTGATAAAGGCTCGCTTCTTCAGCTGCTGCAGGTACCCGTTGTCTTCACTCGTCATTTGACGATGGAGAATCTCGACCCCATCGAATCCCAACTCGCCCGCAATGTCGATGCACTTCTCGATATCGCGATAATCTTCATGCTGAAACTGCCAGAACGAGTACGTCGAAACCGCGAAGCGTTGTCTGCGTTTCGTCACTGCTGCGTCCGCCTGGCTGGCGCTGACACTCGAGGAACCAGAAGCAGCTGCAGCCAGTCCACCCAGACCAACAGCTGTCGCGGAAAGAAAGTGACGTCGAGACAGTTCGCTCATATTCAGACTCCATGTTCCATATCAAAAGCAGCGAGCAGGTTTGTTTCAGTATACTCAACAGTCTGCTCATTCGCAGAGACTTTGCACACCCATTTTCGTATCTTCTAAAACAGTGAAATATCAGTCGCTCACCTTCCAACATCACGGCGACGCAAGCACCGCCAGATCGAGATCGCCATCTGTCTTCCAGGGATCACCCCCGCCATTCTTGCCGGTTCGCTCCGATTGAAACCCGGTCACCACATCAAAGAACGACACCGCATTAATCGCCTTCAGTGACTCGATCACATGATCTCGTTCCGTATCGACATCTTCGCCAATGTGATGCGTGATCTGTCCGGTCGTGTGACTCAGCCCGACATGCGTATCAAATGTCGCTGACCCGATCCACACCGGCCCATTGTCTGGATCTGACTGATCCATCTTCCAGAACCTGACATGATGCCGCTGTCTGGGACTCGACCCCACCGGCATCTCAAACGCAATGTCCTGCTTACGGCCATAAAGAAAAAGATCACTCACCGGCGCCGCATCATACGGCATGTCCAGAATCGTATCCGCAGCGATCCGAAGGTCCGCTCGAATCCCCAGTCGATTCGCCACATACCAGCCCGCTTTCTGCATGGTCGTCACGAGCAGTTGATCCTCACTGATCAACGCGACATTCAACGGGTCTCCGGGATGGCCATCATGAGTCGATGTCACCCGAGGATGATTTGTGAAGTCCGGATGATAATGCGCATACCCTTCCCAGATCAGCGGCAGCGTCCAATACGCGATCAGGAAATAGACGACCAGCAGCACGACAAAGTACTTGATCGCGATCTGATGGACTCGTCGTTTTTTCTTGACTTGCTCTTCGCTCATAATACCTGCCGTGCCATCGTGATGAGCATTGAGTCTGGCAATGGCGAGACTCCCAGCCGTCGAAGCATATTAATGACTTGGGCCGACGTGAAATGGGCGTGCGTGCAGACATGCAGCAGGACATCTCTGGCAGTTGTTCCCATGAGTCCTTGTATCGATTGACGATGGATCGTCTCCAACAGCTTCTCCTCCGTCAATGTCTCCAGATAACGCGTCCATTCTTCATCCAGCGCCGAACACCGCTCACAGAGTTCACCGATCGAACGAATCGGATTCTCCCCTTCCTGATTGCCGGTCAACTTGCCTGCAAGGTCTCCTGGACACAACCCTTTCGGATTCCCTCTCAAGGCTTCCAGCCAGACATACTCTGCACCGTGCATGTGGGTCAGCGATTTCCACACAGTCCCCTGCCCGATCTCAAACGGCTGTTTCAACTGCTCCTCAGTGAGCAATTCACACGCCTGGAGCAGATTCCCCATCACCCACATCCGATGCTGATGCAGGCGACTGATCACCTCGACCGACATACTCTCGCTCCCTTTTTCAGACATTAAGCGTCCGAAGTCACCCACGCCCAGGCAGCATCCAGTTCTGACACATCGAAGTACTTGATCGTCGCCATCGTGAATGGCTTGCAGACCGACGCCATGTACTTCTCCCAGGTCGACTCGCCAACCAAAGCCAGCCGCTCGATCTTCGTACAATGTGTCGTCGAGAACTTGATATCATCCCACAACGCCGCAGCGTCCCAGCCGCTGAAATCATGGAAGACCGCAAGAACACGGGTTTTGCCATGTGCTGCAATCGACTCATCGATCAGCGGGACGAATGTCTTGTAATCTTCGTCATGCAGTTTCCCCGAAAGCTTAAACGCCAGAACACGGTCATCCGAACTGGTCAATCGCTCGATCATCTTGTCAGTCCTCTTAGAAATAGAAACCCATCGTGAGCATTCCACCACAGTAGACAGATCGCTTCACGAAATCCAGCAGGTGATCAATGAACATACCGAAATGAACATACCGACTTGTCACACTCATTCTGTCTGTTTGAAAATTCGACGCCAAGTCGAAACAAGTGATCTTTCCCCAAATCGCGCGTCTGAAAAGAATAGATGCTGTTCGATATTCTCATTCTGAATCAGGCCAAAGCACATGTCCCGAATCCTCCCCGTCATTTTCCTCTTCGTCTGTAGCGCGAACATCTCTTGCGCCGAAGAACCCCGCGGGCTCGAAGCGATCCTCTCCCCCGACGATGGCAAAATCGCCATCACCAGAGAACAGGACCGCGCCCTCGTCACCATCCACAGTGAACGCGGGATTGGAAAAGCCGTCCTCAAACGCCTCGGCGAAAAATGGCCCGGGCAGATCACTTTGAGAATTCACCTCTCCGGGCTGGAGTCATTCAAACTCACCACACCCTCAACCCGTTTGTCATGGTCAGTCTCCAGTCACGGACAACAGGAATCGATGGTCACCTTACTGGAAGAATCGAACGAAACAGCGCTCAGGCCAGACCATGAACTATACTCGCCGATCACCATCGTCCCGAAGAAAGCCAAGATCCCCCTTCCTCAGGAGGCCTACTTCGAAATCGTCCTGCCGGCTCCCTTACTGAAAGCCGACGAACCGGAGCTTCAACTGCAGTGGATCGACTTCTATCGCAACTGAGACGCGGAAGACTAAGATCAGACGTGGTTCAACTCGCACATCGCTTCCCGGCGCAATGAGAATATCAACTCGTGAAATCATTGGCTTTCGTCTAGAGAATAATCGTGGGTTGGTTCGTGTTTCCACTTCAAAGTCACATCAACAGGGCTTCGATGATCCTCTAAAATAGGAGGCTGAAATCAACGCGGGTCGGTACGCTGAACAATCGCCCGACATCCATCATTTGCTACAGGAGAACCTTCCATGAAATTATCATTCACCTCGCTGATTCTCGGCTTGATGCTCGCCGGGCTGAATACACTTGCTACCGCTGCTGAGCCGGAGGCAGGGTTCGTCTCGATCTTCAACGGCAAGGACCTAACCGGTTGGATCGGAAACACCAAAGGCTACAAGGTGGAAAGCGGGAACATCGTCTGCGATCCAACGGCAGGCGGTGGCGACCTCTTCACGGAAAAGGAATATCCGAACTTCGTTCTCAGGTTCGAATTCAAACTTCCTCCAGGCGCCAACAATGGCCTGGGCATCCGCGCCCCCTCCACGGGGAACGCCGCCTACGAAGGCTTTGAACTTCAGATCCTCGACGACACTCACGAAATGTACAAGGACATCAAGCCCTACCAAAGCCACGGCTCGCTGTATGGTCTTGCCCCGGCTAAGCGTGGATTTCTGAAGCCGGTAGGCGAATGGAACGAAGAAGAAGTCACGGTCGACGGCAACAACATCAAGGTCGTCCTGAACGGCACTGAGATTCTCAATGTCGACCTGCAGGAACTTCGAAGCAAGCCATCCATGGACGGCCAGAAACATCCGGGACTTGATCGCACGACTGGTCACATCGGATTTTTAGGGCACGGCGATAAGGTTGAGTTCCGCAACCTGCGAATTAAAGAACTGCCATCGAAGTAATGAAACTGTATCTTGGGAATGAAGCGAGGCTGGCGTCCTGCCAGCCTTTTTTATTGATAGACACAGCGCTTAAATAATCTCATTATTATGAATCCTTTTCGTTCTCGCGACGCCGTTGAGAATATCACCCATGCACGACAATCCCTATAAGCCTCTCGAACTTCCGGAAGAACAAAGCTTCGAGTCGGGCGGCAAGAACGCCTCGCCTGACTTAAAGAGATTGGCAAGCCGCCAGCGACAGATGTTGTTCTCGTTTTTACTTTGCGCTTCTTCCTTGATATTGATGAACTTTATCATCCCTGCCTTTATGAGAATGCCGCGAGAGAATCCGATGACTGCTGTTCTTCTCACGGGCACGATTGCGATTGTCATCGTCTTGGGTGCCAGCTTATTCTGGTTTTTTACTGCCACATTTTTGCTCGCCAATGCCTTGCTACCAACACTCGCTGCCATCCTCTGTGTGTTTGTATCTTTCATACCCATTTTAACCCTCGGGATTCTGTTCGCTTTGAATTATCTCGCCATCAAACGCTTTCGCAAGCACGGAATCATGGTTGGCTTCATGGGGATCAGCCCGAGTGAGTTAGACGCGACGGCTGCGATGGCTGATGAAGATACCTGAGTCAACTGCATCAATCTATCTTGAGCGATGCCGTCTATTGAGTTAAGCGTCACTGTAACGCCCGTCATGTATGATCGCACTTTAGGCGCATTCGAGGTTTACCTCTTCGGTCATGGATTCGCCAACTCTGAAATGACTTCCCTGAAGAATGGCAGTAGCAAAGGAACCTAATTCCAATAGGTACCAGTGACACCAAACTCGCCGGGGTTAATCGAATGCGACCAGAAATTCGGTCGAATCGACAGGTCGGAACTGGCGAAGCCTGCATTAATGCCTTGATACTGTGTCGGTTGCCCCTGTAGCAATTCGACTGTATCGTTCTCGAAGTCAACCCGCGCCAGCAAGCGGTCGCTGCTAACAGGAATGAAGTTCACCCACTGATTGTCATTGGCATAGAACCAATGTCCGCTCATGAACTGCACCGCCAATAACTGGTCTGCATTACCCGGGTCCACTGAGCCCGAAAAACGCTGTTGGACTCTCTGCTGGCTGAACATGACATAGCCGAGGCCTGTCGCGTCATCCTTGCCAGCAATTCCGTTTTTCAATTCACCAAGCGCAGTGGAGTTCTTCCCTGGAATAAAATAGGTTCCGGAAAGTCCGAACTCGCTTTGATTGTAATCGCCATACCAACGGTTCGCCGTGATCGTCAGGTCTCCACCTGAAATCCCATGTTGAATCCCGTTGATGATTCCGAATTGCCCCGTCATCAGGCTGGCGGTGTCGAGGGAGAAGTCGAGCCTGGCGATAAGTCGGTCTCCCGCTTTGGGAGTGAAAGTCGTCCATCCGTCGTTGTTCGCCAAACGCCAGCTCCCATTTTCGAACTGGACAGCGACAAAATGCTCCGCGTTACCGTCTCCAACGGCACTTCCGAAACGGGCACGGACACTCTGCTCGCTATACATCAAGTAGCCAGTCCCCTCGGCTGAGTCCTTAATGGGAACTCCGCCATGCAGCTTAACGGTTGCAATCCAGTCATTTTCGCGAGGCACGTCGCTGACCGTGATGACAAAAATCTTCTCGATACTGGCTCCATTGGACGTCGTGACTCGAACACGAATTGAGTGGCTTTGACTGGTTTCGAAGTCGAATCGTGACTTGGTCCTCAACTCATTTCCAATGATTTCAAATCGAGAATTGCCACCTCCTCCTGTGCCTGAAACAAGCGTGTACGTCAGCGTAGTGTTGCCCGTGGGATCGGTTGCAGTAAAGGTTCCGACAGCCATACCAACATTAGCTGCTTCCGAGACGATCTGCGAAGATAGTGAAACGTTTGTCGGAAGGGTGTCTTCCAGACTGATCTGGTAAACCGTATTCGTCAAACTACCTGCGGATTTCAGGTAAACATAGTACGTGCCAACTGCCAGCATTCGCGAGAAAGTTGTCGGAGCGGAAGTGCTTCTGGTCTCAATGGCTTCCGCTTCGTCAAAGCCACCATTGTTATTGCTGTCCTGGCCGAGGTAAGCCCAAATTGGCTCATCGACGCCATTGATTCGAATCGTCACCTGGCTGGGAGACAAGACCGTGAAGCGATACATGTCCGTATCACTGCCCAACAGGATGTCTTGAAGCGGATTGGCTCTGGACACCAATCCGGAAGCCATCTCCAGAGTGCTTCCAGCGTCGCTGTAAGGCGTCAGCGCAGTCGCTGACAACTGCAGTTGGTAGTCGGTGTTATCGTTATTGTTGGCGTTAGCCGTGTTAATACTTCGGAATGTGAGAAAGTACTTACCGGGCCCCAAGGTTTCAATTGTCTGAAGCGAGCTAGAAATATTGGCCTGCTCATAAACATCAAGGATATTGTCGTTGTTGTTATCCTGCCCCAAAACCATCTCAACATCTTCATCAACGCCGGTCACATTGATCGTTACCCTGGAAGCCGTTGTGAGAGTGAAGGCGTAGTAGTCGTTATCGAAGGCGGAGACAACTTCCGTGCGTGCAATCGGTGTATTCGTCAATTCCCCCAGGTCTGTCGCGGTGTTCGTCCGTGTGCCGGGATCTATCAATTCTGAGTCCGCAAGATCACTGACTTGGATTGTCAACTGGTAGTCAGTTCGAACATCGGAATTGTTTCTCAGAACGGTGACAAAATAGGTTCCCGGAGTGAGTGACTCAATGGTCGTAAAGTCACCGGCGACAGTGAGATTTTCGATTTCCTCAAAAGTCCTCAATACCTGATCACCATCATTGTCTTTCGACAGTTTGAGAAACACACTGCCGGTCAGTTGCTTCAATTGAATTTGAGCCTGTCGATTCCGATCGACCGTGAATTTATAAACGTCCATCGTGTCATGAGCACTGATCGATCCTAAGACGGAGTTCTCGACGATGACATCTGTCAGATTGCCAAAGTCTCCAGCAGTGACAACGCGGTCATTCGGTTCAACATCGGAGACGCTGAGAAGGACACGCGACTCCAATTGCTGAAGACTGATCATTGCAAATTGGCTTTGGACATTCTTGAGGCGTCGATGTCGTTGCCCTTTGATCGTTTGCATCGTACAAGTCAATTGGGACAAGAATTCAGCAAAAAGATCTTTGCGCATGTTTGGGTTTCCGCGAGGCGACGGATGAAGGGAAAGACTTATGCACGACATTTCGCAACTTTGTTTTCGCGATAAGCGAGTTAGCAGCGTACGCGATCTGACATTTCAACGCCATACATGTTAAAAATTTTTACACTTCTCTACGAGTGTGCACTGAAACGCATTTCGCGATTCAGATCAAATTGTAACCGCGGACAGATGGTAGGTGGCTGCAGAGAATAAATATGGAGCGACGTAGACGGCTCAATTCGCGATGAGTTAAACCTTGTTTCATGTTGAAGCGATTTTTGATTCTCCTCTTTGCGAGCATATCTTCACTAACTGTGGACGCATGCTTGGCTGCGCCACCTGTGAATACTGCCCAGGCTATTGAGACGCTCAAGCGGGTGAGGACTGTTTATCATTGGGACGAGGCAGCGGAGCCGTTTCGTATTGTCGGGCCGATTTACTTTGTCGGGACCAGGGGGCTCGGGGCGTTTCTGTTGCATGGGTCTGACGGAGACATGCTGATCAATACCGGGATGCCAGGGTCGGGGCCGATGATTGAGGCTTCGATTCGCAAGCTGGGGTTTGATCCTGGTCAGTTAAAAGTGCTGCTCGCGGGGCATGCGCATAGCAGTCATGTCGGCGGGCATGCGTATCTAAAGAAGCTGACAGGCGCGAAGATTGCGTTCTTAAAAGAAGAGCAGGAGTTGTTCGAATCAGGCGGCGGGAAAGACTTTCTCTACGGCGGGATCAAAGAGTTTCGATTCGACGCGTCGGACGTTGATCGCGTACTTGAGGACGAAGAAGTCATCACCCTGGGGGATCTGTCTGTGCAAGTCTTACGCACTGGCGGCCACACTCACGGCGCAACGACCTACGCCATGACCGGGATTGACGGCGGGAAGACCTATCACATCCTCTTCCCCAACGGGACAACCATCAACCCGGGCGTTCAGCTGGTGTCACAGCCGTCGTATGAGGGAATCATGGAAGACTATCAACGCACGTTCGAGATCCTGGAGAAGCAAACGCCAGACATCTGGCTGCACTACACCAACGAGTTGCATGGATACCGCGAACGATTGGCCCGTGCGAAGAAAACAGGTGCAAGAGCGTGGGTGGATCCAGAGGGGTATCGACGCTGGGTAGCGGAGGAGAAGCGAGTCTTTGAAAAGCGTCTGGAGAGTGATCTGCTGCTGCAGAGATAGATGATGACGGTCACGCCTTCGCTGAACGCGTTTCGCATGACAATGCCGTGGGAAACCAGCAATCTGGAAGAAGGGGATTGTAGAATCGGAAATCGTCGGATAGTCTTGGTTCGAAGGGGTTTTGCATGGACAACCTGGCTAAATTTCTGCGACTTCGCCAATCACTGACGTCGCGGATCGAGTCGTGTAAGATATTTCGAGAGTCGCCCGGATGGCATCGCGATCGAGTGCTCGCCGTCGAATATCATGTGGATCCTCATAGTCCGTGGGAATACGCTGAGATCCTTCTGTCCGAAGCTTTTCACGACGGAGGACGCCGAGACTATTTCTTCCTCTCTCTGCTGGATGACTGCGATACGCGCTATTTCCTGGAAGCTGATTTTGGGGCGGGTAAGTATCTCCGTCCGAGCGAGCCGGGGAGCTTTGTCTTTGGGGATGAAGAGTCGGTTCGGATGTGTAAAGGCATTGGGCCTTACCATTCGAGTATGATTTACGTCCGAAAAGACGTCGTCTATGACTACTTTCGATCGGTCAATCAATCACATTCAGCCTCACCCGAGCCACTGCTTTCAAAGTCATTTCGGGACGAGACGCTGCAGATCCTGATGAAGCAGCTGATCTATCATTTCCGCCAGCCGGTACGCACCGGGCAGCGAATGATCAAAGAACATCTTCAGGATCGTATCCTGCACCGCTTGACGGAGATTGCTCAACAGCAGACGCCACAGGCTCCTGAAGAGGATCGATTGTCTCGCCTGAGCTTGTCTCGTGTGATTGAGTTGATGAATGCCCGCTTCACCGAGGATTTAAGCCTGGATGAATTGGCTCAGCAGGCATCGGTGAGCCGAAGCTATTTTGTACGTCGTTTTCGTCAAACAACGGGAGAGTCTCCCAAACAGTATCTGATGAAACTCAGACTTCAGCGGGCAAAAGATTTGCTGGCTATCGAATCAAAAGACCTCACTGTCCTGGAGATTGCCCAGCAGTGCGGGTTTTGTGATCAGTCCCACCTGGCCCGCGAATTTCGTCAGGTCTATGGGATCACCCCGGCGGCGTTTCGTCGCTATCGACCGCAGTAAGTCTGTTGCGACGGGTGCCCCAGATTCTGTGCAGGTTGCCCGTGAATTCATCAGGCGTTTGAGGACTTCAAAGAGTTGTAGGCGCCGATTATTCTCTTTTTTTTCATCGCCGTCGTCGTGTTTGCTTCAGGACGCGCGGCAATTCGATGTCTTCAAGCGTCGTAACTCTCTTTACGCCATTAGCTTGCGCACTCACCTGCCTGGGAGATCCTGGGCGGCCTTCGTAGATAACCGGAGGTGGCTGGCATTCTCTTTGCCATTTGTCAGCCTGCATGGACTCATGCGTCATTGTTGCTTTTTGGGCACGTAACGGATGAATCAAAAATGAATGCGTGTGTGATTCGGTTCTGAGGGATCAGATTGAATTGTTGTTCAAAATACTAGTGGGAGCACTCATGCGTCGAAACGGGTTTACATTGATCGAACTATTAGTTGTGATCGCAATTATAGCGGTTCTTGTCGCGATTCTGCTTCCGGCGGTTCAGCAAGCCAGAGAAGCGGCCAGGCGTTCGACGTGCAAGAACAACCTTAAGCAGATCGCGCTGGCAGTTCACAACTATCATGATACCTATAACAAAACCCCTCACTCTGGCGGTTGGGCCTCGACGAGTGCCGCCTATAAACATGCCTCACCCATGGTTTCGCTTCTGCCTTTCGTAGAGGCCTCTGCAACGTACGATCTCTATGACCAGAACCAATTCTGGTCACACGCGAATAACGCGGTCATGAAGGATAAGATGCCACGGGTTCTTATCTGCCCATCGACTCCCAACGGCGGTGATCCGATCACCAGCACCAATGCGACTTACACGGGCTTCATGCCATCAGATTACTCGTTCACAACGGCCGTGAAACCCTATTCTACGGGTCCTGCTCCTCCTGGCCCCTTCTTATCGACTGCGTTTTACAATACAACGCGCCCCCATGAGTGGCAGAGCTTCGCCAAAGTGACGGATGGCCTCTCAAATACGATGCTGTTCTATGAATGTGCCGGTCGAAGTCGCTGGCGTGTCTATAAGAATGAAATGGCGACTACCCTGCCCGCGATGGGATCGGTCTGGGGGACTCGTGGAGAAGCATGGACTTGTCCAGACGCAGCGTCGCAGTCGCTCTTCGGAGAATTCCTGCGATACAGCTTGATCCCCAACGCCGCGAATCCAACAGGAATCCCGCCGGGCATTGCCCTCTACACTGGGGGCGTTCTCAACACGACCAACATGCACGGTGCCCCTTACTCATTTCACCAGGGGGGGATCCAAATGGCACTTGCTGACGGGGGAGTTCGTTTCCTCGGTGACAATGTCGACTATGAAACCATTGTTAGCATTGTAAGCTCCGACAATGGTGACATGACGGGAGAGTTTTAAATGCAAAACCGCATCGTGCTATCGTTCCTTCTCGTCTTGATGTCTGTGGGATGCGGTAGCAATGGTTGGATGGCGAGAACCTATCCGACTCGTGGCGAGATCACTATCAATGGGAAGGCTCCAGAGAATGCCATCATCAAACTGATCAAGATTGGTGAGCAGATCGATACCCGTAAGTCCGACTGCTGGGCACTGGTTCAATCAGATGGTTCGTATGTGATGACGACCTATGAGCCGGGCGACGGTGCTCCTGAAGGCGAGTATGCCTGGAGTGTCCGCTGGCCCATGAATCCGATGACCAACATGCCCGATCGCCTGAACGAAGCCTATGCAGATCCCGAGAATCCCTACATGACGGTGACCATCAAACGAGGAAAAAACGAGCTCCCTAAAGTCGAATTGAAAGATGTCGAGTTGTTTGTGCCTGCCGAGCGAATCAAAAAGTCAGATTGAAACCAGACGTCGAGAACTCTACCGATCACCGGTGGAATGATTGCTTCCGTTCTTACTCCCAAACATACCCCTTCCTACTTCAGCAAGAGTTTTTCATGAAGAATATTTCTCTGGCCCTTTCCGGTTCCTTAATGTCTACCCTGTTGAAGCGTAGCTGTGCTGTCGCGATGGTCGTCGCGATGTCGGTTTCACCCGCTTATTTGACCGCTCAAACAGAAGTTCCGCCAGAAGCGAAGGTCGAATCTCCTGACGATGCCAAGCCGGTCCCGCCGGAGGTCAAGCACGTTGCCTGGACTAGCGATCTGGCAGCTGCTCAACTTGAGGCGAAAAACTCGGGGAAGGATCTTCTCCTGTTTTTCACTGGGTCCGACTGGTGCACCTACTGCATCAAACTGGAAAAGGCTGTCCTCCTGCAGCCGGATGCGGCTGATCGCATTGCTGAGCATTACGTACCCGTTGTCCTGGATTTCCCTCGCAAGTCGGACTTGTCGGAGGAACTCAAAGCTCAGAATGACAAGCTGAAATCGGCTCTGGGGATTGGAGGCTTTCCGACCATCTGTGTGGCTGATGTTGACCTGATGACCTACGGTCGAATCGTGGGATTTCGCGAGAAGGATGCATTCTGGACCACGTTCGATCAGGTCACCTCGACAGGCGATGAGATTGCTGTGGTGAAAGATGGGAAGTCGGTGTGTGAGATTGAGGATGTCGGACAGCTCAACGAGCTGCTGCATACGGTCCCCTCCGATCAATTGAAATTCGGCTGGCTGGAACAGATCAAGCGACTGGTGGAAAAGAGTAAAGGTGTCAATGATGACGTCTCAACCGCGTGGGCCTCGCGTCTCGGGGAACTCGAACTGCAACTCGAAGATGAGCGATTCGTCGCTGATTTCGGGCGCAAGTACATGCAGGCTCGCAGTGACTCGAAAGCCCCTGAGGATGTCCTCGCGTTTCTTGATCAGTTTGCCGAAGAAGTGAAAGAACGCCCGACTCGCAAAAGTCTGGTCATCAGCATCAAGGCTCGGTATTTGTCGGACATCAAGCGTTATGACGACGCGATTGCCCTCGCGGATGCGGTCATCAATTCTGAGGAATCCGAACCACGCGATAAAGCCATGATGAACACGCTGAAACAACGAATTGCCACGATCAAGGAACGTGGTGAGCCCAAGGGCGTTCCGATGATGCGGATGCAGCAGTAACGAGTTCGTTCGTTTGGTGATATTCACTGAAGATGAAGGAAGTCCGGGCCATTCCGGGCTCCCTTTTTTTGTTCTCTGCTTTCTCCTTTAGAGCCCAGACACTGGAAGAACGCATCAGTCAATGGGTCGAAGATTTTCGAAGTGTTCTTGTGAATTGAACAGGATTTCGCAGTCACAATAGCCACCGTTTTCATCAAGCCATTGGCAGACTTTATCGACATCCTGACCCTTTGATTTCAGCCAGGCGATCGTCAGTCGACGAGAATGGTCGCATGCCTGAAAAGAGAGCTCAACCCGGAGTGAATTGAACAACTTCTGCATTTCCTCAGTTGGCAATGGGAGCGCACGCAGTCCCTGCTGCTGTTGCTCTTCTTTCCACTGTTTCAGTTTCTGTTTGCGTTCTTGTTTATCCATCTCCCGTCTCAGTCATTTTGCGTGTGGATTGATTTGCTCTTTTGTAATGGCTTTTGAACGTTTTGCTGCTTCTCGTGGTCGTTTATTGGCATTGGAAAAAATCCCCGGAGTCATCTTC
>SXPC01000062.1 GCA_005778225.1 Planctomyces sp. | reverse complement strand
ACTGCAAAAACAATCTTAAACAGATTGGAATCGCGCTACACAATTACCACGACACTTACAACACACTCCCACCAGGCTATGTCCGTGATCTGCGTAACGCTTCCTGCTCTGGACCAGCTTACAACTGGAGCTGGAACATGTTGATCTTGCCGTTTGTTGAACAACCAGCGCTTTATGACCTGTTGTCGCCATTCCCAACCATGCAGGATGCTGTTACCAACGCGAATGCTCTCCAACAAATGCAAACTGGAATTGCAGCATTTCGCTGCCCATCCGATACAGCTCCTCAAACAAATGACCAACTTGCTTTCGGAACAAACCGTTTTCTTGCGACGTCAAACTATGTTGGCAACAACGACCGAAATGGAAACCCATCAAACAATACCGCTACATGGCCGAACACGATTTTCGTCATTGGTAATTCCGCACGTGGAGTCTTCTGGCAGAACTCTCGCTGCCGATTTGCTGACGTCATCGATGGTCTTTCGAACACAATTCTGGTTGGTGAACGTTCCTGGGAAATCAACAATCCCGGTCGGCGTAAACGAGTTTGCGGCGCTGCCGTGATGTTTGGAATCAACAACAACTGTGACGGCGATTCTCAAGGTGGCTGGTCTGACCCCACGGTCAGTGCGTCTGGTGATCCTGGTTACATTAAAACGTGGGGAGTTCAGGCCTTTTCGAAGATCAATGATCCAAATGAAATGCCGGGAGCGACACCAACGGTTGATAACTACAACTTCACAAATCCTGCGACTTCAAACACCAACAATAATTACGATGGTTGTCGATTCGGACTTGCAAGCCAGCACAAGGGAGGTGCGCAAGTCGTTCTGGGGGACGGACGTGTCGAATTCATTTCCGAGAATATCAGTCACACGCCCGCGACGATCGATGGAAACAACATGGGAGTTCTCGACAAACTGATGAATCGACGAGACGGCCAAGTGACCGGCTTCTAGTAAAAGCACGGCGATATCCGTTATTGTTTTTTTTGAGCCTTGCAATTGATTTTGCGAGGCTCTTTTCTTTATTTCGACCCGCATAACCCGTGCAACCCTCCTAATTTGACATCATCTCCCGTGAAGAATTCGCAGCAGGCAGGTTTGTCCCGGACTTCGAATCGCCTTGTTCCTAAGATTGGTCGAGCATCGATCACCATTCGTGCGGGCAGCAGGTTCCATGTCACAACAACCCTATCATGAACAAATCAGCCAATCGTTGAGCCTGTTTTCCGAGGTCGTTGGCCCGGATCTCGAAGGTCGGTTGCGCACGATTTACGGAAGCGATTGGCGCGTCAGGCTACAGTCCGGCTTTCGCGATCATCGTCGCATGGAAAAGACCGATGGAACGATCGACTGGGATGCTCAGCTGATTCTGACGACCGTGTGGGATCACTGGAACGCCTTGTTCAGAAACTCCCTGGGACACCTGGAACGGAGTCTGGTCAGCGAGCTCCGCGAGTTTCGCAACCAATGGGCGCACCAGAAATCGCTGTCGTTTGACGACGCATTCCGCGTCATGGACAGCATCGAACGTCTGCTGAAGGCTCTCCATCACCATGAGCCTGCCGACGCGATTAGCCAGATGAAGAAAGACATGCTGGCGGCCTCACTGCCGACGCCCTTCCCAGCGGCCAATACTTTGCCAGTCACAACGACACCCGTTGTGATTTCGTCTCAACCGGAACGCTATTCTCCTTTGCAGACAATTCTGATCAGCATCATCTGCTGCCTTTTCATACTTGGGCAGATTTATGTTTCCTGGAACAACCGCGGCTGGCTGATGATGGTCGTGACGGTGTTTGTTTTCTCGTTGCTGGTTTACAACCGGATCAAATTGCTGATACGAAAACCGGCCCATTAACTTCGTAGGGTCCGCTGTGCGGACCGTAATGTGTGGTCAATTTTTTAGACACGATCCTTCGAAGTCGAGCAGTTTGATGGTCCGCACAGCGGACCCTACAAGGGAATCGCAGATTCTTCATGAATTGACTGTATGGACTGGCCCGTCTGCGCCGTCTATCCTGAGTAGAGATACACGGATTCGTGTTGCCCCAACAGGAGAGATGGATGTTTCGAAACGCAGCAGTTGTTACGGCGATGTTGTTTGCCAATGTGTGCATGGCTGAAGACTGGCCTCAGTTTATGGGTCCCAACCGGGATGACCGGTGGTCGGAGCAGGGCCTGATTGAGAAGTTTCCTGAAGACGGGCCCAAGGTGCTTTGGCGTCAGCCAGTCGGACTGGGCTATTCCGGTCCTTCTGTCGTGAACGGGAAAGTCTATGTCTCTGATTACCAGCTGACTTCGGGTGATACAACGCCCGATCCTGGTAAACGCAATCATCTCGAAGGGACCGAGCGTCTCCAATGTCTGGATGCCAAGACCGGCGTTCCGATCTGGGAATACAAGTATCCCTGCACTTATAACATCTCTTATCCCAACGGGCCTCGCGCGACTCCAACAGTTGCTGATGGCAAAGTTATTTTACTGGGTGCCCAGGGGCATCTGGCCTGCTTGGATGCTGAGTCTGGCAAGAAGCTGTGGTCGATCGAACTGACCGAGAAATACAACGCTCCTGTTCCGCAATGGGGCTACTCGAGCCATCCACTTGTCTATGAAAACCTCGTGATCACACTCGCAGGAGGGCAGGGGAGTGTGGTTGTCGCTCTCGATGCGACGACGGGGAAAGAAGTCTGGAAGGGGCTGACAGCCAGTGAAATCGGCTATGCTCCCCCAGTTCTTACCAAGGCCGCTAACGTTGAACAACTCATTGTCTGGGACGCAGACAACCTCAACAGCCTCAATCCAAAGACTGGCCAGATCTACTGGACTGAAAAACTGAAACCAGACTACGGCATGTCGATCATGCCGCCGCAGATCAATGATGGAAAGCTGTTCGCCAGTGGGATCGGTCCGGTTGGTGCTCTGTTTGAACTCGACCAGAAAAAACCTGGAGCCAAGCGGGTCTGGGAAGGGACGACACAACGTGGGCTGGCGTCGGTCAACAGCGCCCCTGTGATCGTCGACGGCGTGATTTACGGGACTGACTGTAAGCCGGGAATTTTCCGGGCTGTTGACGTCAAGACGGGGGAACGATTGTGGCAATCCACCGATCCGATCTCGACGGATGGTCGCCCAGCCAATAGTGGAACCGCGTTTGTGGTGAAGACCGACAAACACTCCTTCATCATGAGTGAGACCGGGCACTTGATCATCGCTGACCTTTCTCGCGAAGGATACAAGGAACTCTCGCGGGCCAAGATCCTCGAGCCGACCTCGAATGCCTTCAATCGTGCGGTGGTCTGGAGCCATCCGGCTTTCGCGGACAAATGCTGCTTTGCACGCAACGACAAAGAAATTGTCTGCGTGTCGCTGGCTGAATAGTTCTGGCTGATAGATAGAGACTGGAACGCGGAGCTCGCGGAGGAGAGCAGAGGACGCAGAGAAGACTGGCCGATTCAGTCTCTGCGATCTCTGCTCCACTCTGTTCCTCTGCGTTCCAGTCTTCTTCTGTTTTTGGACCGCGCTTGAGGCATTTGTTTACAAAATCAACTCGTCTGACCAGATTGCTGTGTCACGATCGTTGCTGACGGACTTTACCTGAAGGGAAAACTCCGACACGGCTTCGCTAGTTTCGCTAAACGGTACGACCGGTAAGAGGGGGTGGAGGGGGAAGCCAAAATCAGGGCGGACCGGAGAAAAATCCGGCGCGGTTTCAGGGGTGTGCTAGGTTTGCCATGAAGGAACATGCCGGAGTGTGTTCCACTTTTGTCGACCAACAACCCCTCGATTGGTCTTCCCATGTTAGATGCCGCACGGTTGCGAACTGATTTACTCGCGCTTCTGCTTTTGGCAGGATCGTTTTTCGCAGCGATGTCGATCGCGAGCTACAACCCCGCTGATCCGCCTGCGCCGATTGTCTATCCCGCCCAGACGGAAATTCATAACTGGTGCGGCGAAGTCGGCAGCCAATTTGCTTCCAAGCTCATTTCGTTCTTTGGCGTCGGTAGCCTGTGGGTTCTCGCAGGTCTGGTCATTTTTGATCTTCAACTGCTGTCCACCACGCATCTTAAAGATCCGCTCACCCGCATGCTCGGCTGGGCCATCTCGACGGTTGCCTTTGCGACTTTGTGCCAACTGGCTGCTCCTGGTCTGGCGGTCATTCCCTGCATCTACGGTTCCGGCGGGTACGTGGGTAATGTCGTAACGACGTTCCTGACACGTGAGTTCTCGACGATGGGGTCCTACATCGTCGTTGTGACTTCGATGCTGGCTGGTTTGCTGATGGCAACCGATCGACTGATCTGGTCACTGCTGCACTTCGTCCTGACTTCGCCCTGGATGTTGCTGCGACGAACGGCTCGCGCCTGTTATCAGGATCTCTCCAGTGAGTTCGCGACGGCTTCTGCGACAGTTGTGAAAGAAGAGCCGCGCAAAGTGACAATCACGCCTGCGATCACTCGTCTGCTGGAAGCGCCCGTCGTCGAAGTCGCGTCGGAAGCAGACGTTCCCGCAATCGATGAAGAAGCAGAACTTGCTCAGTATGAACTGGTTTCTGCTGCTCAGTTGAAGGCTGACCTCAATCGTGCCCTCAGTGAGAAAACTATTGAACCAGAACTCGCAGCCAAAATCGAAGCCGTCATCGAAGAGATGGACGACGACGTTGATCCGATTGTCGAAGCTGCTTTGAACGATTTCGATGACGCAGCCGAGATTGCCGTCATCGAAGCCAAAGTCGCTGCACTGGAAGCGGACGAAGAGGATGACGTGGTGGCTGAAGAGGTCGTCGCGACTCCGCACTTCAAGGTCAATCCACCGATTGCCCAAGTCACGGCCAAGAAGAACGCCAACCCTGTGCCGAACGGCGGCAGTCTGTATGGGTCGTCGAAACCCAACAGCGGCAAGCCTTACATCATGCCCTCGGTTCAACTTCTGGACGAAGCAGAAGACTTCCCGTACGAACTGCTGGCAGAGAAAGCACAGTCTGTCGCGCTCGTCCTCGAGAAGACATTCCAGCAGTTCGGCCTGAAGGTCAAAGTCACCGAAGTCGATACCGGCCCGGTTGTGACTCAATACGAGCTCGATCTGGAACCCGGTCTGCGCGTGAATAAAGTCACTGCTCTGGCAGATGACATTGCGATTGCGTTGCGCGTTCCTTCCGTTCGAGTCGTCTCGCCGATCCCTGGCAAGAACACCGTCGGTGTCGAAGTGCCGAACGAAAAACAAGTCATGGTTCGTCTGCGTGAGCTGATCGAAGGGACGGCGGATGCGACTGCCAAGATGCGTCTGCCGATCTTCCTCGGCAAGGACGTCAGTGGCCGCGGTCTGGCCGTCGACCTCGCGAAGATGCCTCACCTGTTGATCGCAGGTCGAACCGGAACGGGTAAGTCGGTCTGTTTGAATACCCTGATCCTGTCGTTGCTGATGACCCGTCGTCCAGACCAGGTCAAGATGCTGATGATCGATCCGAAAATGGTCGAGCTCAGCCCGTACATGCGAATTCCACACCTGATGCACCCAGTCATTACCGACATGAAAAAGGCAGAGGCTGTCCTCGGCTGGGCGGTCGAGAAGATGGAAGAGCGTTATGGTCTGCTGGCTCGCTGCGGCGTACGTCACCTGGATGGTTACAACCAACTGGGTCGCGAAGAGATTCTCAAGCGTCTCGATATGGATCCAGATTGCGAAGAAGCCAACGAGATCCCCGAACACATGCCATACATCGTCATCATCGCTGATGAGATGGCCGACATGATGATGACTTCAGGGAAGGATGTTGAAGCTCACATTATCCGTCTGGCTCAGAAGTCGCGTGCGGTCGGGATTCACCTGGTCCTCGCCACTCAAAAGCCAACGGTCGATGTCATCACAGGTCTGATCAAATCGAACCTGCCAGCACGCGTTTCGTTCCAGGTTTCCAGCCGCACAGACAGCCGCGTTGTTCTCGATGAAATGGGAGCAGAGCGTCTTCTGGGGTGTGGAGACATGCTGTATCTGGCTCCGGGAACCAGCAGCCTGATGCGTGCTCAAGGAACCTATGTCAGCGATGAAGAGGTCAACACGATCATCCGCGCCTTGCGTCATTATGAACCGGAATACAGTCCAGAACTGGTTCGACTCAAAGCCGCGGGAACTCCTGGCAAGGGTGGAATCGAAGCGATGAAAGAACGCGATGAGCTTTATGAACAAGCCATCGAGTGCGTCATCCGCGAACGACGTGGGTCGGTCTCCCTGCTGCAGCGATGCCTGGGGATCGGTTATGGTCGCGCTGCTCGACTGGTTGATTACATGGCAGAAGATGGCATCGTCGGCGACTACAACGGCTCGAAGGTTCGCGAAGTGCTCTACACGATGGAGCAATGGGAAGATGTCAAAGCGGGTGCAGAAACCGCTGATGTCTGATTTTCTCCAACATTGTTTCTTTGAAGTCCTCAGAGATATGGACTGAGCAAAATTGGTTGCGTTATACTTGGTTTGATTGGAGAGAAATCATGCCACTGACCGCACCGTTTTCGTTCTATACGCTTAAACCGAATCAACTGGCCGACTGGCTGCAGTTGAAACCGACAATGTGGTGGTACGTAGATGGTGATCCACATTTGACATCTCGGATTGATTTCCCTTGTCCCACAGAAGAACTCGTTGATGAACTTCGTGGGATGAAAAAGCAATTGCGAATCTTTGATTCTCGCAAACTTGGGAACAACGATCTTGGCGAGATCGGTGACATAAAAAAAATTGGAGAGTTAGGAAACACTGAGAACAACAGCAACGAACCTAATTTTCTTTTATCTTGGGATGGTGACAATGAGTGGCTGTTAATGGAAGACAGGGAAGCTGCTGCTGCTGCTCAAGAGTCGGAGGAGTAAGTGGCCGGTCGTCCCAAAATTGATTTGAATGAAAAAGTAAAACAGCTTCTTGCTCATTCCTCTGAGTCTGATCATTCGAGTCTTGCACCCATTACCAATTTTGAGCAACGACTGAATGCCTGTTTTGGACTGATCAAATACGTTGATGATCATGTGACGCATGGAAAATTTTACCAAGCAATATATGACGGCCATAAATCACAACTGAATTTAATGACGCTTGGTAGCATCGTAGAAGCTTTCGAAAGATACTTAAAAGAGCTCGCAGTTATTTGTGTAGATACAATCGCTCCTTACGTTTTTGATAATCGCTTTGATGTCTTTAGTCCTACCGGAGGAAACCTCGCCGCACAGTTTCTTTCTGGTTCAATTGGGCGAGTGATGTGTGAGTCTGACACATGGCTCAGCAATGAGTCGGTCAATAAGAGATTTGGTCAAATACTGAAATCTCATTTTAGCTCAAATCCCTGGGCACAACTATTTCCTGATGCAAAGCAAACCTCTAGACCTGAGCCTGAGAGGACTCGCGCAAACACCCTTGCAATACTTTGGCAAATTCGTCACTCAATTACTCATAATACTGGAGTACTTACGCTATCGGACGCCAGAAAGCTCACGCTGATGTCTCAAACCGTGGTTGCAGGGGACAGACAACTCGATCCAAATCGACATGACCTCACGTATGTCAAACGATTTTTGCAGGAGACATCACGATATGTTAATGGAAAAGTAGCTTTGCGTTTAGGTGAGCTCCTGACAGAACGACTTCAGCACGATCCTTCGCTTATTGAAGACATACAAGAGCTAGCAGACAGAGTCAGCAATCAGATTCAGCAAGCGATCGTAGTCGACGGTAAAACTGGGACAGTATAATCTGAGTAACGCGATGGAATTATCCAACGCGTCTTTGCAAGTCAACAATTCAACGATTCTCTCGCAATTTTTGCATTGTTCAATTCTCATCAAAACTCACATGCCGTTTGATTGACTTCGATGGTCTGATCAGGGATGCTGTCGACGGGCATGGATACCCCGACACGGACTGTCAAACGCCTGCAGGCTTTTTCTTTCACCTATCGTTCGCGGAGCATTGCTTCGCGGTTTTCGATCGATACTGATCACGATCGACACAGGATTAATAAACGAAGCTGGTTGCCTCGATCGCGCGGTGGCTGGCTTCGTTTTCTGTCTTTGTGGACGAGCTGATCGCCACCCGCGTTCGCTTATTTGCGCACTGGAAAACATCATGCTGAAGAATCGAAAAGCTGAAGTCGACGCTGCCATTAAAGACGTCGATTTCTCCAAGAACAATTATCAGATCGAGTTCACCACGAGTATGGGACCGATCCTTGTTGACGTGTGGCCGGACGTGGCCCCAGGTCACGCCAAGAACGTCATCGGGCTGACCAAAATCGGCTTTTATGACGGTATCATTGCTCACCGCATCATCGAAGGCTTCGTCGTCCAGATCGGCTGCCCACTGGGCAACGGAACCGGCGGTCCTGGCTATACGATACCTGCAGAATTCAACGAGAAAAAGCACACGGCTGGCGTCCTCTCGATGGCGCGAACCAGCGATCCAAACTCTGCCGGGTCGCAGTTCTTCCTGTGCCTGGGCACCGTACCGCACCTCGATCGCCAATACACGGCGTTCGGTAAAGTCGCTGACGAACCAAGCATGAAAGTGCTGATGGAAATGGGCAGCGTGAAAACCAACGCCAATGACAAACCGCTGAAGGATGTCGTTGTGCAATCGGCTCACGTGATTGAGACGCCAAAGGCAAAGTAGTTAGATCGCAACTGCACGTGCGCCACGGCTGTGTCAGCCGT
>SXPC01000061.1 GCA_005778225.1 Planctomyces sp. | reverse complement strand
CCAGCCAATGAATGCTCGTGATTACCTATCGACCACCCTCATCCGCACTTCGGGCACCTTCTCCCCTCAATGGAGAAGGAACTCTGTCACGTCGCGACATCGACGCTGACATTGAGCTGGTGGTTGCCGCCGCCGAGGTAGACACCTTTGATGGGGGGGACGTCGTTGTAGTCACGTCCCCAGGCTAGGGTGACGTGTTCAAGATTGGGGAAGATGTTGTTGGTGGGGTCTGAGTCGACCCAGCTGAGATACTCGCCGCAATAGGCCGAGTACCAGGCATGGGAGGCATCGGTCCCGACGAGCCGAGGCTTTCCCGGAGGCGGGTAGGTTCGCAGATAACCGCTGATGTAGCGGGCTGCCAGGCCAATGGATCGCATGCCCGCGATTGCAAGGTGCGCAAAATCCTGACAAACGCCCGAGTGGTGGCCGAAGACCTCTGCGACAGAACTGGTCACGGTCGTGGTTGTCGGATCGTAACGAAAGTCTTTGTGAATACGCGATGTCAGGTTCGCCATCGCTTCAAGAATGGGACGCCCCGGAGTAAACGAAGCTTTGGTGTAATCTCGCAGTTCCGCGAAAGATTTGACGTGCTGGGTGTCGTAGAGATACTCGGCTGCTTCGAGAGCCCCCGGAGTCTGACGGCTTTCGAGCTCGCGTTTAATCTCTTCCCACGCCGGGGATTGTTGCAGCGGAGGAAGAACTCGACCGTTAACGGTGATATCGCTCAACGCGGTGACGGTCAGCTTGTCATAGCCTTCGTTGAATGAGAACAACGACATCTGGTTACCAAAAGGGTCTTCCAGATCGGTTCTGACGGAAGGGCTGGGAGTGATATCCAGACGAGTGTGATGAACCTTCTGCGAGGCAATGCTGCGCGGGAACAGCCAGGCCGCATTGTGACAGACCGAGACTCGCTCGTCGCCGGAGTACACCGTTGTGTGCGTGATTCTGTATTTCATAATGTGTCAATGATTTCGTAGACGCTTAAGTCTCTTCCGCTCCGAAACTCGTAATGTGACGCGGGATGCCGGAGTGAACCAGGTACTTGCGAATGATGACATCGCTGAATGACCGCAGCAGATTCTCAGACGTGATGAGTAGATCGTTCATCTTGGAATCAGGGGCCGAGACGAGTCGTTCGAAGGTCAGCTGGCGGACATGATCGATCGCCTGAAGAACGATGCGTTTTTCATCGGCAAGCAGTGGATCAGTGACATCATTCGGCAGGCGGTCGACGTGGGAGACGATCGCCGCCAGTTGGAAGCCCAGTGAGTGAGGGTTGGTTTCGTCGGTCAGCGCGAGGTCGAGAACGGCGTGGTGCTGGAGATTATTCAGATAACGGTTGCGGTACGTCATCTTGCAGTCAAGAAGTTCCAGCAGGATTTTGAGTGTCGCTTTGTTGCGCAGGTACTGGGTTTCCATAACGCTTTGCAACACCCGGACGATATCAACCCCACGCTGGATGCGTCGTCCGAGATCCAGAAACCCCCATGATGGACCACGAATCATCCCTTCGTGAACCAGCCCGCTGACCGATGCTAAATTGATCATCAGTTGATTGAGCATGTTGAGCGATTCAATGTGCTCATCGGAAAAACGCTTCGAGTTCGCCTGCAGGAATGTCTTCCCAGTATGGTCGATCTGACGCCATGTTTCCGGAGACAGCCAGTCGCGAGTCAGCGAAGCCAGTCGGACCATCTCGTTGAGGGAAGCCCCCAGTCCGTTCGGATCTTTGCGATCAAAAATCTGGAGAGGTAACGCCGTTTCGAGCGGCGGCAGATTCGTATCCAGACCATCGACGGCATAGTCAGCTTCGATGATCCCCTGATGCGCCATCATGCGAGTCAATGGAATCATCTCCGTGTTGTCGATGGTCGCTTCGATCGTCAGACGCTCGAGAGCCATGCGATACACACGGGTCAAAAAGTCGGCTCGCTCGATCGCTTGTCCCAGCCAGTAGAGATTGTCAGCGACCCGACTCGGGAAGAGTGCCCCGGTCCGTTTGAGGGGGACAGCCTTATCTTCAGCCGCCAGCAGCGTCACATCGTCGACCGGGCCGTCCGCGAGAACCCAGAGATCCTTGCTGCAGAAGCCCGCATTGATCGAAAGTTCCATCGGAGAAATCGTCTCGGCGACACGAACCAGACCGCCATGCATCGTGTGATAGCGATCTTCATCCGCAACAACATACGCGCGGACTGCCGCGTGACCACACTGAACCTGCCCCTGGCTCCAGATAGGCAGCGAAGACCGCGCGACCTTGGGCTGAGCGATGTATTCCCACGGACGCAGACGCAGCTGTTCTCTGAGCGCTTCGCGAGCGGGCTGTTCCATCTGGCTGGTGACGTATTCCATCCCGCCTGAGGGTTGAAATGCAGACTTGATGACGAGGTCATCGAACTTCTGTTCGACAATTTCTCGTTGAACTTTGTCGCCACACCAATACGTCGTGATTGAAGGAATGAGAAGCTCTTCGCCCAGCAGTTCTTTACACAGCGTCGGCAGGTACGCCATGAACACAGGCGATTCGATCAACCCGCAACCAGGGGAATTGCAGACCGCGACATTGCCTTTACGGATCGCCTGAAGAATACCGGGCACGCCGTGAGCATCCATCCCGCCAAGTTCCAGCGGATCGATTCCTGCTTCGCGTCCACGAGAAACGATGACATCAATCGGCATCACACCGGCGAGCGTCTTCAGCCAGACTTTGTCGTCCCGAACCGCAAGGTCGCCCCCTTCGACGAGCGTGTATCCGAGATAACGGGCCAGGTAGGCGTCTTCGAAATAATAGGGACTCAGAGGACCCGGAGTCAGAACAACGATGCGCGGGTTATCTGTGCGTCGCGCGACTTTCAGCTTGAGAATATTTTGCAGGTGAACGTAAAACGGAGCGAGTCGCTGGACAGGAAGCTGCTGCTTCATCTGCGGCATCGCGCGAGAAATGACGACCCGGTTCTCCAGCGTATAGCCCAGTCCAGGAGGTGCCTCCGTCCGGTCTGCCATCACCGCCCAGGTTCCGTCCTGCAGTCGGGCCAGCTCGGCCGAGTACAGCGTCAAGGCAAATGGGTCAACATGATGAAGATGTCGAAACGGCCTTTGGTAGCGATGATTGGCAAACAGCAATTCTGCTGGCAGGACACGGTGCGTGATCAGCCTCTGATGACCATAGAGATCCTGAACCAACAGGTTGAGCAGACGGGCCCGTTGTGTCAGGCCTTCACTAACGGCCTGCCATTCCGCAGCCGTGAGGATCAACGGGATCAGGTCCAGATGCCACGGACGCTGCCCCGTTTCGTTTCCAGAGAACGCGTTGAACGTAACGCCGTTCTCGACGAGCATCTTGTCTGCAAACGACTCGCGACGCGTCATCTCGTCAGGAGACAGTCGACTGAACAGCTTGGCAAACTGCTGCCACCGTGGACGCAATTGTCCATTCGGATTGCACAGTTCATCATAGACGCCGGGTGGAGCCTGGTAACGCAGAGTCATTTCTGGTTCTGTGGCCGAGATCATTGAACTTCTTTATCATCCAGAACGAGGTTCAGTGTTGGCTGGAGATCATAATTTGACAACGTGGTTTTCCGCAATGTCGAGCGAATCTCAGAATTGTAAGGGTTGATGGAAGATGATGCTGGTTCAGAAAATTGAAGCCCGATGGACAAAGCGATCACGTCTGTGTGCTGCATACTTGAATGAGTTTAGCTGAGACGCAGTCTTGAATATCGTAGGGTGCCGGTGAGGCACTCTGTAAAATGAATAGAGTGAACCGCACCAATTGTGCAAATGAATATCGTTTTGGTGCGGTTCGAAGACTCACCAGCACCCTACACATTATAATTGACGTTAACACAAAGACTGTCGCTAAATTCAATTCGTCAAATCTGAACTCAGCGTCCTCTGCTCCCCTCCGCGTGCTCTGCGCTCCAGTCTCGGCATTAATCCCAACGACGCAAATCCAGCGTGTGCTGAACATCCGGCGGGAGTTTCGTCGGGATCGGCTGGAACGGACCTGGAGTATGTCCAAATTTAAAGAAGCGGGCCATGCGACGCGATTCAGCTTCCAGGCCGTTAACCGGGAAGGTTGCAGGGTTCAGGCCACCCGGGTGATCGACGTGGTAGCGACAACCCCCCAGACTCCTTCCCATCGGCAGGTCGACCAGATCAATGACCAGAGGCGTATGAACTGGAATCATCGGGTGCAGGCAGCTTGGCGGTTGCCAGGCTCGATAGCGAACGCCGCTGACCCATTGGCCGGGCGTATCGGTCGGCTGCAGCGGCAGGATGCGTGAGTTGGCGCAGACTGCATAACGGTCGTTGTACAGCCCCTTGACGAGGACCTGAATCCGTTCCAGCGAGGAATCGACATAGCGCGTCGTACCGCCACCCCCCGGTTCTTCGCCGAGAACGTACCATGGCTCGATCGCCTGTCGCAGTTCGATGTGAATGCCGTTGTATTCGACTTCCCCGACGACCGGGCAGCGGAAGTAGCGGTGCGTCTTGAACCACTCGTCGCGAAACGGTAACCCCGCCTGGTTGAGATCACGAATGATGTTCGAAAGGTCCTGCTCCAGGTAATACGGCAGCATGAATCGATCGTGCAACGCCATCCCCCAGCGGGCCAGTTTATGGACGTACGGCGTCTCAGCAAACATCGTGACCAGAGATCGAACGAGCAACTGCTGGACAAGGCTCATCTCGGCGTGTGGCGGCATCTCGAAGCCACGCAATTCGACCAGCCCAAGTCGACCTGCTGAGTGATCCGGTGAGTAAAGCTTATCGATGCAGATTTCGGCGCGGTGCGTGTTACCAGTCAGATCGATCAATAGGTTACGGAAAATACGATCGACCTGCCATGGCGGAATCCAGCCTGCTTCCGGGATTTGATCGAACGCAATCTCCAGTTCGTAAATCGTATCACGTCGACCTTCATCAACGCGCGGCGCCTGACTTGTCGGTCCAATGAACTGACTGGAGAACAGGTAAGACAACGACGGGTGATTGACCCAGTAACAGATCAGACTTCGCAGCAAATCAGGACGGTTCAGAAACGGACTGAGTGATGGAGTCGGTCCGCCCATCACGATGTGGTTCCCGCCACCGGTCCCCGTATGTTTGCCATCGAGTTGGAACTTCTCAGTCCCCAGACGTGTCTGTCGAGCCTCTTCATAAAGGCCAAGGGTAATCGCCTTCATCTCGTCCCAGTTGCCAGCTGGCTGGACGTTGACTTCGATGACCCCTGGATCTGGAGTGACTTTCAAGAATTCGATGCGAGGATCATGTGGAGGCATGTAGCCTTCGAGAACAACAGGCTGGTTGAGAGCTTCTGCCGTCTGCTCAATCGCTGCCACGAGTTCGAGGTAATCTTCGAGGACACCGATGGGAGGCATAAAGACGTGAAGCCGACCGCTACGGTGTTCAACACAGAGCGCTGTCCGAACGACCGATTCTGTCGACCATTCTTCTCGCTCCGCGCGAGTCCCCTCTTCTTTCGTGAGACGATCACGCCACTCCTTGAGTGTTTCCTGCGGCTGATCAAGTTCCAGTTCTGCAAATCGAGTTCGAGCCTGTTCGCGGATCGAGACGTTCGGCTGCTTCAGATTAAGTGGCTTAACGGCGCGTCGAATCTCTTGATAGTTGGGAAGCGGAACACGTCCTTCAAACGGGTCACGCTCATAAATATCGGGACCTTGTGTCGTTGACGAAGTTGGCAGTGCATCCAGAGGCAGACGCAACCCGATTGGCGAGTCCCCAGGAATCAGAAAGAGTCGCTGGCTGCGAAACGGCCATGGCCCAGACCGCCACGATGCCGCCGATTGCCACCAGGCACGCGTTAAAGGCAGCACATAGCCGACAGGACGAGCGATACCACGTTCAATGACTTTCGCCAGACGTCGTCGGTCTTCCTCATCGGTCAGGTCGAACTTGGAGAGATCGACATCAACGGGCAGACGCTGCTCCTGATTGATGACTTGCCAGACATCTTCATAGGCAGGACGAATCCATTTGCCTTCGACTTCGAGACGATCCGCCAGTT
>SXPC01000060.1 GCA_005778225.1 Planctomyces sp. | reverse complement strand
TCGGGCACCTTCTCCCCTCAAGGGAAAAGGAACAAAAGGCCGCTCCCCTCAAGGGAGAAGGGACGAAATGCCGCTCCCTTCAAGAGTGAAGGGACGGGAAACGGAAGTCTTGGATATACCCGCAAGGACGTGTGGGGTTGCTGAAGACGATCGACCATTATCTGTTTACTCGGTATGTGCAGACAGCGCTGCAGATCTTTATTGCGCTGTTTGGGATGTTCGTTGTTATCGATGGCTTTACGAACTTCGATAACTTTCAAGACACGCTGAAAAACGCATCGATCCTGCAGTTCTGGGGAACATTTCTCGCTCATTATGCGCGACAGTCAGTCATGGTCTTTCAACTGACCGGTACGACGCTGGGACTGATCGCGATGCTGGTTGTCCTCGTGCAACTGAGGCGGGGAGAACTGTATCCCATCCTGTCTTCGGGAGTGCCAACGCGTCGGTTAGCGGCTCCTCTGCTATGGGGAGTTCTCGTTCTCAACGGCTTTCTGATGATCAATCAAGAGTTCCTGCTGCCGAAGCTCGCAGACTCGTTACAGGTCGTTCATGGACAGAGTTCGCAGACACTGCAAAAAGTCTCGCCAACGTACGACCGGCACCGAATTTACTTCGATGGCGAGACGATTAACCCTGCCCGCCGACGCATCGAGCATGTGGCTGTGACATTGCCCTTTCCCTCGCTGTCGACTGAGCCTGTCACGCTGTTCGCAGAGGTGGCGAAGTGGATGCCTCGTGATGGAAGCCGGCCTGCCGGATGGCTGCTGGGCGAGACGACACCGGGGATTTCCCAGTTGCCATTAACCGAACTAGGGCGAAGTCTCATCGGACGAATCGAGCAGGGGGTGTTTATTGCCTCGGATATGACCGCAGACCAGCTGCGACCAGGACGCGAGACAAGTCGGTATCTGTCAACACGAGAACTCGCTGAACGCGTTCGAAATCCATCTCCGGGAACGGCCAATCTGGCTGTCCAGGTTTACGATCTGCATTCGCGTTTGACGACGCCGCTAATGAACCTGGGACTGGTGTTTATCGTGATGCCATTGATCCTGCGACGGGAATCGAATTCAATGATCAACGATATTTTCACCGCTTTGTTGCTCGTCGGAGCGATCGGCCTGCTCATGTTTGTCGGGCAGTTTCTTGCGTCCTATGAAATTCTACGGCCAGACCTCGCAGCCTGGTTGCCGTTAATCACAACGGGAGTGACAGCGGCGATGTTTGCCCCGTTGTTGAAAACGTAGGATCAGGGGAGCGGACCGGGCTTGAAGGTGTAGGTCAGCTTCTTTTTGTCAGTTCCGTCGTCGACCTGGGCATGAAGTGTCCGGTCTTCGCTTTCACCTTTGATGGAGTAGGTAATACGTCGAGGGAAGTCATGCTCTGGGTTCTCGAAGGTGATCGAGGATGTTGTTTGTGAAGTCAGCTTAAAGTCTGTTTCCTGCGCGGCACCTTTCGGACGGGCGACGAAGTAAATACCCGATTCACCACGGTCTTCGATGCGTATTGATTCATAGAAGATCGTCTTGGAATTCTTGAGCGTGCGACTCATGCCGAGCATGACGTCATCACCTGCGCTCCAATGTTCTTCGAAGTGTGGCTTTTGTTCGATCGCGGAATGCCAGATACCGGTCAGCCATTTGAACTGAGCCAGACGAGGCTCGTCGGCGAACGAAACTGAAATCGGAAACAAACTCGTTAGTAAGAGCAGGACCTGAACTGGAATTCGCATATTGACGCTACTTCATGTTTTGTTGAGAGACCATGGCGAGACATCCCCAGAGTAACGCAACGAATCGGTTACGAAAGAAAAAAATCATTCGCCCCCATAGAAGATGGCGAGCCAGACAGTTTGTTCGGTCGTTGAGGTTGCTTCAACGCGATGCAACGTATGAGCCGGGATCAAAGTCCAGTCGCCGGGGATAAGGGACAGCAAATGGTCTTTGAAGCGAATCGTGGCAGAGCCTTTGAGGAGTGTAACCCATTCGTGTTCGGGTTGGTCGTACCAGAAGTCAGGCAGCGAGCAGTGACCTTCCGAAACGATGCGTTCGATGCGGACCGATTTGGTCGAGACGAGGGTCTCGATAACTTCTTCGGGAAGAGGTGACGGCGGAAGATTTGCGAAGAGGTTGTTGAGCATGATGATCAGCGATCGCGAGAGGGCTTCTTGAGGAGCGTATTGAGGTCCAGTTGGATTTCGCGATAAAGATTGAAGCACATACCGAAGCCGACGATACCGGCGAGGGTGAGACTGGCCATACCGAGTCTTGAAACGCTTCCCAGAAGGATGAGTGCAGCAAGGGCGAGCATCGGAACAGCAGCGGCAGTAGCGAGGGCAATACTCAGCCAGGATTCGATCTGACGGTAGAGTGCGCGCGTGGAATCGGATTGATCGACAGCAGGAAGCCCGGTGATGGGAAGGATGTAACGGATGCTCAGAAAGCTGAGCCACAGGAAGGGGTAGCTAGCAGCAATGAGGCCGCAGATCAGGAGCGAGCTAAAGAAGTGAATGCAAGCAGTCATCGATAAGGATTCACCGGCGATGTCGATACTGACCGGGTAGGCGATGCCCGCGATGATCCACTCGGACAGGCTGATACTGGCGGCATAGAAGCCGAAGAGGAGAGCGCGCTGATGGACGAAGCGGAGTTCGTCGTCGCTATAGACTTCGCGCGGGTCGAGAAGCCAGTCGTGTTGTTCGTCACGCTGAACTTGTGCTTTGAAAAACCGAACAACTGGCGCTGTCAGATAGAAAAAGAAACCGACGCCGACCGGGAACGCGATGCCGTTAATGACTGCCTGGATGAAGTCGAAGGTGCGGAGTGCAGAAGGTTCGAGCTGGGCAATAATCTCGTTACGGTTGTAGAGAAAATTAAAGATGGCCGCGATCACGTTCGGGAGAAAGATCGCCAGGACGAGAGTGGCTTTCGGACGACTGCGAATCCAGGCAAACCGCTGAGAACTGTCCGCGTAGAGAAGGCGTTCGCGTTCTGGATCTGAAGGAAGAGCGAGTGCTTTGGCGAATTCGTTACCGCAAGAGAATCGTTGATCGCGTTCCGGGCGAAGGGCGCGGACGATGGTTCTTTTGAGACTGACCGGCGTCTCGGGAAGCATCTGTGCAATCAGACTTGCCGGGGAGACATCGCGACGTCTCTGCGACATCTGTTCGAGCGTCTGCGTCCAGTTGGTGCTCACGTTTGTTTCGTCAAACGGTCGCTTGCCGGTGAGAAGCTCAAAGAGGACGACCCCGAGGGCATAGAGATCACAACGGCCATCAAGATCAGCGGGTGTTGTGGGACGAAAGGGATGGCAGGCATCCAGCTGTTCGGGGGACATGTAGGCCAGCGAGCCGCCGAAGTATGCCGCGGGAGTTGATCCTTCGAGTTGGGAGCTAAAGCTGATATTGAAATCAGCGAGTTTGGGCGTGCCATCGGAGGCGAGCAGGATATTGGCTGGTTTGAGGTCGCGGTGGAGGATGCCCAGTGAGTGGGCGTAATCAAGGGCTTTGGCGATGGCTTCGCCGAGGAACGCGACCGTCTGTGGCCACGACATTGCTTCGAACTGGGTTTTGATTGCAGGATGAATGTGAAAGGCTTCGCTGCGGGAATCGAGGTTCTTCCGGATCACATCGAGAACGAGCAGGCCATTGTTAGGCAGACGTTCGAGTTTTGCGACAGCCTGGACGATGTCTGCGAATGTCCCGCCGGGGAGATATTGCATATACATCATCAGCATGGCACGATCGGCCGTGAACCGCTGATCGAAAACGCGAACGATATATTCGTGATCCATCTGGGCCAGGGTCTGTGGTTCGACCCCTCGTGCACCAGTGATCTTGAGGGCAACCATGCGCTGCATGGAAACCTGCCGGGCGAGGAAGACTTTGCCAAACGCACCTTCCCCGAGGAGGGCAGTTAGTTCAAAATCATCCAGCTTATCCCCGACACGGATGCGGGAGAGTTCAAGATGCTCCGTTTGTGCGACCAGACTCGTCGACTGCACGCCGGGTTGCATGGCGAACAATTTTTCGAGCTGAGGCCTTTGCTGCGGATATCGAGCCAAGTAATCGCTGCGACTGAGTTTGTCTCCGCTTTTCGTGCGGACAAGGAATTCTTCGAAGATCAGTTCTGCAGGAATGTTGCCCGAGAAGACATCGTTGAATTCTTCGAGATAATCTTCCAGGAGTTTCGGAAGTTCGAAGCGGATCCAGCGGAATTCGAGATCAATCTTGATCAGTTCGGTAAGCGTGAGGAGACGCAATGCAATGGGTTCGGGGAGGAAGTCTCGTAAGTCGGGCGGGTACTGATCCTTTTCCCAGACGCGAATGAAGGCATCAGAGAAGCCGGAGAGGATGGTATAGGTGCGGGCACCGTCGTCGAGTTTCAGATCGAGTTGACTGGACGACATCAAAGCCTCTGAGAAGACGCAACACGTGCGGGTGACGTTGAGATCGTTTATACTCGATGGACGCGTGAATCGTGAATGGGTTCGGTCCTGTCAGGCCAAGTTTTCACGATTCTCAATGACCTGATTCGACTATTCTTGACTCCAGTCTTAGTTGGGTGGTCCTTGTGTCCTCAGAAGATGATCAACTCGATGCAGAATTCCTTGCTCGACTTCAATCGCGCGAGGCGAAAGCATTCTCAGAGCTTGTGGCCCGCTACGAAGCCCCCCTGAACGCCTTCATTGCGAAACGGACTGGACGGACGCTGAAGTCTAAAGTCGAGCCACAAGATCTTTATCAGGAAGTCTGCCTGTCTGCTTTTCACGCCGCAGAGGAAATCGACTTCACGAAGACACAGCCGTTTCGCTGGCTATGTCAATTAGCAGAACGCCGGATCATTGATGCGCATCGAAAGCTGGTGGGGGCTCAGAAACGGTCGGCTGACAAAGAAGTTGATGTGAAAGCACGTGTGGGGGCAAATGGCGAGGCTCCGAGTTTGAGAGATATTCTCGTCGCGAGCATGACGAGCGCGAGTGCTGCGTTTTCAAAAAAAATCAAGCATGAGCGGATCGACTTAGCGATGGCGGAACTGCCAGAGGAGACGCGTGAGATTCTCAAGCTGAGATATATTGACGATCTGCCGACGAAGGAGATCGCGGAACGCCTGGGGAAAACAGATGGTGCCGTCCGGGTCGCGATCACGCGGGCCGTTGATCGTTTGCAGAAGTTGATGAGTGACGAAGGATAGTTTTTTCAGACGGTCATTCGGCGCAGCGCGAGATTCACGCCGATTGTTTTCGGACGCAATTTTTTGATCACAACTGGTCAACGCTTAAGTCGTGTCTATAAATCTTTCGAACTGTTCACGCTCCGTCCGGACAAGCATTGTGTTGAATGTTTCCCCCATGCATCTCCTCTGATTACAGGAACGTCCCTATGCGCCATCTGATGATTGTGTTCAGCTTTGCTGCTCTTGCTTGTGTTCTAACCGGTGCTGCCACCGCCCAAGACAAAGACATGAAGAAGAAAGACATCGTCGACATTGCAGCTGGCAATGAAGATTTCTCGACACTCGTTGCTGCTGTCAAAGCCGCCGGTCTGGTTGAAACACTGAAGGGCGACGGACCATTCACGGTCTTCGCACCAACCAACGCTGCTTTCAAGAAGTTGCCAGCCGGTACTGTTGAAACCCTGCTCAAGCCAGAAAACAAAGCCAAGCTCGTCAAAATTCTCACCTACCACGTCGTCCCAGGTAAAGTCATGGCCGCTGATGTTGTTGGTCTGAAGTCAGCCAAGACCGTCCAGGGCGGTGAGATCGAAATCAAGGTCACCAAGACAGCCTCAGGAGCCACCGTTATGGTTGATAACGCCAAAGTCACTGCCACTGATATTGTCGGCAGCAATGGCGTGATCCACGTCATCGACACCGTCATTATGCCAAAAGACTAATCCGTCTATAATGGCTGTTAACCCGTATCAGGATGATCGCATAAGGAGAGCTGCCATTTTTGGTGTGCTCTCTTTTTTTGTTTTGACTGTAGTTGTTTTGAAGTCCCGTTATTTGGTCAGACCCTTGAAAATGTGACGCCTCAAGGGATTGTCTTTTGGTGTGAACTCGGCGGATTCTTCGGCGTGATTGACGAGGGCCATGGCCATCATCTGGAACTTGGCGTCGATATCGTCGGCGTAATAGACGAGAAGCGCTTCGGGAGTATGAGGCGAGACGGGTGACCCCCACTCAGGGATGTTCTGGTGGGAGACAATGATGTGCTCGAGACGCAGAAGCTTTTCCTCGTCGAAGTCTTCAATCTGGTGAGCATGCTCGCGGAGCATATCTCGTCCCAGGAGAATGTGCCCCAGTAATCGGCCACGAACAGTGTATTCAGCCCCGACGGGAGTGCCATCGAGCTCAATGACTTTGCCAATGTCGTGAAGAATGGCGCCAGCGATGACCAGATCGACGTCAAGTGGCGGCTGCATGTCCGGAAACTGTGAGGAATATTTTTTCGCCAGCAGGAGCGAATTATTCGCCACGCTGACGACATGTTC
>SXPC01000006.1 GCA_005778225.1 Planctomyces sp. | reverse complement strand
GGGCGAGTGGCATACGGGGGAATGAGAGGGGAAGTATGGGGGCGGATGGTGAGGATGTAGATGAGGTCGGGCTGGTGGCGGGTGTGGAGTTGGGAGAGGGGGATGCGGAAGTGGGCCTGGTGGGCGGGTTTGGTTTTGAGGGGGTGGGGGGTGGCGGATTTGACCTGGATGCGGGCGTAGGTTTTGCCGGGGGATTTGTAGACGTAGAAGTCGTCGCCGGTGTCGATGAGGGGGAGTGCGACGTTGTAGCCTCGGTGGAGGATTTCGGAGATGGCAGCGAAGACGGCGGAGTGGCCGAGGAAGGTGGTGAGCATGGGGGCGAAGCTGGTCATGAGGCGTAATTCGTAAATCGGAATTCGGAATTCGTCAGAAAAGACAAGAGAGTGCGCGCACGTGCGTGGTCTCTCTATAGAGAGGGGAATTGGTGCGCGGAATGGGGTGTTTGGGAAGTGCGGAAGGGGAATGGAGTGGGAAATGTCGGGGTGGGGGAGTTTTAAGACGGGTAGTTTGAGAATCAGGTTTTTGGGGGGAGAGTCTTGAGGGGGAGAGTGGGGCTGTGGCGTGCTCTGGGTGGCTTGTTTTTAGCGAGTTTTTAAGACAGGGGGTTTACACCCCCCGCTCGCCTAAGAAAGTTAGTGGGGGAGTTTTTTGCCTAGGAGGAAGAATTTTCGTTCGGGGTACCAGAGAACGGGGTTGTTGTTGCGGTTGGTGAAGCTGGAGTAGAGGGCGAGGTCGGTGCGGCCTTTGGTGCCGGGTTTGCCGAGGGAGGTGCCGTCGTGGTCGAAGAAGAAGGTGGGTTCGTCGAACCAGACGGGTTGTTCGGCGTTTGTTTGATAGTGGCCGGTGACGAGGTAGATGGGGCGTCGGTGGTTGCTGGAGTCGTCTGGGCCGAAGCCTTTGTAGTGGCCGTCGTGGTTGTGGATGAAGAGGGCGTAGGTGCCGCTGCCTGCGGTGTTGCCGGCGATGTCGTACATGGGGCATGGGGAGAGGGGGTGAGGGAGTGGGTGGCCGCCGTCTTTGTTGAGGAGGGGTTTGGTGGGTGACCAGGTATCGCCCTGGTCTTTGCTGATGCTGTAGAAGGGGCTGCCTGCTGCGGTTCGCATGACGCAGAAGAGACGGCCGTCGGGGAGTTTGACGATGGTTGGTTCCTGGCAGGCGCTGTTTTCGGGGTGGCCTGGGTAGGGGACGGCGAGGGCGTTTTCGTTGCTGGCCATCCAGGAGATTTTCAGGTCTTTGGGGTCGACGTTGTCATCGACGTTTTCGAAGCGCATGAACTCGACGCGGGCGTCGGCGGACATCCAGGACTTGGTAGCGGGTTTGCGGACGGCGTAGCTGGTCCAGCGGGTGAAGCCGGCGATGTATTTGTCGTCTTTGCCGAGGCGGATTGGTTTCTGCCAGCAGAGCATGTTGGGTGGCATTTCGGGATCGGGGTTGTCGTTGATGCTGCGGGCGACGGGGACGTTTTGTGGTTGTGACCAGGTTTTGCCGTTGTCGTCGCTGTAGACGCCGTGGATCCAGCCGGTGTGGTGGAAGAAGGTGTCGTGCTTGCCGATGTGCTGGCTGTAGAGGACGTAGATGCGTCCTTTCTTGCTGACGAGAGGGTAGGCCCAGCTGGCCATGCGGCCGTCGCCGGCTTTGCGAGGACCAGCGATGATCTGGGGTTTGGTCCAGGTTTTGCCTTCGTCGTGGCTGGTGGAGAAGGTGATGTGCTGGTCGGCGGGCATGTCGGCGGAGTAGTTTTCGACGGAGCTTTGGGTCCAGACAGCCATGAGGGAGCCATCGGGGCCGTCGAAGACGAGGAAGTGTTCGTTGCCGGTGTCGCTGGTGCCGTTTTCGGTGACTTCGGGGACGAAGACGACGTAGTCGGGCTTGGTGGCGTTGAGCTGGGCGGGGATGATGGCTTTGAGTTCGGCGGGGGATTTGGTTGTCTGGGCGGAGGCGGGGAGGGTCGCCAGAAGGCAGAGGCAGGCGGGGATCGCGAATCGGAGCATGTTTTTGGTTCCTTGAAGAAGAGTGGCGGGTCGACTTCAAGGTAAGCAATTCGATTTTGGAATCAAATCATTTATATGGCTTAATTTGAGAGAACGGCGGGATCGGGATCGCTGTCGAGGGTTTCGTGCTGCACATGATCAATTTCACTGGCAACCTTTGTCAGGGAGAGGCCGACTTTGTGGAGATAATAAAGGCCGATCAGCGTGACGGGGATGTATTGGGCCAGGTGATAATAGATGGAAGCGCCGACGACGGCGGACTTCAAGGCGGGCTGTTCGTTGAGGTGGAGAATGGGGGTGAGGACGAGCAGGAAGGCGAGCTGGATGGTTCCGAAGAAGCCGGGGGCGGCGGGGATGATAACGCCGAGGGCGGTGACGGACATGAGGAGGAGTGCGGTGGGGATGGTGACTTCGATGCCGAAGCTCCAAAGGGAGAGGAAGAACATGGCGGTCATGACCATCCAGTGGACGATGGAGACGGCTGCGATCTGAATGGTGAGCCAGGGATCATGGAGGGTTTTGAGGCCGAGTTGGGCTTCCTGCATGAGGTGAGTGACCTTGCTTTCGAGGGTCGTCGGGAGGAAGCGGAGTTTGGAGAAGATCCAGCGTGTGAAAGCGATGAAGCGTTCGGTCCAGATGACGAAGATGCCTGTCACAGCGAGGATGCCAGCCGCGGCGATGCAGACGAGGATCGCGCCGATGCGTATTTCCGTCACGGCGAAAAGCTCTGGGACGAACATGAGGCCGATGATTAACACGGCGAGGATGGTGACGACGTCGAAGATCCGTTCGAGGATCAGGTTGCTGAGGATGGCGGTGTAGGACTTTTTGTAGTCGCGGGCGAAGACGAAGACGCGCATGAACTCGCCGAGGTGGGCGGGGAGAATGTTGTTGCCCATGAAGCCGATCATGAGGGCGGGCATGACCTGGGGGATCGAATACTTGCCAAAGGTCTTCAGCAGGAGGGTCCAGCGGTAGGCCTTGAGAACGAAGAAGGCGACGAGGGCCAGCAGGTAGAGAGGGAGGGTGCGGTAATCGGCTTTGGCGAGTTGTGAGCCGAGGTCAGCGAAGTCGACGCCGCGGAAGGCCAGCCAGAGGAAGAGGGCGGTGACTGCTAAACCGATAACGAGTGAGATCGTCTTCGACATGAAACTCTCTATCTTACGCCTGTTCGCTGGTCGTGTGAAAAACTTCTCTTTGCATACTAAATGATGAAGAAGTTACGCAACATGGCTGTTGGAAAAGAACGTGGCTTGATTTCCTGTTGTGTCAAAGTTACAACCGTGCTAGCCGAGGAGGGATTCCGAGGTGATGTTGCGGCTACGAAACGCACTTTTTCAGACACGAAGTCTTCAGTCAGGAGTACTCAAGGATGAGTCAACTAGCTGTTTATCAGCCCGAATTCGACCAGACCTACGACGAACCTGTCATTCTCTCGTTCGACGCTTATTACGAGCCTGAGACCATCAATTTTCAGGACGCCCTGCTGCAACGGGCCCGCCAGATGAAAGCGAACCAGTCCTGCCCGCAATGCCACAGCGCGCAGATTCTGCCTCTGGAAACTTATCGACGTCGTACGTCGTCTGCTTATCGCAGCATGACGACGTCCTCGAATATGAACTCTGAATACTCTTGCCAGTGTTGTCACTGGAGTTGGAAGGCGAGATAGGGCTTGGGTATTGGGGCTTAGGGCTTGGCCGGACGGTCTTTGTTCGGTTTCTTGCGCGTGGCGGGCTTTGTGGTTGCTGCTGGTTTTGTTTCCTGCACCCCGTTTGAATTCGATCAACCGGTGTGAGGTTGCAACGCGGGACAGCGGCTCGGGCGGAGCCTCGGCCTTCCGGTGGGGCGAGTCAGGAGATTCTTCGTAGGCATTGGGTATCGTATGCGTATTGACGGTCCGCACAGCGGACCCTCCGGGAGTTGCTTCGTGGAGCGAATGGTTTGGTGTGCGCGAATTGGATTCATCTGTTGGTGTTGATCTAGCAACGACGACTTTCGATGTGTAGCCTGAAGAGACATTTCTTCAAGGAGGTCTCCATGCGTCGCGGGTCTTCGGTTGTTGTTGTGTTTGTTGTCTGTCTGGGGCTTTTTGCTGCTCCTGTGTCTGCTGATGACTGGGCTCAGTTTGGGGGGCCGAATCGGGATAACAAGTCGGAGGAAACCGGCTTGCTGCAAGCCTGGCCTGAGGGTGGGCCGAAGCTGCTGTGGACGGCTGAGGGCTTTGGAGAAGGGTACTCGACGGTCACCCGCGTCGGCGACTTCATGACGACGATGGGGACTGAGGGGGATAAAGATGTTGTCATTGCTTTGAATGCCCGTGATGGTCAAATCCTGTGGAAGAGGCCGATTGCTCCGAAGTATCAAGAGGGTCAGGGGAATGGTCCGCGATCAACGCCAACGATTGTCACGGGGCGTAGTGGAAAGCCGGAGCGAATTGTGGCGCTCGATCCTCAGGGACAGCTTGTTTGTCTGAATGCTGACGATGGCTCGGTCATTTGGAGCGTCAATATTCTCGAACGCTATCAGGGCAACAATATTATCTGGGGACTGTCGGAATCGCCACTCGTGCATGAGGGGCTGGTGATTGCGACGCCGGGCGGGTCCAAAGGGTCTATGGTGGCGCTCAGCCTGGAGGATGGGACTCAGAAATGGACCTCTCAGATTCCTGGCGGTCCACAAGCGGGGTATGCCTCGCCGTTGTTTACGAATCTGCTGGGAGTGCCTCAATACATCACCTTCACCAGTCAGGGTGTTGTGGGTGTGAACTCGAAATCGGGTCAGCCTCTGTGGGGGAATGGGGCTGCGTCGAACGGGACTGCGAACTGTTCGTCGCCATTACTATATAAGTCGAGCGTCTTCTTTGCGTCCGGCTATGGGACGGGCGGGGCGCTCCTCAGCTTCAAGAAGCAGGGGGCGAAGATCAGCGCGAATGAGGTCTACAAAACTAAAGACATGGAGAACCACCACGGCGATATGGTCATCGAGGGCGATTACCTGTATGGAAGCAGCGATCCGGGGATTCTGACGTGTCTGGAAGTTGCGACGGGGAAGTCGATGTGGAAGAGTAGAAGTGTGGGCAAAGGTTCGTTGACGTTCGCTGATGGTCACTTGATTCTTCGAAGTGAGAAGGGGCCGATTGCGCTCGTCGAAGCGAGTCCGAAGGCGTATGTGGAAAAAGGTCAGTTCGAGCAGCCGAGTTCGAGTGGTCGTCCGACGTGGCCTCACCCGGTTGTCTCGGATGGGGTTCTTTATATTCGCGATCAGGACAAGTTGTTTGCCTACGACGTCAGAAAGTAACGATGTCGATCACGGCAATGTTGATGAACAGCGTTCGATCTCGATGAGTCGGTGTGAGGTTGCGGCGCGGGACAGATGGGAGGGCGAACGTCCGTATGAGCCGCAGAATGGACGACCATTGCGCGAAGGCACGGCTGACACAGCCGTGGCACACAGGGAACTGCATCGATTCGGGAATGAAACGTTGCAACGTGGTGGGTGTGTTCCGTCTCTCATTCGTCTTTCTTGCCCGAATTCCATTGCAACCCATTTGTTCGCTCTTCATACTTGAGCCGACAAGGAAGCATGTTGACGATCACTCAATGATCGACAACGACTGCGAAAACATTTCATCCTCCACCCACTCGAATGGAATTGAGTCATGGGACTGGAACTCTACTACCCAGGTCTGGCCGGCATTTGTGTCGGCGAAACGAATATCGCGACCAATGATGGGCGGATTCTGTATCGCGGGTATAAGCTCAGCGATCTGGTCATTGATGCTTCGTTTCCCGAGGTCGTCTATCTGCTGCTGAAAGGGGATCTTCCGAATCTGGAAGAACTCGCGGACTTTCATGCGATCCTGACGGATGAATCGCTGATTGATCCTGAACTGCTTTCTAAGCTCGCTGATTTGCCGATGCACGTCAGCCTGTTGGATGTCATGCGGACGGGCATTGGGATCATTGGTCATCATGATCCGCAGCTGCACGAGACGACGACGCATGCAATGACTTCGCAGACGGTGCGTCTGCTGGCTCAGTTGCCGTTGCTGATTGCGGCGCGCATTCGTGGCAATGTGCCTGTTGATTATCAGACCGACTTTGACAGCTTCAGTTATGCGGGGGCGCTGTATCGCATTCTGACGGGGAATGACCCTTCGCTGCTATCGGAACGGGCTCTTGAAATTCTGCTGATGATCACGGCTGCGAGTAACTTCGATGCGAGCGCGCTGGCTGCCCGCATGGCTGTCTCGAATGGTGGCGATCTTTTTGCGGGCATACTCTCTGCGATGTCCTGTTTCCAGGGGCATCATGCGGGCGGGATGGTGGAGCGGATTGGTCAAACGTATGGCAGCTTCAGTAAAATCGATGACATGCACGCTCGCGTCGAACGACTTCTTCTGGCTGGCAAGACTCAGCTGCCGGGCTTTGGGGTGACGGATTATGTCGACTTCGACCCGAGGGAGCGTCTGCTGCGCTCGATCTGTGAGAAGGTTGCGATCGAAGCGGATACGGTTGAGATTGAAGAAGCAGCCGAAGAGATGGAGCGGAAGATCTATTCTGTCAGACGTCAGCGTCCCTGTCTGGACTGGACTTACTTCCGCTTAATGCACTACCTGCGATTGCCTCTGGATCTGGCTGCTCCACTGGCGGCGATTGGTCGTCTGACAGGGTGGGCGGCGCATATGATCGAGCAAAATGAGGAAGGGATCGTGTATGCCCCGAAGGTTCGCTATCGAGGAGCGACGGATCTGGCGTATGAATCGATTATGGAGCGTGAGTAAAGCGTTGAGGAGAGTGAGCCGTCCGTGGTTCAGTGGAAGGATGCGGACCGTTTGAGTGGGCTCGATTCAGGCTTACGTCGTGCGGAATAAGACAGGGGGTTGATTTTCCTGAGAGGACTACCGTCGTCCACTCTCGTCTATTCGACGAGAGCGAACTCCTTGCTCCCGCCCGCTCGCTTGGGACAGAGAAGAAGTGAGGTTGCTACCAGAGTTCGATGAATTCCTGGCTTTGTAGGTGGGCGACGCGTCCGCTTCGTAGGCCTTTGGGTGGCTTTGACAGAATGCGTAGCCAGATCCGATGGTGATTGGATATGCCGACGATTCCGAGATGGGCTCCCAGGTCGTCATCCTTGCCAGCGGGTTCGTTCTGCCATTCGATGCCTTCGACCGAATCGAACTCTGCGATCACTGCCTGGACATCGACCGAGAAGCGTGAGTAGGTCAGCTGGCCGTCCAGTTCACCGCCGACGATTTCGGTTGATGAACAGAACACGGTGACTTCCCAGCAGTCCTGCTCTTGATGGTAGTGGCAGCCGATGGGCGCGAGCATGTCCAAAGCATGTAAATGCTCTGAGACACGATTCGTAAAGACTGCAAGCCATAAGGGAGGGGTGGGCATGAATCCGACTTCTAAGCTGTTATCGAATGCCAAGGATCTCATTGTCCCTAAGAGATCATGCGAATGTTTCAACCAACTAAATGCACTTGTGGTGCCTATCGGATTTTTTCTTCGTCACTGTTTCGATGGATCGTGCCAATCGTGCATCAGGTTCGCAAAATGCGACCAGTAGCGTTTTTTTTCTGCACTTCGCAACACGTTTGAAGCGAAACAAAACAGATTGTCCGTACCATTCTTGAGCAGCGCATTTTGAGGCGCCAAGTCTGTCAAACACACCGCGCAAAGCACTGTTTCAGCAGGCTTGCGCGCCAGGCGGAAGTTTTTTTTCTGTTTCGTTGATTCCGTGCGATCAATTGCGAAAAAGTCGCATCGAGTGAGTCTTCAGCAGGCCGAAATCGACGGGGTAAGGCATCTCAAAAGATATTTATTTCTTCACTTCCTATTTGAACTGGAGCAGACCCCAGTTTTGATAGGTTGGCTCTGCGGTGACCGGTGCTGTCCAGGACTCATACTGGTGAAAGGGGACGGTGCGGCTGATATAGAGGTTCCAGGTCGCTCCGAGTTCGGGGGACTGGGGGACGAGTTCGTTGAGGGGAATGGCGGCTTCGATCCGCCAGCGGGTTTCGTCTTGCGTGGCGGCGACGAACCATTGCGGGTCCCAGCCGATCTGGTCCCAGGCACGTTCGCGTGTCTTGCCGCGTTGATCGACTTCGAAGATGTAGGCTGAAGTTGCGTCGCGGTTCACGTCGAAGTGAAAGGCCAGGCGGTCGTGTCCGTCCAGCAATTCATCGTGGACTCGTCCGGGCTGCTGGCAGGGGGCGTATTCTAATGCCTCGACCTTCAGCATACTGGCGGCCAGATAGAGGTATTCACTGTCGTAGGTCATCAGGACGAACGAGGAATTCGTCTCCTGGGGATCTTTTTCCCGACGCTGGGTCGCTGATAGTCGCATCTCCGGCATGGCCTGCCAGCAGGGGTCGCTTAACATGCCGTCCAGGTGTGGGCGGAGGCCGGTTGACTTCATGGACTGCAGGGAGCGGATGGGCAATCCCATTGGGGCTGCGACCCAGAGTTCGGATCGGGCGAGGGTTGAGACATTGGAGCCTGACTTTTGTGCGAGGCTGCGGAGGAGGTCATCGGCCATGGCGTCTTTTTTGTGTGACCTCATTAAGGAGGCGAGAGGGAAGGCGATCTCGGGTGTCGTTGTGCGCTTGGGGTGATGCTCCCTGAGCAGCATGGCGGCGTTCATCGCGAGTCTGGCCTGCTGTTCGAGCAGCTGGCTGTAGCGCGGGTTGGACAGGTTGGAGCGTTCATCGTGGTTGAGCAATTGGATTTGCGGGGTGGCGGGATCTGGTGTTGTTTCGGGGAGGTCGTATTCGCCTCGGAATGTTGGCTGCAGATTGAGTCCCGCGCCTGGCTGGGCGACATGGGCCTGCTGGACGACGTTTTGAGTGTTTGATCGAACGATCTCGGTTCGTACCTTGGTGTCTTTGAACATGATCCAGTTAAGTTCCGCGGAGCTGGCGGTCTGGATGATCCAGGTGAAGGCTTCGCCGGCGGCGTTTGTCTTGCCGTAGCGTTTGGCGAGTTCGGCGATGGTTGACTGGGCTTCGAGCATGTGCCCGGTCTGGACCTGCTTACGTGCCAGTTCAAATAGCAGCATGGCCGATTCTTCGTCAGTCAGGCCGCGGGTGAGTTCGTCGAACTCTGCGAGGATGTAGGCGGCTGACTGTTCGGCGTTGATTCTCTGTCTGAAGAGGTGGTAGGCGTTTCTTTGTCGCTCGGCGGCTTTGAGTAATGGCTTGAGGTTCTCGACGTCGGTCGTGGTGACGGTTCGGCGAGAGAGGCTGCCTGGCGGGATGAGGATGCCTGCGAAGAGGTCGGCGTACTGGCGTACGAGGCCTTCAGTGTCTGTTTCGATGACGGCATAGGATTCGACGGCGACTTCCGGCATGGCCAGGGAGGATTTGTTTCCTCTGACGGCGACGAGTCCGAGGGAGTCATGAGCGGCTGCTGCGGCTGTCTTCTTCAGGTTGCCCAGCAGTTCGAATGGCTCGACGCAGGGGCGGGACATTTGAGACGACGGCAGCTTCTGGAATACTCGTTCGACACGGTGAGGTTTCAAGTGCAGCATGGTCAACTGATCGGGGTATGCGGCGGGATTGGCGGCGTCGACGACGGCTCGGACGAGGGCGTCGTGCAGCAAGCGGTCGAAGGCGCCGGGGGCGAGGTTTTGGTCGGACTTGCCGGTGGGGATTGTTACGATCTCGGGCTGCATCATGCGGAGCAGGAGGACGAATCGCGAGACGACGTCTTCCTGTAAGTGGCCGTCGGTCTTTTCGTTCCACCAGATGGCGAGTTTCTGCCAGTCGAGATCGCCATCTGGGAGTTCTGCGGGGAGCATCCACTCGGCGTGGCTGACGCGGCCTCCGTCGCTTAATGTGGCGGCCTGCAGGCTGTGCTGGTCTGGGAGGCCTGACTGGGGATCGCGGGCGTCGCCTGTTGTTAAGAGGACGGTGCCGACGCGGTATCCGTCGTTGGCGCCATAGCGGGCGACGGTGAGGAAGGGGAATTGTTCCGGGCGTGTGAAGAGTGAGAGGGCTGCGAGATGATAGCCTTCGTTGCGGCTGGGTGTCCATGACTTGCCGCCGTCTTTGGTCATGACGATCTGGCCCAGGTCACCGACGGCGATGCCGTGGTCGGGGGTGATGAAATCGAGGTCGTGAATGGTGCCGACGAGTGGGGTGGGGGCGGAGGTCCAGCTTTTGCCGCCATCCTCTGATCGCCAGACGACGGAGCCTGGTTGTCCTGCCAAGTAGATCACGCCTTCGACGATTTCGACGGCCCGGAAGCTTAAGCTTTGTGCGGAGGAGCGGGGGACTGGCAGGCTCATTTGCTGGGTGGTGACACCTGCGCTCGTCGTGCGGAGCATGAGGGCGCCGTCTCCGACGAAGACTCCCTTGCCTGAGGGGAGGACGATGGCGTCGCGGAGGTGTTTTGGGTTGTTCGAGGCGGGCAGTTCTGGTCCGAGCTGCGCACCGGCGACGAGGCGAATTGTGGCATTGTTGCCGACGAGCACACCTGTCTCGCTGTCGATGAAGGTTCCAGCCTGCCAGACGGCGTTGGCAGTTCCTTCCAGTGGCATCCAGGTTTTTCCGCCATCGACGGTTCGGAGGACGCCGGAAGCGACGGCTGGCGTGGGCAGCGTTACGGCGATGGCGTTTTCGAGGTCGAAGAATTTCAGGCTGATGAACTCTGGCCAGGTCGAGACATCAATTGGTGTCCAGGTGGCGCCGCCGTCTTTGGTGACCAGCAGAACGGCTTCGGTTGATTTTGCGAACGGGATCGTCTTTCCGCCGGCGATCCAGCCGAACTTGTCTGAGAGGAAGCATGCGGTCCGGTAATGAGCGGTGGTGGGGACGTCGACTTTTTTCCAGTTCGCTCCGCCATCGGATGTTTTGAGGACTTGGCCGAGGTCTCCCAGCGCGAAGGCATCACTGGAAGAGACCATGATGATGTGGCGCAATGTGGCATCATCTTCAACGGGGCTGACCTGGCCGGCGTTCGGCTGGTGCATCTGCTCGAGCAAGGTCGGGCCGTTTTCTGAATCGGCAGGGAGTAGCCGTGGCGGTTGGGCATTCAGGGTGCCGACGAAAGCGACCAGGATCAGAAAGAGAAATCGTCCGTGATAGTTCGACATCGCATCCTCGCGAAGTTTTCTTAGTTCGTTCAGATTTGCCTTGGCGGGGAACTGAACATTCTTCAGGGCTCGTGCGGAGGGGATCTTACGTCAAGGGGGCGAACGACGCAGCGCAACTTCAGTCAAAACAGGCTTTTGAGACGCGAATTGCAATGCTGGCAATTCCTGTTGCAGTTCGTACAAATGCTGGCAGGTGTCCTGCTGGCGCGCGATTTTTTTTGACATCGGTTCGTCGAGCATGTGTCCACACAATGATGACACTTTGGGGTTTGTGATGATCGTAAACCGTTCTGTTTATGACGGTTGTGGGCTGCTACTCTCGGTGTTCAGTCTCGTCAAGGGGCCAAATTACTGACTCCTGTCGAATTCCAGTAAGTCTGGCAGGGGATTTGCGTCTACATGATATCAGATAACGATCTTTTGCAGTGGTTGTCAGCCTTGTAATGGCCACGACATCTGGTTGTTGTCTGCGTTCGAAGTCCTTAGGGGTACGTAGTTTCCGCATCCCAGACCGTAACGCCAGAAAAATCCAAGGTTTGCGAAGGTAACTCGTAAGTTTCATTAAAGATTTGCGAACTTCCCTTCAACCATCCGCGTCGAAACGACGTAGATGATCATGGGGACTCAGGGAATCAGACACCTTGTGGCTTCAACAATCGAGACCCGCGTCATTCACGCCTGTCTCACAAATCAGCGACACTCTCATGATGATGCAGGAAGCATCTCCGAGAGACACGGTTTCAAGATAAATGCTCGAGCGGGTCAATGAAGTCACGCCAGGCTGATCCTGAGATGCGAAGGAATGTCACCATGTCTCATATAACTCAGTCTCAGACACCTGAGACAACTCTCAATACCAATGCAAGCGTCCTTGCGGCGCGATCAGGTCGCAGTCGTTATCAACACCCTGCCCTGAAAAAGCTTAAAGATCAACAGGTCAGCTACTCGGTTCCGAAAGTCCGTCTGGCGCAGCTGGAACGTACCGAACAGTTCCTCGCCACGGTCGATCAGAGCAAGGAGTACAGCTACCAGGAGATCTATTACAAGATCACCAAGTTCCGCACCTCCGACTACCCGGACCTGAAAATCTCGGGCGTTGAAGTGATGCACGATCTGCGCTGTTTCATCGAAGACCTTTCGGACAGCGTCGATTTGTCGGCCGGGGAGTTCCCGGAAGTTCTGACTGTCCAGGATGTCAGCGAAGAGTTCAACGTCTCAACGAAGACGGTGGATCGCTGGCGGAGTAAAGGACTGGTCAGCCGACGTTTTCTGTTCGGCAATCGTAAACGGGTGGGCTTTTTGCGATCCACCATTGAAATGTTCTTAAAAACTCATAGTACCGATGTTGATCGAGGTCGACGCTTCAGCCAGATGTCTGGCGAAGAACGGGAAGAGATTCTGCGCCGTGCCCGACGCATGGCGATGACTGGTGCCAACCTGACGGAGATCAGCAAGCGTCTGGCTGAAAAGCTGGGGCGTTCTGTGGAGACCGTTCGGAGCACGATCAAGAAGTACGACGCGGACTTTCCTGAGAACGCGATTTTCCCTTCGATGTCTGCTCCGCTGTCGTCTGAAATCAAGAACGAAATCGTTCGACGGTTTCGCGGCGGGACGGCGGTCGAAAAACTGGCCAAGGAGTACCGACGCAAGCGATCTTCGATCTACCGCGTCGTGACTGACAACCGGTATCAGGAACTGATGCTGGAGAACCTGGACTTCATCGACAGCGAGGAATTCCACAAGTCAGGCGCGGATGCACATATCCTTGCTCCTGCTCCTCATGTGGATAAGTCAGCCACGAAGATGAAGGCCCCTCCAGGCCTGCCGGCGTATCTGACTTCTCTTTACAAGGTTCCGCTGCTGACCCGCGAGGAAGAAGCGTACTACTTCCGCAAAATGAACTATCTGAAGTTCAAGGCGAAAGGACTGCGTGACAGCCTCAAGGAGGACTCTCCATCCAATCAGGTCATGGATCAGATCGACAAGTTTGTGTCTCAGATGGGCGAAGTGAAGAACTTCCTCATCCGCAGCAACCTGCGTCTTGTTGTTTCGATCGCCAAGAAGCACATGAACGCTCAGGCCAACTTCTTCGAGATGGTTTCTGACGGGAACATGTCGCTGATCAAGGCGATTGAAAAATTCGACTACAGCAAGGGCTTCAAGTTTTCGACCTATGCCACATGGGCGATTATGAAGAACTTTGCACGGTCGATTCCAGCTGAACTCACGCGTGCCGACCGGTTCCGTACCGCCAGCGAAGAGGTCTTCCTCTTCTCTCCGGAAACGAAATCGAACCCGATGCGTCAGGAGATGGACAACCATCAGCAGCACGAAGCGATCATGACCATCCTCAAACAACTGGATGAACGCGAACAACGGATCATCCTCAAGCGTTACGGCCTCAACAAGGGCGACGAGCCACTGACCCTGGAACAAGTCGGGCAGGAGCTCGGCGTGACCAAGGAACGTATCCGTCAGCTGGAAAGTCGAGCGTTGAAGAAGCTGCGTAAATTCGCCGCTGAGAAGCAGCTTGATATTCCGGGTATCTGATAAGTGGTGCAGGCTTTTCGTCTGTGCGAAATCAACTGAGAGAGACGCTGGCACGTGACGACGTGCCAGCGTTTTTTTGTTTTACTATTCGAGAATGAATCCGCCATAATTAACGCATGGCAATACGACTCTCAGACATTGTGGGTTACACACTTTGGGGCATCGCTGATGCGGGCCTGCTGTTCGCAATTGGTTTTGGCTGTGATCTGATCGATCCCATTATGATCGTGGTCTATTTTGCTCTGACGATTCCTGCGTCTTTCATAATTTCGAAACGCTTTCACATCGCGCTTACTGCTTTTCCATTCTGCTTGTTCGCTTATCTAATGCTTTTAGCAATGGGCACAAAGTTTCTGTGGTAGAACGACTATCAGATCTCACAAGCCGGTTAGGCGATAGTCGGCTGCTGGCGACAAGGGGCTTTCAGCAGGTGCAGGCTCCCCGTTCGTGAACCATTGAGCATTCACCTCATTACTCTTCGACAGCATTCAGCAAGATCGGCGTTGTTATCTTCCATTCTGGTCTCGGCATCGAACGAATATTCTTATCGCCGAAGTGCTGATCGTTTCTGACACCAGAGTAATGCAACGCCAGTTCTTCTTGCCTGGGAGACCTGAATTCAATCCACAGGTTCCATGCCGCTTTCGGCTCTGCGTGCGTACCACCTGATCGATAGTGAGTCTGAGGAAATCGGGGCGGGCCGATCTCTGGAATCCAAGGAAGATAGTTGGGAACAAGATCCGCGAGTTTCTCAGGCGGAGTGCCGTGTTCTTCAGTGTAACGATCGATTTTCTCAATCAGTTCCGCAGCGTTTTGTTCTACGGATTTCCTAACGACTGTCCGATCGATTCGAGTTGTATCCGGGTGTATCAACGCAACAAAATCTGCAAAGAAGATGCAGAAGAACATCGCAGCAACATTTGGAAAAAAAGTCGGTCGAACGAACATGAGCAACAGGAAACAAAACCACATCAGGGCGATGAAGAACAAGGCCAGTGAGTATGCCAGTACGGCTGTGTTCCAAGCTGATGAAGTCGCTGGTTGTGCGTAATAAGAGGCTGCGTATCTTCCGTAGAATCCGAACATGATGGGCGAGAGGACTCCGCTGGACAACATCACAAAACAGATCGTTGTCCGAGTATTCCAGGCAGTATGAGCTTTGGGCGAGGCTTCATTGCTATTCATAAGAAATCCCGTCAACCGTTTGATCATCGGACATGTCTGTTGGCATAAAATTCTCCGCGCGTTACTCGTTCCCAATAAGGCGAAGCAATCCGGTCATCTCTCGCGGCCTTCGGATCCACTCCCGCGTAAAAGAGGACAAACTCGTTTCCCTCCGGTTCCTGATACTCGAATCGCAATTGCCAGATCCCGTCCGGCTTGAGAGCAGGAGCAACCGGCTCGTATCCAAAAGCGGGGTATCGCGGAAAACCGGTTCCAGTAATCGACGGGATGTCCACCGGGACCAGATCATCCAGTTTCTCCGGGGGATGCCCCGTCCTTTGAACGTATCGATTAATGGCGGAAATCAGCGGCTTAGCGGATTCTTTGACCATCGATCTGAAGGCAGCCTGATGAGCATTCGGGATCGCTTCTGCCATGATCGCAATCAAACCACTGCACATCGCGTAGAGTATGAGAGCGTGTAATAGCTTCTGAAATCGAAACGGAATGAATACGAGCGCCAGGAGACTGATGATGATCAACGCCAAGAAGAAGTAAGAGAGAGCAGTGATCGTAGCCGCGGCGATCGGTGCATACTCAAAGGCCGGATCATGAAAATAGTGAAAGCGCACGCTCCGATAGGCGTTCATCAGGCCGAATTCGATTCCAATGCTCACCAGAATTCCCAGCCATGCATAGACACGCCAGCTCCACCGTCGCTTCTTGCCCGCCTCACTCTCCATCGTCACCATCCCCTCCATACGCTAACCCCTCCTACCTCTGACATCGATTCAGCAGGGCCAGCTCCCCATGGAACAGAACTCGTGTACGATCAACTCCTGATTGATCTTACTGAAAATTTATGACTGTGGCATTCCCCTTTTGAACAAAGCGATCTCATCGATTACCCTCAACGAGCATAACCTTCAGCTCGAATGATCCTGGAATATTCCCCATGGAAGCCGACTACCCACTCGATACCGAGCCCGCGACGCCCGAGTATGTCCTCGCGGTGCTTCAATATTTTGATCAATTCAGCGTCACGTTCGGCGAGCCGCTCACCTTTGACACCACAGTCGAGGAATGGGATTTCAGCTGGGAGCTTCGCCCGCCCGTCGAACATGGGCGAGCCATCAATCAGTACTGGAGTATTCAAGTCCCCGAGGAAGAATGGGCCAGACTGCTCGACACAAGGCAGCCCTATACTCTCCGAGACGTCTGCAACAAAATCGCAGAGCACGCCCGACGTCCCGTCATTCGCCCCTGCCGCATTGCCGGTGTCAGCTGCCGCCCTGCAGGCGCATTTCTCACGATCCGCAGCCTCCTTGCCTCCGCCGGTGCTGATGTCTCGCGGCTCACTCCATCGAGCAGCTTGAACGAATTGAGTCGCTCTCTTTACCCCAAACTGGACGACATCATCAAACTCGCTCCCACAGAGCTTCCTCGCATTCGGTTTTCCCAGCCACTTTTCAATCTGATCACGATCCTGGCCGTCATCAGTTGGAGCGCCAATATCCCTTTATACTTTTGGGGCCCGACATCTCTCTTTGTCAGCAACCTGTTGTTGACAGCTGTTCTCTACGGCGTCAGCCAGTGGATCGCCAAACTCCCTCCACGTCGGATTGACATCGGGGATCTCAAAACGTTTCGCGATCTGTCAGTCCTGATCGCAAACTAGTTCAGCCTGCCGCTGATGAATGGAAACTCTATCGAGTGTGAGTTTAAAGAGATCTATGAGCACGACCCGCGACAACTCCTGGTCATCTAACAATCCTCCGAAGCAGCTGGATATACGGCTGCCATCGATCCGTCGAATGGTGGTCGCTATAACGATCTCACCGTACTATCGACGACTCTTCATGGGCCTCTCGGTCGTCGGCTTCTTCTTTGGTATGCTCATCGCCGTCTTCGGCGCAGGGGGCTGGATCGACAACTGGAACGATGGCGGGTATGTGACTCGCGGCAGCTGGTTGATGGTTATCGCAAATAGTTTGGGGTTCAGTATCCGGTATCACGCCAGCCTGTATGGCTACTTCTTTGCGGTGTTCTGTTCGATCGTGTTTGTCATCTTCTGGGCGGGACAACCTGTAAAAGATAACGGCGACGATGCTGGAAAATAAAAAGACGCCGTCTCGTTTGTGCGAGACGGCGTCCTAGAATTGATTCGTACAAAAGATATACGGCGTCTTCAAGACGTCATGAAGTCAGGCGTGTCTTAGAACTCGCCGATGACTTGGCCGTCGTTGATGTTGCCGAGGTAGCGGTAGGTGTCGCGGAAGAGGGTTTGGCTGATGAAGCGGACGGCTCCGTCGCCCATCAGGAATTGTGCGCCGCCTTTGTGCATGCTGCTGGCGCTGGCGGAGCCGACGCCGTTGGGGAGGAATTTGTCGTTGTTGGTTGTGCGGACGAAGGTCGCATATTTTTCGCCGTTGGCTGGGGAGCTGTTTGTCTGGCCGTGTCGACCGGCCCAGGTGGAACCTTTGCGTGGCGTCGGGCCGACCCAGCCGAGAGACGGATTTGAGTCGAAGGCGGCGTAGGTGGTGCCGTTGGCGTCGGTTCGGAGGTCGTCTTTTGTCTGAACGCCATCCCAGCTGCGTTCGCCGCAGGCAAAGGTGTTGCTCAGTCCATCCATCACGTCGCGGAATCGGACGGCGCTGTTGTAGGTAAACATGCCGATCTCATTTCCCTTGTTGTTCTGGACGACAGTCGCCCATTGATTCGTTTCGGCGCCAACGCTGCCGCAGATGGCGGGGTAGTTCGACTTTGCCAGACCGTTACCGGCAGTGTCGGCGTAGCCGATGTAATTGTTGACAGCGGGGCTGGCATCGGATGGACACATCATGACGGCGAGCGGTGTCTGGACGAGGTGGTTGACGACGTTGTTGTCTGGGAAGTTCTTGCCGTTTGGATTGAGGGCGTCGTACAGAGGAGCCTGATCGAGGTATGGGAGGAGGAAGGTATTCCATCCCCAGCCGCCGACGGCGCGGTCGGCGTTTCCACTGGTGTTGGCATGCAGCAGGCAGCCTGGTGGCAGAGTATTGTGGGTGTCGTGGTAGTTATGCATGGCCAGGCCGAGCTGCTTGAGATTGTTTTTGCAGGTCGAACGGCGGGCTGCTTCGCGGGCCTGCTGAACGGCTGGCAGCAGGAGAGCAACGAGAGTCGCAATGATTGCGATCACCACAAGAAGCTCAATCAGAGTAAAACCACGGACTCGACTTGATGACATCAGAAAGGCCCTTTCTTGCCGCATGACCGGCAACGTTGTGTATTTTGAGACGTGAATCTCGTTTGCCATGAATAAAAAAATGGAAATCAAACGGTTTGCAAGGAAGCAATAGGTTGCCGGGATTCGCTCGAAAGCTACTCATTCAGCACGACATCTGCCCGAGGCTGGAGGTCGTAATAGCGAGTGGTGCCACTGATTTCGTAAGAGACAATTAACATAGGACGCCCGGTCGGGCTCTTTTCGGCAGAAAGAAACATGACCCCTTCGGGCCCGTTATCACCTGCATTGTTCTGGAAGTCTCGTGTCGTGACATAGTTTTCGAAGACGGGGGCAGAGGGAGCGGTGACATCGTAAACCATGATGCCTCCCATTCGCTCGAGGACGACAAAGGCATACACGCGATTGGCGATGCGACCAACGGCAACGGTTTCGGGCTCACAGCCTTTATGTTTGCTGCGTCCTTCGAAGTCTGCTTTCTCGTGATCTGAGTTGAAGAACTTGGGGTATTGATCGGCCAGGTAACGTTCGAACTGATCGCCACTGTCGTAGACGAGTTTGCCTTCATTCGACCAGATCGAGAAGGATCGACCACCAAAGCAGTAAAGCTCTTCGAAGAGTCCGTCACGGTTCTGGTCGCCATTGACGGTTGTCACCTGGAGACGGCCGAGGTTCTCGTCCTTTTGTAACTCTTCTGCGTTCGGAAACGCGTTTGGATCCAGCTTCAACTCGCTCACGCGTCGCATTTCGTTGAAGGTCTCATAGGACCGGTGGTCACCTTCATTGGCGGTCACCAGATAGGTATTTCCGGAAACTTCAAAAGCGGCGATTCCATCGGGCTGATAGATGCCTTTCACTGGCCACGAGCGGATATTGATCGTGTTGTCTTTGTCGCTGACGTCCAGCCCGTTGCCGGTCAGGCTGTGATCTTTGAAGCCACATCCCACGAGTTTCGTGACGACTTTTTTCTCGAGGTCGAGAATCGCGAATGCGTTGTTCTCCTGGCAGGTGACCCAGGCTGTTTTGGAATCGGCGGAGATGGCGATGTATTCGGGCTCGAGGTCCTGAGAGACGGAGGCATTCTGTCCGAAGATACGGATGCTGGGATCGAGCTGGTTCTTCTGAGAATCGAATTTTTCAAAGCCTGCGTTTGTTATGCGGGATGGGTTCAGTGATTCAACAGGCCCTGAGACATCGATGATGCTGATTGATCCGCGGGGGTCGACAGTGTAATCGTCTGTGGGTTCCGCTTCATTGGCGACGAGCAGCAGTTTTCCATTGGGAGCAAAGGTCAGCATGTCGGGCTCATAACCGACTTCCAGGGTTTTCAGACGCTGACCATCGGGTCCGAGAAATACGACATGGCCTTTCTTGGTTTTGTCTGCATTCATGACGGCGACAGCGATCATGTCTGATGAAACCGCGACGGAAGTCGGGCTTCCCAGATCCTCGAGAAGGGAGGTCGTCAGATATTTTGGTGAGGCAGGATTGGAGAGATCGAGGACATCGATCCCCTTCTTCTGGCCATTGACGGTTAAGAGGTGCTTGGAGGGGGCGTGAAACGCGGAGATTTCTGCGCCGCCATGCTCATAACCGGCGATGGGGAGAACTTCCAGGTGACCGCGAGGCTGGGGCGGGGCTGGCGATTCTGCGAAGGCGACGCTGAAATGATTAGCAATAGCAATTATTGCGACACTTAGCAGCAGGCAATCATGGCGACGTGAATCCTGTCCGGAACGGCGAGTCAGCATGTTCATTATCGAGTCGCAACCCTAAGCGGCCAACGAGGGCCTGGCAGTGCATATCCGACGTCTCATCCCCTGAGACGTGCTTCGCGAAATGCATGCAGGATTCTTTCTCATGTCTATTAAGAAAGAGTTAAGACTAAGCGAGCTTTTCAAGAAGCAAGTTCACACCCGTTGACTATTACGCAACTAAAGGTCTGCTTTGAGCAAACATACCCGTAGTTACACGGTGTGCCTGGCAGTGGTTAACGACGATCCTGGGCTCGCTTCTTGGCACGGGAGAACGCGTCGGCGACTTTTTGCTCGCCTGTGTCGACGGGTTTGGTGGCGGTTGTCGCGACGGCGGGCTTCGGGGTTGGCGTTGTGGAGGGTGTCGACGATGTTTTGCTGGCACCAACTGGCGTTACGGCTCGTTTCCTGGGGCCGGTTTTCTTCGGGATGAGAAGGCCCAGCAGCCAGGTGGCTGTTTTGTCGCGGAAGCCGGTTTCTTCGACGACGGCGTGTGCTGACCAGAGTTGCAGGCGACGTCCGGCGATCTCGGTGACGAGCAGGCCGAGTCCTACAAGCAGGAAGTAGGGGATCAGTGTGTTTCTGGTGGGAGATCTGGGCGGGTCTTTGAAGACTTCGATGACGTCGGTTCTCTGGCGTCCGCCGGAGAGTTCGGCGACGCGCTGGAGTGTCTCTTGTCCGGAAGGGAGGCCGATTCTGGGGGCGAACTCGGGGGAGTAGGGGAGAGATAAGGCGGGGCCGCGTTGGAACTGGCCTGGGCCGGTTTTGATGATCGTGCGATAGGTGCCGGTGCGGTTCAGCTTTGCTCGGGCTTCGAGGGCGTCTGGGCCGATCCATTCCAGGGGAATCGACTGAGGTTCGATTCGCTCATCTCCTGGCGGGATCAATAACAGTTCTGGTGCGAGTGCACTGCCTGCGGGGCGATTCGGATCGAGTTCCAATGTGGCGAGCGCGTCCTGTCCGTCTTGTTGCAATGTCAGGTAGACGGACTTCGGATTATCGCCGCCCAGCAGCCAGCGGGTATTGGTCACCAGGAATGGTTCGTACTGATCCCACTTGCCGAAGTTCCCGGAGAATTTTCCGTCGACTTCGAACGTGAGTGCTGCGACTCGACCCAGGCCGCGGTACCAGTAGGCGGCCCAGGGGGCGTTGTATTCGTCCTGGGAGATGATGCCCATGGTTGCTTCGGGCTTGATGTAAGAGAGATTGTATCCCCCTGCTGTGGGGAAGCCGGTCAGGTTCAATTCTCCGATCATGCGGAGATCGTTGAGTGGAGCGGCGGGGATGCCGTCGGGCTGCGTTTCGGGGTCTGCTTCGATGAAGTTGCTTCGGGCGACTGACATGGCATCTTCGGTGAACAGGCGGGGGAGTTCTTCGGCGTCTTCTGTGAACAGGATGTTTCCGCGGCCGAGCTTGGCGATGTCTTTAAGGAGTTCGGAATCGACATCTGTCGGTTTGCCGAGTCCGATCACGCTGACGGTGATGTCGGCTGCTTCGAACTTCTTGAGTAATGCCTGGTAGTTGCCGGGCTCTTCGCTGTCCTGGGCGTCGGAGAACAGAATGATGTGTTTGGTCGACTGATCGGCTTTCATCAGTTCCGTACCAGCGGCCATCAGTGCTTCGTAGACGTAGATGCCGCCGCCTTCGCTTTGGATGCCCATGGCTTTCTGTGCCAGCGGGACGGGATCATCGATATCGGTCATCGGAATGACGATGTGGGCTGACGAATCGACGGCGATCAGTGAGACGCTATCGCCGGGGGAGAGAAGGCGGATGCACTCGGCGGCTCCGAGGTCTGCCAGATCCATTTTGACTTTACCGCCTTTGACGGGGGCTGTCATACTGCCGGAGCGATCGAGGGCGATGGCGAATGCGACGCGTGTTTTTCGATGTTCTTCACGCAGTTCCATCGAGACTGGCAGCACGGGATCGAGGGGGCTTTTGAAATAGCCGCCTTGGCCGAAACTTCTCTGGCCACCGGTCACCAGCAGTCCGCCACCGAGGTCTTCGACGAACTGTGCGATTCGCTCCATTTTCAATCGGCCGAGGTCACCGGCCGGGACGTTTTCCAGAATGATTGTCCGATACAAATCCAAAGAATCCTGAGTCATAGGATGCTCGGTGGCTTTGGCGACATCGTAGGGGATGCGTGCAGAGTCCATTGCACGTCCCAGATTTCCTGCCTCGCCGTCATTGTTGAGGAGCAGGACGCGCGGGCCTGATTCGACACGAACGCTGCCGATGCCGGTGTTGTTTTCGAGAATCGGGTCATTGTCGACTTCGAGACTAACCGAGTATTCGAAGAAGCCGGCCTGATCGATCAGGTCACGGAACAGGAGTCGGTTTCGGCCGATGTTGAGGACTTTGTTGGTGGTCGCGATGACTGTTTCGCCGCGTTTGACGGTGACTTTCGAGGATGTCGGCTTGTCGGCATAGATCCAGGCGGAAAATTGGAAGGGCTCTCTGGGAGTGACGGTGCGGGGGAGATCGATCGACTCGACCGCTGCGTCGCCTGTGTTAGAGGTTTCGAAGGCGCGATAGTCAATCGGGACGGAGAGCTCTCGCGCGCGTCGTGCGCTGCCTGTGGGTGATGCTCCGCTGTACTGTCCGTCGCTGAAGAGCAGGATTCTGACGGGGCGGTTTGGGTTTTGTGTGGAGAGGGCTTTTTCGAGCGCGGCTTCGATGTCCGATCCATCGGGCGTGATTTCTTTGGTGAACTCGCTGAACTCTCCGGTGTTTTGCGGGCCACGCTCGTACTGGGATTCCAGACCGAACGTGACGATTCCCAGGTTGTCGTAGGTCCCGCGATTGCGATCCAGGTTTGTCAGCAGTTCGCGGATATTTGCATCGGCTCCTTCGGGCATGGAACGCGAGCGATCGACGACGGCGATGACGTCGATGCCGTAGCCTCCGAGGTTCATCTGAGGGCCGCACAGGCAGATCAGCAGGACGGTCAGCAGGGCAATTCGCAGCCACTTGGTGACGCCGGACGCCTGGCCATAGCGACGATAAAGCAGATAGGCCGGGATACCCAGCAGCAAGAATTCAGGATAAGCCAGTTCAAACGTCAAGCAGTCAATCCTGATCTAGTTCAAGTGAGACGCGAACCGAAGGGGGATGAAGGGGAGTTTCAGGCCGTGAACGACTCCCAATATACTAACCGATTGCCAGCCTACATTCTTCTTACGTCCAACCTTTCAATTCTGTTTGCTCACTGTGTTTCGTGAGAAGCGGGACAACCACGGATGGACACTGATTGACACGGATGAGTCAGAAGATTCAAGAAGCTTCATGACGGACAACTCACGACTCTTTCTATCGAGGTGAATCGGTGATTATCCGTGGTTCTCGTCCTGTTTTTTGATTGCGGCGGCTTCTGCTTTGGCCATTCGGTACAGGCCGTAGCCCAGGGTGGAAAAAATTCCTGCTGGGACCAGCAGCATGAAGGCGATGCTGGCGGCGTAGGCTGTTGGCTGGAGCGCGGCATTGGGATCGATCTTGGCGGCATCTTCTGATGCGGACTTACACATCGGACAGGCAGAGACGGGCGAGCAGATCGCCGCTGTCAACAGGATTGCAAACAGGATGTTTTTCATCGATTAACCTGCTACTGCCGTTGGCCAGTGATAGAGCATGCCGTAAATCACCACACCTGTGACGGACACGTACAGCCAGATGGGAAAGGTGATCTTCGCGATTTTTTTGTGCTTGTCCCACTGCCCTCGGAACGCTCGGTAGAACGTCATGAGGGCCAGAACGGGCACTGCCATCGCGAGCAGGACGTGTGTCAGAAGGATCACATAGTAGACTGGTCGAATCCAGCCTGTGCCTGTGAACTTCTTGGACGCATCGCCCAGATAATATTGCATACCAAAGTGGTAGGTCAGATAACACCCCAAAAACAGGACCGACACCACAAATGCCGAGATCATCAGATTGCGGTGGGTATGGGCGTGTTTTGTTTTTATCGCGATATAGCCTGCCATGAGTAGAATGGTGGCGAGGCTGTTGAGGACGGCATTTGTCACGGGGAGTCGGGCGATCCAATCGGGCAGGACTTTGGTAGGGGGGGCAGCGGCTGGTGGTTGATTGGCGGGGGGCTCAGTTACGGTGACAGCAGGGGGATTTTCGCCGCTGTCCTGTCCGCGAATGATCACCTCGTCAGGACTCATGGGTTCAGGACTTTTGGGCAGGTTTGATGTCTTCTGCTCTTCTACGGGCGGTTTGTCTTTGGGCACGACCCTGAAAAACTGGTTTTGACGTGGTGTCTGGGTCTGTCCCAGGAGGACGCGACGGAGAATGGCAATCTCGGCGGGATCTTCACCTTTGTAAGATCCAGCGATTTTTCCCTCGGCGTCGATGTGGATCAGACGTGTCGAGTGGGCAAATTCGAAACCGAGGCGTGCGGAACTCGTCGGTTCTTCTTCAACGACCAGCTGAAACGTATTGCGAATCAGGTCGTAAATGGCTGACTTCTCACCCGTCAAAAACAGCCAGCGATCGGGTTTGGCGGCAAACATTTCTGCATATTGCGTCAACCGTTCGGGCGTGTCCCGGGCGGGATCGACGGTGAACGAGACGAACTTCACGTCGGCGCCTTTGGTCGCGGCGTTTAGTTCCATGACGGTCTTCGTCAGATTCGTACAAGGCCCGGCGCAGTTCGTGAATATGAAACTGGCGACCCAGGGCTTGCCGAGAAGGTCTTCTCGCTTGATTGGCTGGCCTTCCTGTGAGATCAGCTGGAATTCGGGTACGACGATGGGCTCGAGAGTGACGTCATCGACTGGCTGACTGGCCAACGGGACGACTTCGTATTCGTTTTCCTGAGCCGTCTGCTCGTTGTTGTCAGGCTGCTTGCGTGGGCCGAAGAACAGCACGGCGAACACAATCACCCACAGAACCGAGCCGACTACCCAGCCAAATGGAAACCGCCGAGGCGGTTGCGGAGCAGATTCAGACATGGAGACCCTAACTGAATGAAGACCAAAGATTCCCGTTTATTATAGGAATCCCGATCCAAAAGTCTCCCCCGTCAACGACCTGCGACGTTTTCGCCCCGATTCCCGGGGGGCCTTTTGATGGACGCGCAGGCGTGCGTTTGATGCTGTTTATTTGTATTTGTATCGGAAGATGTTGCGCCAGTTGGTGGTGATGGGGAGGCGGTCGGAGCTGCGGGTGCTCCATTGGCGGAGGGGTTCGATGGTGTAGAAGAGGTTGGCGTCGATCTGCTGGGCTGCGCGGGTGATTTCGGCGACTTTGCGGCGTGGGGCGATCATATAAACTTCGGTGACGACACCGGTGTCGTTGTGGCCGGAGAACATGGTGATCTGCTCGGCGCCGACGTTTGCGAGGGAGTGGTGCATGTCCTTGCCGTAGTTGGTTGTGAGAATGCGGATGACGACCATGCCGAGGGCCATGCGTTTTTCGATGGCGATGCCAACGGCGTTTCCGGTCGCAAATCCGCCGGCGTAGGCGACGATGATCAGCGGGTGTTCAGCGATGCGTGGCAGGATTTGTGACACGCCGAAGACCCAGAGAAAGACCTCAATGAATCCCAGACAGACAGAGAGTGGGATGCGTCCATTGACGACGGCGATCATGCGGAGAGTCCCGATGGAGACGTCGCAGATTCGCAGGAAGAAAATCAGAATTCCGAGCTGAAGGGGGGAAAGCGTTAAGAGAAAGGACATGGGACCGGTGAATTCCTCGTTGAAAAGCGATCGCGGGCCTCCATGGTTCGCTGTCTTTTGCGATCGTTAAATTTTGCGCAGCTTACTAAGTCTGTGTAACCGGTACAACGGGAATGATTCCTACATTCGCTACGACCGTTGCCACAGTTCAGGTCAATTTTGCGGAGATCATGGCCGAAGTAAACGATAGCTGGGGGTCTCGAAGGACGTATCAGCCAAACGACATTCGAAACATTTGCCCATGGAAGGGCTCTCGCCATGCAAGACGCGATTCAACAGCTTCACGCCGAATTTGTGCGACAGATCGATCTGTGGCAGGCTGAGACGATCACGATCCAGAAAGAGCTTCTGGCGCTGTATGTCCGCAAGAAGGCAGATTTGACCGCCGCCCAGTTTGAGACGATGTCGGGGGTGATCAGTCAGGAGCAGGGGCTTTTGGCACGGTATGCCCAGCAGCATCAGCAGCGTGAGAAGATTCTGGAGCTGCTGCGACGACTTGATCCACAAACCGCGTCGCTGACGAGTTGGTTGAAGGTGTGTCCGATGGTGGAGGCGGGTGATGTCCTTGCCAGAGTGCAGCAGGTGCATGCTTACAATCTGCAACTGCGGGAGAAGTGCTGGTCGATGTGGATCCTCGCCAATCGAAGCCAGCAGGTGTATGGCGAGATGGTCGAGCTGATCACGTTTGCGGGAAAGAAAGCACCGACGTACGACCAGGATTTTTCGTCACGCCACTCGGCGAGTTCGTTTCTGGATGCGAGTGCGTGAGGGGAGGCGCTAGGCGTTCGGCGCTGGGCGTTAGGAAGAGACATGGAATGAATGTCTCGCTCGTAACACTCGGTGAGGCGGCTAGTGCAAGAAATCATACAGAAATCGTTTTTACTCTTTTTTCTTCCCTAGCGCCTAACGCCTAAGACCTAGCGCCTATGTCACTCACCTCTGCACTCACGATGGCTGGTCGCTCTCTCGAGATTTTCTCGACGGGGGTGCAGGTTGCTGGTCAGAATATTTCAAATTCGAACACGCCGGGGTATGTGCGTGAGTCGATGATTCTGCGTGCGGATCGGTCGTATCTCAAGGGGGGGCTGCTCCTGGGGACCGGCGCCTCGGTCACGGGGGTTCAGCAGCAGCTCGACTTTTATCTTGAGACGAAGATCCATACGTCGAAGTCGGATCTGGCGACTTCTTCCGGGAAGGTCGATGCTTATAACCAGTTGGAAACGATTCTTTCGGAACTGGGGACAGGGGATCTTTCGACGGGGCTTAACAAGCTTTCCAGTGCGCTGCAGGAGCTGGTGAACCAGCCGGAGTCGAGTTCGTTGCGCAGTCTGGTGATCTCGGCGGGGGATGCGCTGGCCAAGCAGATTCAGTCAGTGCGAACGGGCGTTGATCGAGCTCGTACGAATACGACTGAGCAGGTTGATGCGCTGGTCCAGGAGGCGAATGGACTGATTGACCAGGTCGCGCAGTACAACAAGGAGATCGTGAAACTGGAAGCAGCGGGGCTGCTCAAGAGTGATGCGGGGGGGCTGCGTTCGTTGCGGCTGGAGGCGGTCAATCGACTGGCTGAGATCATGCCGGTGCAGGCGGTTGAGCGTGAGAACGGGATGATCGATCTGTATACCGATACCAACGTGCTGGTGCAGGGGAGCACGACGCAGCATTTCGAGACGTATGTTTCCGAGGATCAGAATGTTGTCGTCAACAAGCTCAGGATCATTGAATCGGGAGCGGAGCTGGACCCGACGGGTGGTGAGATCAAGGGGATCATCGAAGGTCGTGATAAAGTCCTCGGCGGGTTTACGAAGGATCTCGACCAGTTCACAGCCGGGTTGATTCATACGCTCAACACGCTGCATTCTCAGGGAGAAGGACTTGTCGGGTATCAGAATGTGACTGGTACCTATGGAGCCAGCAGCACGACGTCGACGCTGAATCAATCGGGGCTGCCGTTTCCGGTGAAGCATGGTCAGTTCGAGATCAAGCTGGTCAACAAGGAAACCGGACAAGAAGAGACGACCGTGATCAATATTGATGCGGACGGTCTGGGTGGGAACGACACGACACTGGCTGGTTTGCAGACAACGCTCGATGGACTTGGCAACCTGACGGCGACGTTGACGACGGATGGGAAGCTGCAGCTGCAGGCTGCGGATGGTTATGAGATTCGTTTCTCGAATGACAGCAGTGGTGCGCTGGCATCTCTGGGGATCAACACGTTTTTCCAGGGGACGAATTCGACGAACATCTCCGTCAATCAAGAGATCGTCGACAATCCTTCTCTGCTCGCGACGGGCAAAGGAGGGGGGGATGGCGATAACACGAACATCATCCAACTGGCGAAGTTCCTGGAGACGCCTTCGAGCGTTCTTGGCGAGATCGATGTCGATCAGTTTTACAACAACCTGGTGGCCGGGGTGGCGACGAATTCATCGACGGAGAAGGCATTGAAGGATGGTTACACGACGTTCTTGTCGTCGTTGCAGAGTCAGCGTGATCAGATCTCGGGCGTGAGTATCGACGAGGAGACGATCAAGATTTTGCAGTACCAGCAGTCCTATCAGGCGGCGGCGAGAATCATCTCGACGGTCGATCAGTTGTATCAGGTTTTATTGAATATCTGAGAGCTTTCCGGCGAAAAGGCGAACCACGGATTAACACGAAGAAACACGGATGAGACAAAATCAATTTGAACCGCAGATAAACGCAGGTGGACACAGATAAGGAAGTTAGGACTTATCTTCTGATATCTGTGTCAATCTGTGTTTATCCGTGGTTCATTCTCTCCTTGGTGAGATACCAGTTTTAGGTAAGTGTCGTTATGAGTATTGGACCATTACTGCCGGGGCGGATTCCTTCTTCGCTGAAGTTGTCTCGTTCGCAGTCGCAGTTGACGCAGCAGAATTACATGCTGCAGAAGCTGAGCGAGCAGATTACGACGGGAAACAAGTTCCAGCTGCCGTCGGAATCGCCTGCGGAAGCGATCAAGACCATCATTCTGCAGAAGTCGCTGGAGAAGAATTCGCAGTTGCAGGCGAATATCCAGGCCAGTGACGGGTTTTTGAGTGCCACGGAGAATGCGCTCAACAGTCTGGGTGATGTGTTCAACAGTGCCAAGTCATTGCTGCTGGCGGGAACGGGGGACAATGCGACGACGGCAGAGAAGCAGGAGATGGCTGAGGAAGTTAGCTCTCTGATCAAGCAGGCGTTGAACTTCGCAAACACGAAGTACAACGACCGGTATCTGTTTGCAGGGAGTAACAATAAGACGGTTCCGTTTACTGATACCAATGGAACGATCAACTACAACGGGAACGGATTTCAGATTGAGTCGTATGTTGGTCTCGATCAGCTGCTCGGGAACAGCATCGATGCGACGCGGGCGTTCGATCCGTTTGCGACAGTCAGTTCGGGGGATCTGAACCCGACGCTGTCGATGAGCACGAAGATTGATCAGCTGCTCGGCGGCAAGGGTGTCAGCCTGGGAACGATCAGCGTCACGGTCGATACGGGGGGCGGACCTCAGACAGAGCAGATTGATTTATCTGGCGCGAAGACGCTGGGGGATTTGAAGACGCGGATCGAGGCGCCGTTTGGTGGCGATCTGACTTTGGATATCGATCCTGCGACGGGAAGCGGATTAAGACTGACGCCGACGGCGGGCACGGTTGCGGTCGCTGACCAGACCGGGAAGTCGATCGCGCGGGACCTTGGGATTGCTTCGGCTGCAGCGGCGGTGATCAATGGGGGGACTATTAATCCGACGGTGTCATTGCAGACGCCTTTGTCGGCGTTCAATGGCGGGACGTTCCCGACGGTTGCAGCGGGGACGGGGATTCAGCTGACGCTCAACGATACGACGGTCAATGTGGACCTGTCGGGGGTCACGACGGTCGAAGGGTTGTTCAACGCTGTGCGTGCGACGGGGCTGGATCTGAATGTCGGGCTGTCTGCGGATGGTTCGGGGATCGAGATCTCCAGCAAACTGAGCGGTGCCAACTTCTCGATTGGAGAGTATGGCGGGACAGCTGCGACCGATCTGGGGCTGCGAACGCTCAATGCGAATACGAAGCTGGCGGATCTCAATCTGGGGTATGGGGCTCACGTCGATTCTGGATTCACGCTGGATATTACGCGTCGTGATGGAACGACAACGAATCTCGATCTCTCGACCGCGACGACGATGCAGGACGTCCTGACGGCGATCAATGCGATCGACCCTGGGAACCTGGTGGCGAGCTTTGTACCGAATGGGAATGGGATTCAGCTGGTCGACAACTCGGGAACGGGGCCGTTGACGATTGGGGAGAACATTGTCTCGAAAGCGCTGGGACTGAACGGGAGCGAAACGGGGATCGATCCACTGGTGCCGCTGACGGGGAAAGACGTCAACCCTCAGCGGCCCGATGGGATGTTCGACATGCTGTATCGTCTGCGGGATGCGCTGGAGAGTGGCGATGATGTTGCGCTAGGGCAAATTGATAAGCAGCTGACGCGTCAGCTGTCGACGTTTACGATTCTGCGCGGGGATGTCGGGGCGCGTCTGAAGTCACTGGATGATATGCAGAGTCAGCTCGCTGATCAGGAACTCAATATGCAGGAGTCTTTGTCGCAGGTGTTCGAGATCGATCTTACGCAGGCGTTTACTGATTTCAGCTACGCTCAGTTTGTTCTGCAGGCAACCCAGCAGATTACGGCGAACTCGTTGCAGCAGACATTGTTGTCGTATTTGTAGGAGTGAAGAGCTTGGATTCATCGTGCCATGCTTGCGGCTTTGAGCAAGCATGTTCTGAACGGTGAGAGTCCATAAAAGCAGCATGCTCACCCAAAGCTGTGAGCATGGCACGACTTTTTATTGCAGACGCTGTTTCAACCTGGGGGCAATAAGAAATTGCGCTGTGGCGTACTCTGAGTGGCGGTTTTTGTTGGGAGCACAGGGGACAGGGAGTTGACACTCCCCGCTCGCCTGGGATCAGGCTAAGGCGTCCTGGTTGAGGGGGATGATTTCGATGCTGTGCTGCTGGTTGCATTCGTTGGTCAGCGGCAGTGGGGTGTCGTCGTTGAGGATGATGCGTTTGATGAGTGAGGCAGTGGGCTCGCAGGCGACGATGGCCATGCAGGCTTTGGCTTTGAGGTGTTTTTTGAGGGTCTTTTCGAGACGCTCGCGGGCTTTGCTGAGGGATTCGCCTTGAGGAGGGCAGACCGATTCTGGTTGGTCTTCCCAGGCGTGCACGGTGGACGGGTATTTTTGTTCGAGTTCTTCGACACCCATCCCTTCCCAGAGTCCCTGATTGAGGTTCACCAAGCCGTCGCAGATTTTGACAGGGACGCCAAGGGCCTCGCCGATCATTTCTGCGGTGGATCTTGCGGGGTCGACATCGCAGGTGAGGATCATGTTGATTTCGGTCGCATCGAGTTTGGCGATGATGTGCTCGACGTCCTTCAGCCCCTCAGGGCAGAGAGGACGTTCGAGCGAACCGTGGACACGACGCTGCAGGTCGAATTCAGTTCGGCCTGGGCGGACAAGGATGACCTGGCGACAGCCCATGAGGAGGGTCCGTAGAGAGTTGTGACGCGCGAGTATCAAGGCAGTTCAACACAAAAACTAGGATCGGTCTGATGGCTGAGGTCGACTTTCGTACCTCAGCGCCAACCGATTATTATACCGTGGCTGCTGTTCGGAGTTTAGTGATGGCGTCAAAGTAGTCGGGCTGGTCAAAGACGGAACTGCCGCAGACAAAATGGTTTGCGCCGGCCTGGGCAGTTGCCGCAATCGTTCCCATCGCTATCCCGCCGTCCACGGAGAGCAGTTGATCATCACGCAGCCGCTCTTTGACCCACTTCAGTTTGGGGAGCGCTTCCGGGATGAATTTCTGCCCGCCAAAGCCTGGATTGACGCTCATAATGAGAATCAGATCGCAGTGAGGCAGGAACGGTTCGAGCATCTCGACCGGAGTTGGGGGGTTGATGACCAGGCCTGCGAGGGCTCCCGCTTCGCGGATTTTTTCGAGGAGGGGAATCGGCTTGGCGACGGCTTCGAGATGGATCGAAATGCCGTCGCAGCCGGCTTTGATGAAGTCGTTCAGGTATTTCTCTGGGTCCGAGATCATCAAGTGAGCATCGAAGGGAAGCTTGGTGTGCTCTCGCATGCGTTCAATAACCATGGCGCCG